>NZ_DASVWK010000867.1:0-6306 GCF_036389735.1 Archangium sp. | reverse complement strand
GTGAAGCGCGAGACCCAGGACTTTTCGCCCGAGTTCAAACTGCTCTTCGAGCAGAGCCCGGCCATGTGCCTCGTCGTCCTGCCGGACGCGGACTTCACCATCGTGGCGGCAAGCGACGCGCTCCTGCGCGCCACCCGGACCGTGCGGGAGTCCCTCTACGGCCGCCCCCTCTTCGACGCCTTCCCCGACAACCCCGAGGACCCGCATGCCACGGGTGTGGGCAACCTGCGCGCGTCCCTCTTGCGCGCGCTCGCCACGAAAACACCGGACACCATGCCGGTGCAGAAGTACGACATCCCCCGGCCCGAGACGGAAGGCGGCGGCTTCGAGGAGCGCTACTGGAGCCCCGTCAACACGCCCATCCTCTCGCCCGAGGGCAAGGTGCGCTACCTCCTGCACCAGGTGGAAGACGTGACGGAGGTGGTGCGCCTCACCCAGCGCGGGGAAGAGGACCGCGTGGCGCTCAGGGCCTTGCGGCAAGCCGAGGCCGCGACGCGGGCGCTGCACGAGAGCGAGGAGCGCCTGAGCCGGGTGGTGGAAGCCTCGGGTATCGGCACCTGGGAGCTGAACCTGTCCACCCAGGAGGTGGTGGCGGACGCGCGCTGCCGGGAGCTGTTCGGTCTCGCGCCCGACGAGCCCTTCACCCTGGAGGAGTTCCTGGCCCTCGTTCACCCCGAGGACCGCTCGCGCGTGGCCCGGGCCGTCGCCGAGGCCCTCGCGGGGAGGGACGGTGGGCACTACCACGCGGAGTACCGCACCGCCGCCCTTTCGAACGGCTCCAGGCGCTGGGTGGAAGCCCGTGGGCAGGCGCGCTTTGGCCCGGACGGCAAGGCCGTGCGCTTCTGGGGCACGGGCTTCGACGTCACCGCGCGCAAGACGGCGGAGGCCCAGCGGGAGGAGTTGCTCGAGGCGATCGCGACACAGCCGGCGCTCGGCGTCGCCCTCTTTCACGGCCCGGACTTCATCATCCAGATGGCCAACCCCCTCTACCGCGCCCTCGCCGGCGACAGGGACATCCTGGGCAAGCCCCTGCTGGAGGCACTGCCGGAGGTGCGCGGCCAGAGCTTCGTCGCCCTCCTCGATCGGGTGATGCGGACCGGAGAGCCCTACATCGGCCGGGAGGTGCCCATCCGCTGGAACCGGCACTCTGACGGCAAGCTGGACGACGGCTATTTCCACTTCGTCTACCAGCCGGTGCGCGGGCCGGACGGCGGCGTGGAGGCCGTCCTCACCCTCGGGCAGGAGGTGACGGCCTTGGTGCGCGCACGCCAGGAGGCCGAGCGTTTCGCCGAGGTGCAGCAGGAGCGCTCGGATTTCGAGCAGCAGCTCATCGGCATCGTCAGCCACGACCTGAAAAACCCCTTGAGCGCCATCCTCCTTGGGACCACGGCCCTCGCCCGGCGCGAGGATCTGGACGAGCGCAGCACCAAGGCCGTCACACGCATCCAGTCCTCGGCCGAGCGCGCCGTGCGCATGGTGAAGGACCTGCTCGACTTCACCCAGGCGCGCCTGGGCGGTGGCATCCCGGTGGAGCCCAGGCCGCTCGACCTGCACGCCTTGACCGGGCTGGTGATGGAGGAGGTGCAGGCGAACTTCCCCGAGCGCGACATCACGGTGACGGCTCAAGGCGATGGCCAGGGGGCGTGGGATGCCGACCGGATGGCCCAGGTGGTGACGAACCTCGCCTCCAACGCCCTGAAGTACAGCCCGCCGGGCACGCCCGTGAGCGTGCGCACGCGGGGGGACGGCGACCAGGTGGCGTTGGAGGTGCACAACGGGGGCGCCCCCATCCCGCCCGAGGCGCTGGGGCGCCTCTTCCAACCGATGCAGCGCGCCTCCTCACAGGGGGACAAGGCCGGACGCAGCGTGGGCCTGGGTCTCTACATCGTGGACCGCATCGTCCAGGCCCATGGCGGCACCCTCGATGTGACGTCCACCGAGGGCGAGGGCACGACGTTCACCGTCCGTCTGCCACGCCTCCCGCCACGGTCCGCCGGATAGCGAGCCCGTAGAGTGTGCTCACGCCCATCCCGGCACAGACGCAGAGCGCGGGCAGCACGAGCAGCAGGTACTGGGCCCATTTGGTGGGCCAGAGCACCAGGAACACCAGTCCCACGGCGGCCCAGGAGGCCCACACGGGGCGCTGGCGCAGCGTGGCCGGCGCGCCGATGACGGCCAGCGGCAGCAGCACCCACGTCGTGGCCCCGGTGGCGAAGACGCCCGCGTGCCACCGCGTGGGCGTCGCGTGCGTCAGGTGGTAGAGCGGCTGGTACCAGGGCAGGGCCGAGCGCACCACGTGTTCGCTGTGCGAGTAGCGCCAATGGAACGTGAGGGACTCCCACAAGAGCCCCGGCGGGTCCGGCCACAGCGCCGGGTGCGCGAGCACGAACATCACCCCCGCTGGGAGGAGGAACGTGGCCCATACCCTGCCCGACGTGCGTCCATGGCGGACCAGGAACGGGAGGAGCGCCAGCCCGACCACCATGGCGTACGGGTACTTGCCCGCGCCCGCGAGGCCGAGCAACACCCCGGACAGCGCCAGCGGCCCGAGTTGGAAGGCAGCCCCCTGCCCCGCCGCGGCCCGGCGGGCGCGCTCGAAGGCCAGCACGGAGAGGACGGCGAAGAGGCCCGGCACGCCCTCCAGGTAGGCCTGGGAGGTGTACTTCGCGTGGTAGGAGTCGAAGGCGAGCAGCAGCCCCCCCACCGGGTGCACCAGCCCGGTGAGCACCACCTGGAGGATGCCCGCCACCCCGGACAGCCAGCGGGTCAGCCGGAAGGCGGGCACGGCGGGCTCCGGGATGGGCCGGCCCACGCGCACCGTCTTCCACTCGGGCTCCGGTGTGCCGCTGGCCAGCAGCTCCGAGGCGAACAACAGCTTCACCATCGGCGGGTGCTCGAAGTTCTCCCGGTAGGCGGCCACCTCGCTCCACTGGCCGCCGGACATCATCCCCGCGTAACGGTAGGCCACGGGGAGGTAGACGAGCTCATCGAAGTCCGGGGGGAGCCGCTCCACGGCCCGGGCGCGCTGCCAGCCAGCGGCCAGGAAAGCGAAGAGCAGGGTCGCGAGGGCCAGGACGCGTTTCGACGGCATGGGCGCCGCTGATAACACAGTGATACACGTCGGGGCACGCTCCCATGACGCCCCCGCATAAGACGATCGTCTTCGACCTCGACGGCACGCTGGTGGACTCGCTGCCGGACATCATCGCCAGCTTCCAGTACGGCTTCGTGAGCATGGGGCTGCCCGCGCCCACGGACGAGGAGGTGCGCCCGCTCATCGGTCATCCCCTCGAGGCCATGTACGCGCACTTCGTGCCCGCGCATGCGGCGTCCCTGTGCGTCATCTACCGCGAGCACTACGCGCGCAACTTCGTCAACCGCTCGCGCCCCTACCCCGGCGTCGTCGAGCTGCTGCGCACCCTGCGGGAGCGGGGCTACAAGCTGGCCATCGCCACCACCAAGCGCACCGACATGGCCCGGCGCTTCGTCGAGGCGCTCGGGATGATGCCCGCCGTGGACTACGTGCAGGGCACCGATGGCTTCCCGCACAAGCCCGCGCCGGACGTCATCCACCGGGCCCTGGGCGGCCTGGGCCGCGCCGAGGGCCTGTGGATGGTGGGCGACACCACCCACGACATCCAGGCCGGCCGGGCCGCGGGGCTGCGCACCTACGCCGTCACCTGGGGCAACCACGACGCCGAGTTGCTCGCCACCGCCACCCCCGATGAGCTCCAGCCGGACCTGGGCCGCCTGCTGGAGCACCTCCCCCCGCTGCCGCGCTCCTGACGCTCAGCCCTGGGCCGCGGGCGATTCGTCCTCGTGCACGTGGGCCTTCTGCTCCCGGTAGCCGCTGATGTGCTCGTAGACACTCTCCGGGAACTGGAGGTCCTTGTAGACGTTGCAGGCGTCCGGATCATCCGGGTTGGGGCAGATGGGGAAGTCCTGCTGCGCCTGGAACTGGAGCACCTTCTCGCGCCGGGGCGGGCTGTAGTCCCGGGCCTTCACCTGCTCGATGAGTGAGGTCGCCTGGTGCTCGTCGCAGGCCGGGTCCTGAAGGAGCGTCTCGCGCAGCTCCTCGTCGTCGAGGAAGTGCCGCGCCACCATCGCGAAGACGAGCCGGCCGAAGTGGCCGATGTCCTTCCCCTCATCGAGCGAGTCCAGCAGGTGCGTCATCATCCCGTTCTTGCGGAGCGCCTCCCGTCCGCTGCTGGTCCGGGGCGCCTTGCGTGTACGTGCCATGGTCTGGGTCCTCTCGTGGAAGCATCCGAACCGCGCTTTCTGAAAGCGCGTTCAGTTGTCTTCTGGAAGCTAGGCACCGCGAGGAGCGTGACCAGGGGTGGGCCGGGGACGTCCGGTGAGCAGGCACCCAACCCCCTAGCTGGACGAATGACTCCCTGGAGGCACGGCGGCCAGAGCGTCCTCGGCCTTGTCCGGTCCCTCGGTGATGGCCGAGTACGCCGAGGCGTACTCGGGGTGGTTGGTGCCCAGGAGCCGGTCCCACACGTTGAAGTAGAGGCCGAAGTTCCAGTTCGTCTTGCGGTGGTGCTGGTGGTGGTGGGTCGTCGTGTTGAAGATCCACCCGAGCGGCGAGCGCAGGAAGCCTCGCGGGTACAGCTCGAAGCCGAGGTGTCCCATCACGTTGATGACCAGGGAGAGGGTCAGGAAGATGATGAACGCGTCGCGGTGCACGGGCAGGGTCAGCGCGATGACGGGCGCGATGCCGGCCTCGATGATGGCCTCCAGCGGGTGGAAGGCATAGGCCGCGAGCGGCGAGGGGTCGTGCGACAGGTGGTGGACCCGGTGAAACCGTTTGAAGACGCGCTTCCAGTGCATGAAGCGGTGCGTCCAGTAGAAGTACGTGTCGTGGACGACGAGCATCACCGGAATGGACAGGACGAACCACACGGGGCCATGGCGATCGTCGCTGTAGAGCCGTGACAGCCCGGCCCGGGAGAGCGCGTACATCAGCACGCCCACCAGCCCGAAGATGCCCAGCGACAGCATCGAATAGAAGAACTCCCGGCGGGCCTGCTTGTTGCTGACCGGGCCCGGTCCGAGCCGGCGCGACACCACGCGCTTGGGCGTCCACTTATGGAAGAGCACGAACGCCGGGACGGCGATCAGCGCGTAGCGCAGCAGGTTGATGACCATGGCACCGAGCGCGATGCTCACTGGAGAACGCGGAAATAGAGCGGACATACGAGGCTCCTGGGCGCGCGGCAGTCTAGCGCTTCTTTCTCGGAGGCAATCGACATGGATCTCGAGCTTCGCAATCGCCGCGCCCTCATCACCGGCTCCACCTTCGGCATCGGCTTCGCCATCGCCCGGGGGCTGGCCGCGGAAGGGGCCAGCGTGATCATCAATGGCCGCAAGGCCGAATCGGTGGACCGCGCCATGGCCCGCATCCGCCAGGAGGTCCCCGGCGCCCAGGTGGAGGGCGTGGCCATCGATGCCAGCACGGCCGAGGGCGCCCAGGCGGTGTTCGCCCGCGTTCCCTCGGTGGACATTCTCGTGAACAACCTCGGCATCTTCGAGCCCAAGCCGTTCTTCGAGATTCCGGACTCCGACTGGATGCGCTTCTTCGAAACCAACGTGCTGAGCGGCGTGCGCTTCTCCCGCCACTACGCGCCCGGCATGCGCGAGCGCCGCTGGGGCCGCATCCTCTTCATCTCCAGTGAGTCGGCCCTCCACATCCCCAAGGAGATGATCCACTACGGGATGACCAAGACGGCCCAGCTCAGCGTCTCGCGCGGGCTGGCCATCGAGCTGGCGGAGACGGGGGTGACGGTGAACTCCGTGCTGCCCGGCCCCACGCGGACCGAGGGCGTGCAGGAGTTCGTCCAGAGCCTCGCCAAGGCCAACGGCAAGACGTTCCAGCAGGTGGAGGCCGACTTCTTCCGCTTCGAGCGCCCCACCTCGCTCATCCGCCGCTTCGCCACTCCCGAGGAGGTGGCCCACCTCGCCGTCTACCTGTGCAGCCCGCGCGCCTCGGCCACCACCGGCGCCGCGCTGCGCGTGGACGGGGGCGTCGCCAACTACATCGTGTGAGGTGCGCGACCGGCACCCGGGCGGGGCGTGGGAGTGCTATGTCCCCGGAGCCATGCCCACGCTCTCCAGCCTGACCAAGTCCCTCTCCAACCTCGCCTCGTCCGAGACCCTGCGCCGTGCGTGGGGCGTGCTGCGCCACGCGCCCGGCGGCGGAGTCCTGATGGGGCGGATCCTCGGCAACCTCGCCCCCTACACCGGCACCATCCGCCCGGAAGTGCTCACCCTGGAGGAGGGCTACGCCCGGGTGCGGATGCGCGA
>NZ_DASVWK010000866.1:0-8289 GCF_036389735.1 Archangium sp. | reverse complement strand
ACCGAGGAGACCCTCGCCACCACGCGCGGCGAGCTGGAGGCCACCTCCCAGACGCTGGCCGAGACCCAGGCCACCCTCTCCGAGACGCAGACCACCCTGTCCGATACACAGGGCCGGCTCTCCGCCACCGAGGAGACCCTCGCCACCACGCGCGGCGAGCTGGAGGCCACCTCCCAGACGCTGGCCGAGACCCAGGCCACCCTCACCGACACCCAGGACCGGCTCGCCCAGACCGAGGAGTCGCTGTCGAGCACCCGCGGTGAGCTGGAGGCCACCTCCCAGACGCTCGCCGACACCCAGGGCCGGCTGTCCGCGACGGAGGAGGCCCTCGCCACCACCCGTGGCGAGCTGGAGGCCACCTCACAGACCCTGTCGGAGACGCAGAACACCCTCTCCGAGACGCAGTCCACCCTCACCGACACCCAGGGCCTGCTGTCGCGCACCGAGGAGTCGCTGGCCAGCACCCGCGGCGAGTTGGAGGCCACCTCCCAGACGCTCGCCGACACGCAGAGCACCCTCGTCACCACGCAGGGCCAGCTCGAGCAGACGCAGGAGCAGCTTGAGACCACCACGGCCCAGCGCGACGAGCTGAGCACCGAACTGGCCGAGACCAAGGGCGTCCTCCAGCAGACCCGCGAGGAGCTCGCCCGCACCGTCCAGGAGCGCACCGAGCGCGAGAGCGAGCTGCGTGCCGCTCACGCGGAGATCGGCCGCGTCACGGGCGTGCTGAACGAGACCGAGGCCCTCAAGGCCGCCATGGAGGAGGAGCTCTCCGAGCAGCTCGGCCAGACGCGCAACGCGCTGTCCGAGACGCAGGGAGACCTCGCCGCCACGCGCGAGGCGCTCGCCAGCGAGCAGACCGCCCACGCGCAGACCCAGCAGCAGGCCTCCGCCACCCAGGCGGACCTGGAGTCCCAGCTCGCCCAGACGCGCGAGCAGAACCAGGACCTGGAGGAGCAGCTCTTCCTCACCAAGCAGGAGCTGGGCAGCCGCGTCGCCGAGGTCACCCAGCTCGGCTCGCAGCTCTCCCACTCCGAGGACCAGCACCACCGGCTGGAGGAGCGCTTCAACACGCTCACCGCCGAGTCGCAGCGCCGCATCGACTTCCTGGAGAAGGATGGCGCCGCCAAGGGCCAGGAGCTGTCGGACACGCTCGAGAAGCTCTCCGCGGTGACGCAGGAGAAGGAGCGTCAGCGCGAGGCCCTCAGCCGCGAGGTGGCCGCGAAGACCGAGCAGCTCAAGCAGCTCGACACCCGCCGCCAGCAGGACGCGGAACAGGCCAGGCGTCAGCAGGACGAACTCCAGAAGCAGGCCGCCGCCCTCAACTCCGAGCTGGACACCACGCGCAAGAACCTCGCCGCGCGTGAGGAACAGCTGCGTGTCGCGGGCAACGCCCAGACGAAGCTCCAGTCCGAGCGCGACGGGCTGGCCGGTCAGCTCGGAGAGGCCCAGACGCAGATGCAGGCGCTCCAGCAGGCCCAGGCCCGCGAGCGCGCCGAGGCGAAGCGTGCCGCGGACGAGCTGTCCACACGGCTGGCTCGCGCCGAGGCCCAGGTCGCCCAGCTCACCCAGGACGCCCAGGCCCGCGCCTCCGAGTCCGACGCGAAGCTCAAGGAAGTCCAGGCGCAGCTCGCCGCCCGGGCGAAGAAGATCCAGGAGCTGGAGATGGCCGTGGAGAACGCGGCCGGAGCCAAGGCTCGCGCGGAGAAGGATGCCGCCGCGAAGCTGACGGTCGCCGAGACAAAGCTCCAGGAGGCCGCGACGAAGCTCACCTCGCTCGCCAAGGAGCGCAAGGAGCTGGAGGCCCGGCAGCAGAAGGAGATCGAGGAGCTCGGCGCCCGCCAGAAGGCGGAGCTGGAGCGCCGCGAGACCCTGAAGGCCCAGGAGATCGCCCGCCTGCAGCAGTCGGTGCAGGAGAAGAGCAAGGCGCTCAAGGTCGCCGAGCTGGAGCTGGCCCGCTACAAGACGAAGGCCCCCTCCTCCCCTGGCACCCCGGTCGCGAAGTCGTCCGCCAAGCCCGCGCCCCCGGTGGAGGAGGAGGAGAACATCGCCACCACGACGCAGGTCTCCACCATCGCGCCCGCCGCGGCCCGCCCGGCCGCGGCTCGTCCGGGGGCGAAGAACACCGTGGCGAAGAAGCCCGCCGCGGCCGCTCCTCCTCCCGTCTTCGGCGAGGACGAGGAAGGCCCCGAGCGCACCGTGGTCATGCAGATCCCCACGGCGCCCGCTGGCGCCAACGACGAGAGCGACTGGACCTCGCTCGTCGACGAGCTGGACAAGTAGTGAGGGTGACCGGCCGCGCGTGGCCTCAGGGCCTCGCGCGGCTGGAGAAGCGTGTGCGACCAGCGCCTACAGCGCGGCGCGCGCCTCTCGAACGAGCTCCTTGAGTTCGACGGTGGAGATGATGGCCCGGAGGGAGACCGGGGTGCCCTGGGTCCGGGACTGGACTTGAGCCGATCGCCAGCGCGACCAGAAGGTCCGTGAGGCAACGTAGGCCACCAGCAGAACGAAAGCCCCCGGCACCAGGGCCACCGTCACCACCAGCAACATCCGCCACAACCAGGACATGACCGCCGCCTCCGCAGACAGAACGCGGGGCCGTATTGCACGTTGTGTGCCCACAGTGTGGAAACTTTTTCGCAAGTTGTTCCGGCCACTTGCACGGAGGGCAGGCGACGCGAGCGCGGGGGAAAGGCCGCAAGTCTGGCATTTTTGCCGCAGTGGCCTGAAAACCCTTCGGTTAAGTTGAGAAGCGTGAACGCCCCCTCCCCTACGACCGAATCGCACTCCTTGAGCAGTGTGGAGGACGCGCTGAAGCGTCTCGAGCAGGTGGGCTACCTGCCCTCCCCGGAGATCGCCACCGTGAGCTTCCTGGCGGATCGGATGGAGAAGCCCATCCTGGTGGAGGGCCCGGCGGGGGTGGGCAAGACGGAGCTGGCCAAGGCGCTGGCGCAGGCCCTGGGTCGGGAGTTCATCCGCCTCCAGTGCTACGAGGGACTGGACGAGGCCAAGGCGCTCTACGAGTGGGAGTACGCCAAGCAGCTGCTCTACACCCAGCTCCTGAAGGACAAGATCGGGGAGATGGTGCAGGGGACGGCGACGCTGAGCGAGGCGGCGGATCGGCTGGCGACGAGCGACGCGGTGTTCTTCTCGGAGCGCTTCCTGCTGCCGAGGCCGGTGCTGCGCTCGCTCCTGTCGGAGCGGCCGGCGGTGCTGCTGGTGGATGAGATCGACAAGGCGGATCCGGAGTTCGAGGCCTTCCTGCTGGAGGTGCTGTCGGACAACGCGGTGACGATTCCCGAGCTGGGGACATTCAAGGCGAAGCACATCCCGCGGGTGGTGCTGACGTCGAACAACGCGCGGGAGCTGTCGGACGCGCTGAAGCGGCGGTGCCTGCACCTGCACATCGACTTTCCGGATCGTGAGAGGGAGCTGCGGATCATCCGGAAGCGGATGCCAGAGGTGTCGCAGACGCTGGCGGAGCAGGTGGTGGAGGCCGTGGCGGCGATCCGGAAGCTGGACCTGAAGAAGGCGCCGTCGATCAGCGAGACGCTGGACTGGGTGCAGAGCCTGGCGCTGCTGAACGCGGAGTCGCTGACGGCGGACATGGTGGCGGCGACGTTGAACCTGGTGCTGAAGCACGAGGGGGACATCGAGAAGGCGAAGAACAACCTCGCCGAGATCGCCCAAGCCTGAACTCGTGACCTGGACCGAGGAGACACTGGGCGCGGAGGGTTTCGAGAACCCGAAGCGAGCCGCCAAGGAGCTCACCGCACTGGCGAGCGTCCTCGGCGCCCCGGCGGCCTGGCGTATCCACGAAGCGGCGAAGCAGACCTCGGAGCCGAGTGAAATCATCGCGGCCTTCGATCGAATCCGCGAAGGACTCCAAGGGCTCCCCGAGCCCACCCTGACGCGCCTGTTGGACTGGCTGCCGGCGGTCTTCCACGCGAGCACCATCGTCCCGCGCCTGCTGGCCACGAGACCCGGGCTGCTTCGCGGGCTCGCGGGCTCGCGAACGCTGACGCGGGAGAAATCGAAGGAGCAGTACCGCTGCGAGGCCCTGGCCACGACGCGTCGCACGGCGCCGACGGACACGGAGGGACTCCAGCGCCGCCTGCGCCGCTACAAGTACCGCGAATTCCTGCGGCTCATGGTCCGCGACGTGGTGCTGCGAGCCCCGATGGCGGAGCTGGGCCGCGAGCACGCCGCGCTGGCGGAGGCGCTCATCGCAGCGGCCCTGGCCTGGGCGGAGCGCTCGCTGGGAGCGAAGTACGGCACGCCGGACCCCCCGGGCTTCTGCATCCTGGGCATGGGCAAGCTGGGGGGAGAGGACCTCAACTTCAGCTCGGACGTGGACCTCATCTACCTGTACCGGGGAGACGGACACACCACGGGAGGCACCGGAGGCTCCCTCCCCAACGTGCAGTACTTCACCCGGCTGGGCGAGGTGGTGACGCAGGCCCTCACGAAGGTGACGGCGGAGGGCTTCTGCTACCGGGTGGACCTGAACCTGAGACCGCAGGGGCGAGCGGGCGCCATGGTGCTCTCGCTGGCGGCGTCCCTGTCGTACTACGAGTCGTTCGGGCGCATGTGGGAGCGGGCGGCGCTCCTCAAGGCGCGGGTGGTGGGCGGAGACGCGAGGCTGGCGGAGGAGCTGCTGAGCGAGCTGGGCCCGTTCATCTGGCGGCGCAGCCTGGACCTGTCCGCGGTGGACGGCCTGCGGGACATGAAGGCGCAGATCGACCTGCGCGGCAAGGCGAGCGCGGAGGACGTGAAGCTCGGGCCCGGAGGAATCCGCGAGGTGGAGTTCTTCGTCAACGCGCTCCAACTGTTGCAGGGAGGCAAGGACGCCACCCTGCGCGAGCCGAGGACGATGCGGGCCCTGCGCAAGCTGGAGCGGGCGGGCTTCGTCTCGGGGCCGGACGCGGACGCGCTGGAGGAGGCCTACGTCTTCCTGCGGCGGGTGGAGAACCGGCTCCAGATGCTGGAGGAGCGGCAGACGCAGGCGTTGCCCACGGGCGAGCGCGAGCGCCGCCGGCTGGCCACCTCGCTGGGCTGCCCGGACTGGGACACCTTCCGCGTTCAACTGGAGCGACACCGCAACTACGTGCAGGGAGCCTTCCACACGCTGCTGGGCCAGACGGCGCGGGGCGAGGTCCCCGACGAGCCCCTGCTGGCCCTGGCGCTGGATCCGGACCTGCCGCCGGACGAGCGTCAGGCGGCGCTGAACCAGCGAGGCTTCGAGAACCCGGAGCGGGCCCTGGCCGAGCTGGAGCGACTGGCGCGGGTGCCCCACTCCCCCTTCGTGGATGGGGGCTCGGGGCTCGCGGCGGTGCACCTGCTCTCGGAGCTGGCGCAGACGCCGGACCCCGACCAGGCGCTGCTGCACTTCTCGGACTTCCTCGCCCGGCTGCACCAGCCGGAGGGCTACCTGCGGCTGCTGACGAACATGCCCCGGGCGAGCCGCCGCCTCTTCAACCTCTTCGGGCAGAGCGACTACCTCTCGCGCATCTTCCTGCGACACCCGGAGCTGCTGGATGCCCTGGTGCAGGCGCAGCTCGACGAGGCGATGAAGACCCCCGAGCGCATCCGGCAGGAGCTGGGGGCGCGACTCGCACGGCACCCGGACGCGGAGACGAAGCACGCGGCGATGCCGCGCTTCAAGAACGAGGAGGTGCTGCGCATCGGGCTGAACGACATCAGCGGTGACCTGACGGTGCCGGAGGCGGCGCGGCAGCTCACGGCGGTGGCGGACGGCATCCTCGACGAGTGCCTCTTCCTGGCGATGGAGGAGCAGCGCGAGCGCTACGGCGTGCCCCTGGACGCGCACGGGCAGCGCGAGGGTCTGGTGGTCATCGGCATGGGCAAGCTGGGCGGGTACGAGCTGGGCTACCACTCGGACCTGGACCTCATCTTCGTGTACAGCGGCGTCGGCCAGGCGGAGACGAGCGGGGGCGCCCGAGGCACCCTCACCCACCGCGAGTATTTCGCCAAGGTGGTGCAGCGGCTGATGACGCTGCTCCAGGTGCAACTGCGAGAGGGGCACCTCTACAAGATCGACGCGAGGCTGAGGCCCTCGGGCAACCAGGGGGCGCTGGTGGTGAGCCAGGACGCCTTCCGCGAGCACCACCAGAAGCGGGCGCAGTTGTGGGAGCGCCAGGCCCTCATCAAGGCCCGCCCGGCGGCGGGAGACGCCACGCGCTTCCAGGCCCTGCGGGAGGAAGTGCTCGCCCCGCTCGTCTACGAGCGCCCCCTTCCCCCGGACACGGCGGCGGAGATCGACCGGCTGCGCACGCGCATGGAGCGCGAGCTGGCGCAGGAGAACGCGCAGCAGCTCAACCCGAAGCTGGGCCAGGGCGGGCTGGTGGACGTGGAGTTCACCGTCCAGTACCTGCAACTGGTGCACGGCCGGGAGCACCCGCGGGTGCGGAGCACCAACACGCTGGAGGCGTTGGAAGGTCTGCAGGCCGAGGGGGGCCTCCCGCCCGAGGACGCCGAGACGCTGCGCCAGGGCTACCTCTTCCTGCGCCGGGTGGAGAACCGGCTGCGGCTCATCCACGACAGCTCCCTGGCCCACATGCCCACCAGTGGCCGCGCCCTGGCACAGCTCGCGCGCCGGCTGGGCGTGCTGGGCCCCCACCCGGGAGAAACCTTCCTCGCCCAATACCGCGCCTGCGCCGCGCGCGTGCGGGACGTGTATGCCCGCGTGATGCGCGCCCCGCGTTGAGCCCGAGTCCCCGCCCGTGCTGCGCACCTATGTCTGAGCCCTGGGCAACCAAGGGCTCGGGGGACGTGCGGGAACGAGGGCGGATGGGCTAGAAGTACGGGCAGATGCGCCCTGAGTCCGCCGCCGCCCCCAACCCGTTCCACCTCGAGAACCCGTCCATCCTCGACATCGCTCCCCCGGAGCCCAAGTCGCTGGAGGAGACGGGCCTGAAGATCGGGCTCCTGTCGGACATCGCGCTCCGCTACCTGTACTACTCGGGCACCGGCACGGGCATGGCCATCGCGCAGGAGCTGCGGCTGCCCTGGCCCGGCGTCATCGAGCGGGTGGTGGACTTCCTCACCGCCGAGAAGCTCGTGGATCTGCGGGGCGGCAAGGGCTTCGGGCGCGCCTCGGTGGACTTCATCCTCACCGAGAAGGGCCGCGAGTACGCGCGCGGCGCCATCGAGCGCAGCACCTACGTGGGCCCCGCCCCCGTCCCCATCGAGCAGTACAACGCCGTCATCACCGCGCAGACGGAGGAGAACCCCGTCATCAGCCGCGAGGACCTGGTGGTGGGCCTGTCCCACCTCACCGTCTCCGCGGACCTGATGGACAAGCTGGGTCCGGCGGTGAACTCGGGGCGCTCCCTCTTCCTCTATGGTCCTCCGGGCAACGGCAAGACGAGCCTCGCCGAGGCCATCAGCCGCATGTTCGGCGGGGAGATCTTCGTCCCCCACTGTCTGGAGATCGACAACCAGATCGTCAAGGTCTTCGACGTCCTCAACCACATCCCCATCACCCTCGAGTCCGAGCGCGACGCCACGGGCCGTCGGCAGACCTTCGAGATGGACAACCGGTGGCAGCTCTGCCGGCGCCCGGCGGTGGTGGTGGGCGGAGAGCTCACGCTGGAGACGTTGGACCTCATCTACTCGCCCACCGCGCGCTTCTACGAGGCCCCCTTCCAGGTGAAGGCCAACGGCGGGATGCTCCTCATCGACGACTTCGGCCGCCAGAAGGTCCACCCCACGGACCTGCTCAACCGGTGGATCGTCCCCCTGGAGAAGCGGATCGACTTCCTCACCCTCCACACGGGCAAGAAGTTCGAGATCCCCTTCGATCAGCTGCTCGTCTTCTCCACCAATTTGGACCCCAAGGAACTGGTGGACGAGGCCTTCCTGCGGCGCATCAAGTACAAGATCGAGGTCTCCAACCCCGACGAGGAGACCTACCGGGAGATCTTCTCGCGGGTGTGCGAGGCGGCGGGCATCCCCTACGTGGATCAGGCCGTCTCCTACCTCATCGACCATTATTACAAGCCGAGAAGCATGCAGCTGCGGGCCTGCCACCCTCGGGATCTGGTGCAGCTCATCAAGGACGCGGCCCGCTACCGGCAGATCCCCCCGGCCCTCTCCAAGGATCTGCTCGACCAGGCGTGCGAGGTCTTCCTGGTCAGCCTATAAGGCGAGTAGTGTTTTAATTGTCCTAAACGGCTGAAATTTCTAGAATCCGTCGACCGTTGTCCCCGCTGGCCGGACTTTAATGGTTCGTCCCGCCGGTCCCTGCCGCGAGCCGGTGTGAAGGAG
>NZ_DASVWK010000865.1:0-7098 GCF_036389735.1 Archangium sp. | reverse complement strand
TCCACCTGCCGCGCTCCACGCTGGTGGTGCTGGTGAGCGCGCTGCTCGGGCGCGAGCGCACCCTGGTGGCCTACCGGGAGGCGGTCGCCGCCGGCTACCGGTTCTTCTCGTACGGCGACGCGATGTTGGTGACGGAGTAGGGAGACGACAGACGCCATGGCAGAGCCGCGCAAGCAGAAGGGGGACACCCGGGTCGCACCGAGCCTGGTGCGCTACGAGCTGTTGCACGAGGACGCCTCGGGCACCCGCGCGCGCCGGGGACGGCTGCACACACCGCACGGCCCCGTGGAGACGCCCATCTTCATGCCCGTGGGCACCGTGGGCAGCGTCAAGGGCGTGGGGCCGGATGATCTGCTCACGCTCGACGCGCAGATCATCCTCGGCAACACCTACCACCTGATGCTCCGGCCCGGAGACGACCTGGTGGGGGAGATGGGCGGCCTGCACCGCTTCATCTCCTGGGAGCGCCCCATGCTCACCGACAGCGGCGGCTTCCAGGTCTTCAGCCTCGCCGAGAAGCGCAAGATCACCGAGGAGGGCGCGGCCTTCCAGTCGCATCTGGACGGGCGCCACATCCTCCTGTCCCCCGAGCGCTCCATCGAGATCCAGGAGACGCTCGGCGCGGACATCATCATGGCCTTCGACGAGTGCCCGCCCTCCACCGAGGACCGGGCCTACCTGGAGAAGTCCCTGGCGCGCACCACGCGCTGGCTCCAGCGGTGCGTGAAGGCCTGGAGCCGCGAGCGCTCCTCCCTCTTTGGCATCGTCCAGGGCGGCCTGGACAAGCAGCTGCGCAAGAGCCACGCCGAGGACGTGTGCGCTGTGGACCTACCGGGCTACGCGCTCGGCGGCTTCTCGGTGGGGGAGACACCCGAGGCCATGCACGAGGGCGTGGCCTTCTCCGCCCCGCTGCTCCCCCGGGACAAGCCGCGCTACCTCATGGGGGTGGGGACGCCCGTGGACCTGGTCACCTGCGTGGAGCACGGGGTGGACATGTTCGACTGCGTGCTGCCCACCCGGTGCGCGCGCAATGGCCTGCTCTTCACTTCGGAGGGCAAGCTCGTCATCCGCAACGCCACCTTCGCCAAGGATGAGCGCCCGCCCGACCCGGCCTGCACCTGCTACACCTGCCGCACCTTCAGCCGGGCGTACCTGCGCCACCTCTTCGTGGCGGGGGAGATCCTCGCCATGCGGCTCAACACCCTGCACAACCTCCACTACTTCCTCACCCTGATGAAGGAGGTGCGTCGGGCCATCGCCGAGGACCGGTATGCTTCCTTCGCCCGCGACTTCCGGGAGAAGGCCCGCGCCCAGGAGACTGAACGCACCCGGAAGAAATGACCCGGCGACCCCCCAGGCAGGCACGATAAAGCACGGGAAGTCCGGGTCTTTCTCGCCGTTCTCTTGCCGGGGGTGTGGGCCTGCTGCTAAGAGGCCCCCCTTTCCGGTGCGTCAGTTGTCCGGTGGTGGACGGCGGCGCGAGCGGATCCCTCTCTAAGCGACGAGGCGGTTTGTGGCAGACAGCTTTCTGATTCTGGCTCAGGCGGCGGGCGGCCCTGGCGGCGCGGTGAACATCCTGTTCATCGTCGCCCTGTTCGCCATCATGTACTTCATCATGATCCGCCCCCAGCAGAAGCAGCTCAAGGCGCACCGCGAGCTGCTCTCCGGGCTGAAGAAGGGTGATGAGGTCATCACCCAGGGCGGGCTCATCGGGCGCATCCAGGTGGTGTCGGAGCGCGAGGTGACGCTCGAGGTGGCCAACGGCGTGCGCATCCGAGTGCTCAAGTCGTCCGTGGCTGGCAGGTATGCGGTGGGCCCCGAGGCCCCGGCCGCGAAGATCGACGACAAGAAGGAGGAGAAGTAATGGATCGCGGCTGGTACTGGAGGCTGGGCCTGGTCATCGGCGTGACGCTGCTGACCCTGTGGCTCCTCATCCCCTCCTATTATTCGCTGTTCGTGCTCGAGAGGAGCCAGCGCAACAACCTGGTCCTGCTCGAGGAGAAGATGCCCAAGTGGGCGCCCCCCGCGAAGTACCGCATCAACCTGGGGCTGGACCTGCAGGGCGGCATCCACATGGTGATGCGGGTGGACACCAAGACGGCGCTGCAGAAGCGGACCGAGCGCCGGGGTGATGTGATCGCCCGCTACATCAACGAGAAGCAGCTGGGCGAGGTGTCCGTGAGCACGGATCCCGAGGCGCTGCGGCTCTCGCTGACCGCCAAGGATCCGGCCACCATGGACGCCATCGAGAAGGAGGTGCTCGCCACCTTCACCGACTTCGTCCGGGTGTCGCGCGAGGGCCCGACGCTGGTGCTCACCCCGGAGGAGGGCCAGGTGACGCGCTTCCGCGAGGAGTCCGTGGACCAGGCGATGCTCATCATCCGCAGCCGCATCGACAAGTGGGGCGTGGCCGAGGTCGACGTGCGCAAGCTGGGCACCGATGCCATCCAGATCTCCCTGCCGGGCCGCAATGATCCCGAGCGGGCCAAGGAGTTGGTGGGCACCACGGCGCAGCTCGAGTTCCGCATGGTGGACGACACCACCGACTTCTTCCGGCAGACGTACCAGACGACGCCGCCGCCGGAGGGCAGCAACATCACGCTGGACACCGCCGAGGGCTTCCCGCAGCTGGTGGGCCCCAACCGCGAGGCGCTGCTGGCCTACGTGGCGGACAAGACGCCCCAGGACCGCCAGGTGCTGCTGGAGTGCGTCCCCAGCGCGACGAGGAAGAGCGCGTGCGACAGCTACCGCACCTATCTGGTGGAGAAGGACGTGCCCCTCACGGGCGAGAGCGTGACGGGCGCGGATGCCGCGCTCAGCCAGCTCAACGAGCCGGAGGTGAACATCAGCTTCGACCCGGCCGGCGCTCGCGAGTTCGAGCTGCTCACCGAGAAGGGCACGGGCCGGCGCATGGCCATCGTGCTGGACGAGAACGTGCAGTCCGCCCCGCGCATCAACGAGCGCATCGGTGGTGGCCGGGCTCGCATCACCATGGGCCGCTCGGGTGGCCGTCCCCTCGAGGTGTGGCTGGCCGACGCGCAGACGCTGGCGCTGGCCCTCAAGGCGGGCGCGCTGCCGGCGCCAGTGACCACGGGTGAAATCCGCCAGGTGGGCGCCTCGCTGGGCGACGAGCTCATCCGCAAGGGCAGCCTGGCCGCCATCGTGGGCCTGGCGCTCGTCATCCTCTTCATGGCCATCTACTACAAGGCCGCGGGTGTCATCGCCGACGTGGCGCTGGCGCTCAACGGCCTGCTCATGCTCGCCGGCCTGGCGCTCTTCAACGCCACGCTCACCCTGCCGGGCATCGCCGCCTTCGCGCTGACCCTGGGCGTCGCGGTGGATGCCAACGTGCTCATCAACGAGCGCATCCGCGAGGAGTTGGGCCATGGCAAGACGCTGCGCACGGCGGTGGAGCAGGGCTACGACCGGGCCTTCTGGACCATCTTCGACGCCCACGTCACCGCGCTCATCGCCGGCTTCATCCTCTTCTTCACGGGCACGGGCCCGGTGCGCGGCTTCGCCACCACGATGATCATCGGCCTGCTGGCGTCGCTCTTCACGTCCATTCTCGTGACGCGCGTCTTCATGAACTACTTCGTCCACAGCCGTAAGACGCTGTCCGTCTAACAGGCCCCGGGGAACAGCAGATGCAAATCCTCAAGAACCAGACGAACATCGACTTCATTGGCAAGCGCAAGCCCGCCATCTTCATCTCCACGGCGATCAACCTGATCATCCTGGTGGGCATCGCCGTGTGGGGCTTCAACCTCGGGGTGGACTTCGCCGGCGGTACGGTGGTGGAGGTGCAGTTCAACAAGCCCATCAGCGCGGCGGACGTGCGCAAGCGCGCCGAGGCGGGTGGACTGCCCGACGTGTCGGTGCAGAGCATCGGCGCGGCCAACGAGAACTCGTTCCTCCTGCGGCTGGGTGGCGTCACCCAGCTCACCGAGGAGAACGCGGCCAAGGCCAAGGAGTCCCTCCAGGCGCTGGGGCCGATGAAGAGCCTCTACCCGGACCTGGCCAACGGCATCATCAACCTGCGCTCCGAGAAGGCGATCCCCACCGAGCAGCTCCGCAAGGCGGTGGAGGGCACTGGCACGGGCGTGGAGGAAGTGCGCGAGCTGGGCCAGGCGCAGGCCGGCGGCTTCGACTACCAGATCGTCGCCAGCGGCATGGCGGACCGCATCCGCGCCGCGCTGATGACGGGCCTGCAGGAAGGCCAGCCGGACTTCGAGATGCGCCGCACCGAGTACGTGGGTCCGCAGGTCGGCAAGCAGCTGCGCAACCGCGGCGTCGCCGCGCTGCTGTACTCGATGATCGCCATCCTCATCTACGTGGCGTTCCGGTTCGACTTCAAGTTCGGCCCGGGCGCGCTGCTCGCCATGCTCCATGACGTGGTGATGGTGGCCGGCTTCTACCTGTTCAGCCGCGCCGAGTTCGGCCTCACCGCCATCGCCGCGCTGCTCACCATCGTGGGCTACTCGGTCAACGACACCATCGTCATCTACGACCGCATCCGCGAGGACATGGCCAAGTTCAAGGGCAAGCCGTTCGCGGAGGTGATCAACATCGCCATCAACGACACCCTGGGCCGCACCATCCTCACCTCGGGCACCACGGCCCTCTCCCTCATCGGCCTGCTCATCTTCGGCGTGGGAGAGATCCGCGACTTCGCCTGGGCGATGCTCATCGGCATCCTCGTGGGTACCTACTCGACCGTGTACATCGCCAGCCCGCTCACCATCTGGCTGGATGAGCGCGCCGCCGCTCGCGAAGCCCGCGAGCGGAACAAGGGCGGCGGCCTGAAGCAGCAGGCCAACGCTCCGGGTTGAGCGTGGGCTGAAGCGCCGAGGGTGGGGAGTCGCTCCTCGC
Source organism: Archangium sp. (assembly GCF_036389735.1). GTDB lineage: Bacteria > Myxococcota > Myxococcia > Myxococcales > Myxococcaceae > Archangium. The sequence goes on along the minus strand of NZ_DASVWK010000865.1, from coordinate 2,226 downwards.
CCCGGTCCTCTCCCATTGGGAGAGGGGGTAGACCCGGACGGCCCTCGTGTACCGCGTCGCGGCGGGGACGGGGGCCGTCGGTTTTTTGGGGCGCCGGCTCAGAAGCGGCCTCCCACGGTGAGGGTGGTGTCCACCAGGTTGCCGCTCGCGTCCCCCGGCACCGCCGCGTCCGCGAAGTTGTCGTCCACCAGGATCCGGTAGGTGCCGCGCAGGCCAGCCGTCAGGGCGCCGGAGTTGAACTCGATGCCCGCCGCCAGCGGAACCTCCTCCATCAGGTCCGAGTTGTACGGGCTCGTCTGCCCGTTGCGCACGAAGACGTAGGAGACGCCAAGCCCCGCGCCCACGAAGGGCCGCACGCGCTCCATGAAGGGCGGCGACACCTTCACCAGGCTGCTCGCGCCATGGCGGAGGAAGGAGGGGGCCTCGGCGCTGGAGCGATCGTCCGTCACGTCGTTCTTGGTGCCGGCGTAACCCACCTCGAAGCCCAGCATCTTGTAGGGCTGGACGTTCAGGGTGACGCCCCACGCGGGGCCCGTGTCCGTCAACCCACCCAGGTCACCCGTGTACCCGCCGACCCCGCCCCCCAGGAAGATGTTCACATCTCCTTGCTTGTCCCCCTTGCCCTGTGCCATCGCGGTACCGGCCAACCCCAGCGCGAGCGAGAGGGTCGCCATCCGGATGCCCCTGAATGCCATGCCGTCCTCCGTGTTCTCAGGTATGCACTCCAAGCTGTGCATCCGCCCCAGGGCGGGGGCCCAGGGAGCATCCGACCAGCGCCTGTCTGCTCGGAAGCTGTATGGACGAAGTGACGGGCCCCAGGTTGGGTTCCCTTGGAGCTACGTCCGAGGTAGACTGAACATTGGTTGCTGGCCCGGGTGGGCCACCGAAGAGGGGTTGCGAACGTGCGTTGGATGATGCCGGAGGTGCCCCAGGAGCAGGCCGCGTCCCTGGCCTCGGAGCTCGGGCTGCATCCGCTCTCCGCGCGCGTGCTCGTGCACCGCGGTTTCCGTACCCCCGAGGCCGCCTCGGCCTTCCTCACGGACAAGCTGGCCGACCTGCCGGATCCCTTCCGGATGAAGGGCATGGTCGCCGCGGTGGATCGCCTCTACCGCGCCGTGCGCGAGAAGGAGCGCATCACCCTCTACGGCGACTATGACGTGGACGGCGTGTGCTCCACCTCGCTGCTCGCCCTGTTCCTCCGGGAGCTGGGCGCCCGGCCCAACACCTATATCCCCCACCGGCTCGACGAGGGCTACGGCCTCAACCTCCAGGCGGTGGAGAAGATCGCCGCGGAGGGCACCCGCGTCCTGGTGACGCTCGATTGCGGCATCACCTCCGTGGCGGAGATCTCCCGGGCCAAGGAGCTGGGCCTGGACGTGGTGGTGGTGGACCACCACACCGTGCCGCCCACGCTGCCCCCGGCCGTGGCGGTGCTCAACCCACACCAACCCGGCTGCGAGTACCCCACCAAGCACCTGTGCGCCGCTGGCGTGGCCTTCAACCTCTGCATGGGGCTGCGCAAGCGGCTGCGCGAGGACGGCTGGTTCGCCACCCGCAAGGAGCCCAACCTCAAGGCGCTGTTGGACCTGGTGGCCATGGCCACCGTGGCCGACGTGGTGCCCCTCACCGGCGCCAACCGCATCCTCGTGCACCACGGCCTCCAGGAACTCTCGGCCGGTCGCCGCCATGGAGTGCGGGCCCTCAAGGAGGTCGCTGGCCTCGAGGCCGACAGCCCCATCACCGCCGGGCAGGTGGGCTACCGTCTGGGGCCTCGCATCAACGCCGCCGGCCGCCTGCATGACGCGTCCCTGGGATTGCAGTTGCTGTGCTCCGAGTCGCTCGACGCGGCGCGCTCGCTGGCGCAGGTGCTGGACCGGGCCAACGCCGAGCGGCAGGGCATCGAGAGCGGCATCCTCACCGAGGCGCTCGCCCAGGCGGCCGAGCGGGCCGAGCAGTCGCGCGGCTTCGTCCTCTACGCCGACGGCTGGCACCCGGGCGTCATCGGGATTGTCGCCTCGCGCGTGGTGGAGCGCTTCCATCGGCCCACGGTGATGGTGGGGGTGAAGGACGGGGTGGGGAAGGGCTCGGCGCGCAGCATCGAGGGCTTCCACCTCTACGACGCCATCAGTGGTTGCGCGGACCTGCTGGCCCGCTTCGGCGGCCACAAGCACGCCGCCGGACTCACCGTGGAGGCCAGGCACCTGCCGGCCTTCCGCGAGGCCTTCG
>NZ_DASVWK010000864.1:0-3591 GCF_036389735.1 Archangium sp. | reverse complement strand
GCGCCCCCACCTGTCCCACCTTCTCACTCCTGCGTGTCCACCACCCGGGCGCCCGACCCCTGCTCCCCTGCCTGCTCCTCGGCCATCCGACAAGTAGGAGAAACAGAAACAGTTTCCCTACCTCGCTCTGGCTCCTAGCTTTCCTCCGTTCATCGCACGGGAAGTGATGTCCGGGCGACGCAGTGCACCATTGGACGGAGCAACGGGCCATGAACCGAGACACGGACTTTCTGAAGATTCGCGAGCTCCTGCAGCGCCGCCGTCGGGACATCCTCCAGGCCAGCCTGGGGGCACAGCGCGAGCTGAACGCGCTGAAGGACCAGGACCGCGACCCCGAGTACGAGGAGAACGCCCAGGCGGAGCTGGCGGACTACACGCTCTCCAGCCTGATGGAGGCGCAGCGGCGCGAGGTGATGCTCATCGATGCCGCGCTGCGTCGCATGGACACGGGCGTGTTCGGCGCCTGCGTGGACTGCGGCTACGACATCCCCATCGAGCGGCTGGAGGCCCTGCCCTTCGCCATCCGCTGCGAGGAGGACGCGACGCGCCACGAGCTGGAGCTGCGCGGCGGCCCCCAGGCCACCCCGTCCTTCTAGCCAGGGCCCGGAGGGCGCCCGGGAGCGCGGGGCGCCCTACTGGGGCTTGCCTTCGTCCTGGAGGACGACGAAGCGGTAGTTCTCCAGCTCGTTCTGCCCCGCCGTGTAGAGCACGGTGAGGAGCATGTCGTACGGGATGCTCTTGTCCGCGATGATGGACAGCTCCCGGTTGAACGGCGCCGCCGGGTTGCGCTCGGCGATGTACTTGAGCTTCTCCACTTCCTTCTTGAGTTGGGCGTCCAGCGGCACCACCAGCCGGCCCTGGAGCGCCTCGGGGGGAAGCTGTCCGCCCGCGAGCCGCAGCACTTCCTTCTCCCCCACGAGGATGTTCTTGGGGGTGACGGTGACGGCCACGGTGTCCCGGGGCGTGGCGCGCGTGGAGGACACGGGCGGCCGCACGTCCTCGCTGGCCGTCATCGCCGCCGAGGACGAGGCGAAGGACTTCAGGAGGAACACCAGGAGGATGGTCATCATGTCCATCATCGCGGTGATGTTCAGCTCCTTGATCTCCCCGGCGGCCTCGCGCTCCTTGCGTTTCTTGCGCGCCAGGGCCTTGCGGTAGCGCATCCGCTGGAGCGCCTCGTCGTCCACCGCTACCCGCGCGGTGTCCTCACCCGTCGTCGACATGGCTAGAGGGCTCCGAGGGTGACGTCCGGAAAGAGGAGGCGGTGCGAGGCATCCTTCGTCTCGCGGATGGCGTCCATGGTCTGGATGAGGGCGTCGTAGGACGTGTCCGGATCCGCGGCGACGATCACCTTCGTCTCGGAGGGGAAGGCGCCCTTGATCTTCACCATCTGCGCGTTGAGGGCGGCGTAGTCGTAGGCGCCATCCGCCTGGAGGGGAATGGTGGGGGCGCCGTCCTCGCCGAGGATGGCGTTCTCGCTGTTGACGAAGTGCCCCTTCTTGCTGATGAGGACGCTGAGCACCAGGCGCGGCTGCTCGGGATTGTCCTGCGGGGCCACCGTGGTGCTGGGGCCGCCGTAGCTCGGCGCGCTCACGTTGAGGATGCCGAAGGACGCCAGCCCGGTGATGGACAGCAGCATGAAGAGGATGAGGTTCATGAGGATGTCGAGGTAGGGGACGATGTTGAGCTCGCCCGACTCCTCTTCCTCACGCGGCTTGAGCTTCCGCCTGGAGTAATGGAACGCCATGGGGTCCCCTCCGGCGTGGCCTAGGCGGCCCGGACTTCGTCGTGGGCCGTCTCACCCGAGGCGCGGCGGGCCAGCATGTTCTCCAGCTTGAGGGCGTTGAGCTCCATGCTCTCCACCATGCCCTTGGCGTACGAGGTGAGGAACAGGTGGAAGACGATGCAGAGCACCGCGATGGAGAGCGCGAAGGCGGTGTTGTTCATCGCCTTGGAGATACCGTCAGACAGCAGGGCCTGCTTCTGCTCCGCGGGCACGTTGCCGAGTGCCTGGAAGGTGCCGATCAGACCGAAGATGGTGCCGACGAGTCCCACCAGCGTGGCGATGTTGGCGAGCGACCACAGCCAGGGAATGCGGGCACCCACGGGCGGGCTGTTCTCCACCAGCGCCTCCTCCACGGCCTTGGCGACCTCGATCTCCCCACGGTGGGCGCGGGTGAGGCCGGCGCGGATGATCTTCGCGAGAGGGGACTTGGGAGCCGCGGAGCACAGCTTCACGGCGCGGTCGATGTTGCCGGTCATCACCAGCTTGGTGACCTGCTCCATGAAGGGCGGCGCGTTGAGGTTGTAGCGGAACATGAGCGTCACCACCCGCTCCAGGGCCACCGCGAGCGCGGCGGCCAGCCAGAACAGGTTGACGAACATGAACGGGCCGCCGTCCTTGAAGAACTTGATGACGGAGTCCACCACGCCGAGCTTGGCCGGGGCCTGGGTCAGCACCACGTCCAACAGCTCGCTCACCAGGGGCATCATCGCGAAGCAGGTCCTTTCGACGTCCGCGCCTGCCCTGGGGGCAGGCACTGAACTTCTAGAGGACCCACTGCGGGGGTGTCAAGGCAGGGGCCATGTAGGCCCCTGAAATCCTTGAACTTTCAGCCTCTCAAGCAGCCGAGGAGGCGTTGGGGCCTCCCGCGGTGGGAGCCGCCGCCGCCGCTGCGGCGACCTCGGGCTCGACGACCTGCCGGCGGTAGTCGCACTCCTTGTTGGGGCAGGCGATGAACGGACCGTCCCGCTTGGAGTACTTCTGGAGCAGGTAGGGCGACTGGCAGCTGGGGCACGCCTCGGCCAGCGGCCGGTCCCAGGCGGCGAACTTGCAGTCCGGGTAGCGGTTGCAGCCGAAGAAGATCTTCCCGAAGCGGCTGCGGCGCTCGGTGAGGTAGCCCTGCTTGCAGTCCGGGCACGACACGCCGATGGAGATGGGCTTGGACGTCTCGCACTCGGGATAGCCCGAGCACGCGAGGAACTTTCCGAACCGGCCCCGCTTCACCACCATGGGCTTGGTGCAGTTCTCGCACTTCTCGTCCGTGGTCTCCTCCTCCACGATGACGATCTTCCCCTCGGCGTCGCGCTTGAAGTCCTTGGTGTTCTTGCACTCGGGGTAGTTCGAGCACGCGAGGAAGTGGCCCATCTTCCCCCATTTGATGACCATGATGTTGGCGCACTTCTCGCAGGCCACGTCGGTCTTGACCTCTTCGCGCTTGACGTCGCGCATCTCCGTTTCGGCCTTCTCGAGCGTCTCCTTGAAGGGCGCGTAGAAGTCCTTGAGGACGACCTTCCAGTTGGCCTCGCCCTCGGAGATGAGATCGAGCTTCTCCTCCATGCTGGCGGTGAAGGCGACGTCCAGCTCGTGGGGGAAGTGCTTGACCAGCAGCTCGTTGCAGATGAGGCCGAGGTCCGTGGGCCGGAAGCGGCCTTCAATCTTCTCCACGTACTTCTTGTCCTGGATGGTGGAGAGGATGGCGGCGTAGGTGGAGGGACGGCCGATGCCCCGCTCCTCCAGCTCCTTGACGAGGGTGGCTTCCGAGAAGCGCGGCGGGGGCTGGGTGAAGTGCTGCTCGTCGATCAGCTTCT
>NZ_DASVWK010000863.1:0-5126 GCF_036389735.1 Archangium sp. | reverse complement strand
AGCGCAGCGGCAGGGGACCGAAGACGCGCGTCACCGCCAGCACCACGCCCACCGCCACCGCCAGCGCCATGGCCAGCAGCGACACCCCCAGCGTCATCAGCGCCCCGCGCGCGAACAGCGCCAGCGTGGCCGGGTAGCGCTCCCGCACCCGGTCGAGGAACGGAGGCACCTTGCCCACCGCGGCCCGCCACGCCTCGTACTGCTCCGGCACCCCACGTGGGCTCGGGTCTGGATCCCCCAGCAACGCCGCCGTCTCGGGATTCCACAGGCCCCAGCGCTCGTAGATGGCTCGCAGCGTGCCCTCGCGCGCCAGCTCCACCAGGGCCGCGTCGATGGCCTCGCGCAGCGAGTCCTCGTCCCGCCGCACCGCCACCGCATAGCGCACGCTGCCGAAGGTGCCCGGCACCACCTCCAGCTCCGGCTCGATGGCGCCGTAGTACCGGGTGATGGGCTCGTCCAGCAGCACCGCGTCCGTGCGGCCCAGCTTCAGGTCCGCGAAGATCTCATCCTGTCCGCCCTCGTACGTCCTCACGCTCGCGTCCGCGCGGCGCAGGATGCGCTCGGCCAGCGAGCCGGGGAGGGTGCCCACGGGACGGCCCTTCGTCTGGGCGAGGGTGTGGGGGGCCTGGGCATCTCCTCGTCGGACGGTGAGCCGCTCGGCGGCGGCGTAGTAGGGGCGCGAGAGGTCGCAGACGCGCCGCTTCTCCGTGGCCACTTCGATGCCATTGAGCGCCACGTCGAAGTCGCCGCGCGCCAGCAGCTCCAGCAGCGAATCCCACGGGCCGAGCACCGGCCGGGCTCTCACACCGAGCTTCGCGGCGAGGGCCTCGGCCAGGTCCACCTCGAAGCCGATGAGCCGATTGGGCTCCATCGGGTCCTGGAAGACGTAGGGGGCACCGCCTTGCGCGTCGGCCCCCCAGAGCAACTCTCCGCGCGCCTTCACCGCCGCGAGTCCTTGGGGCTCCACGGACGGTGGCTCCCGCGCGAACGTTGGCAGGCACACGAGGACGAGACCGACGAACAGGGCGCGGGTCAGGGGGGGGCCCTCCCAGTCGACAAGAGGCGCCGACTCTATCCCCTTTTCGGAGAGCCCGTCTTCCACATCAGGGGCGTGAGCGAGCCCACCAGCACGAACAGCACTTGCATGGCGTGCGCGATCAGCGCGATGGACATGGCCTTGGCCGTGGTGGTGCCGAGGGCCCCCGCCGACAACGCGAAGGCGCCGTCACTCACGCCGAACTGACCGGGCACCAGCGCGCCCACCGCCAGCGCCACCAGGTTGAGCCCCTGCGCGAAGAGGGCCCGCACCACCGTCGTGTCGATGCCCACCGCCACCGCGAGCACGCCGTACTGCGCCACCTGGAGCACCCGGCCCAGGAGGATGGCGAGGATGGGACGCGCGGGCAGCAGCGCGCAGCCCCGCGCCGACTCCTGGAAGGTCTCCGTGTGTGGGGCGAGGCGGTGGACACGACGATTGAGCCACCCGCCCAACCTCCTCGCCCGCATGCCACACCGCAACCCCGCGCCCACGAGCACCAGCAGCACCGTGTGGACGATGAGCGCCAGCGTCACCCACGAGGGCCCCGTCAGCAGGTACGCCGCCAGCGCGCACGGCAGGGAGATGAGGCCACCCGCCACCAGCGAGGCCGCCTGCGAGGTGGCCGCCGCCGCCGCCGCCGTCGCCGCTCCCGTGTAGGGGCTGAGCAGCGCCGCCTTCAGCGCCTCGCCCGCGGTCCGTCCCGCCGGCGCCAGGCTCGACACCACCGTGCTGATGAGCTGCGCGCGAATCGTCGAGGGCAAGGGCACTTCACGCGACCGGCTGCCGTAGGCCACCCACGTGCCCACCGCGTCCAGGACCAGCCGTGCCGCCTCGAGCGCGAGCACCAGGGGCAGCCAGGGCGCCGCTCGCGACAACACCGCCAGCAGCTCCCGCGTGCCCACGTCCCGGATGAGCAGGGCGAGCACGACGACTCCCGCCAGCACGAACGCCGGGCGCAGCACCGCCAGCACACGCGCGCGCACGGGCTTGCGCGGAGCGGAGGCCGGGAGGCTCAAGTCCAGGCTCATCTCCTGCCGCTCGCCACTCACCGTGCACGCTCCTTGGCCAGCCGTGACAGCACCGGATACCGGGAAGGTGCGCAGTGCCCCAGCACATGGCGAGCATTCCCTGGCCCTGCTCGGTTGCTGGTCTGTCGGGGAGGAGGCGCCCACGTTCGCGACCCGACAGCGAACCTGTCCTCGGGAACGGGTTGCCCTCCGGTCCGTGAGGGGCTCGGTCCCCTCGCCTTGCCCGACCCCACGCGTCGCCCCACCTCTTCCGGGAACGTGATAGGGGCTCGCGTTCTGCCCGAGGTTGGTCCCCGGGAGGGATGGCGGGCCCGACGTGGCCCGAGGAGATGGACGGCGATGCTGAAGACCGAGATGAACGAGTGGGCCCTCAAGGCAATCCAGCTTGAGACGGCGCTGATGGCCCTGGACGAGGCCGGGCTGCCGGCGGACATGAAGGGCCTGCAGGAGAAGGCCGAGTCGGGCCTGAGGGACCTGCTCAAGGGCTGGCTGGCGCGCAAGCCCAAGGGCGCCGAGCGCAAGTGGAAGGTGGAGGAGAAGGCGGGCGGCAAGCCGGAGGACGAGGAACTCGTCGAGGTGACCTCCCACCTGAAGGAGGAGGAGCTGGAGTGGACCGTGTACCGGGCCACCAGCGACAAGGGCGAGACGGTGGAGACGATCGTCGCGGAGGACCGGGCGTGGATCGCCGCGGGCGACGAGTACTACATGGGCCAGTGGGACGAGGACGAGAAGATCATCGACGTGGGCCGTGACGACGAGGAGGGCGAGCTGGGCACCGGCCTCGTCTTCAACCTCACGGGCGAGCTCGTCTACGAGTCCATGCTGGAGGACTGAGCCGCCACTACAGGCCGAGGTACTCCACCATGCGGGCGCGGGTCTTGGCGTCGGGCAGGCGGCCGGTGCCCGCACGGAGGTTGTCCTCGAGGTGGCGCGGTTTGCTCGTGGCGGGGATGGGGCACGTCACCGCCGGGTGCCCCAGGATGTATTTGAGGAAGAAGCCCGCCCAGCTCGTGCAGTCGAAGTCTGCGGCCCACGGGGGCAGCGACTTGCCCTTCACCCGGCGGAAGAGGTCCCCGCTCTCGAAGGGCCGCATCACCAGCACCGCGGTGCCATGCTCGGCGGCCGCGGGCAGCAGCCGCTGCTCCGCGTCGCGCAGGGCGATGGAGTAGGGCAGCTGCACGAAGTCCAGGGACTCCTCGCGGATGAGCTTCTCCAGCTCGTCGAAGGCGCCGCGCTGGTAGTGGGTGATGCCGAGGTAGCGGATGCGCCCGGCGGTCTTCCACTCGCGCAGCACGGGCAGGTGGGTGCGCCAGTCCACGAGGTTGTGCACCTGCATCAGGTCGAGCTGCCCGTGGCCCATCTTGCGCATCGACTCGCGCATCTGCTCCAGGCCGGCCTCGCGGCCGCTGGTCCACACCTTGGTGGCCAGGAAGGGCGTGCGCTCCTGGCCGAGCTCGCGGAGCAGGTCTCCCACCACCGTCTCCGCGCGGCCGTACATGGGCGAGGAGTCGATGACCCGGGCGCCCGCCGCGAGGAAGCGCTTCAGCACCTCCTTCTGGTCCTTGCGCTCGGCGGGGGAGGGCCCCACGTCGAACGTCTGCCAGGTGCCGAGCCCGATGACGGGCAGCTTCTCGCCACTCTTCGGAATGGTGCGCGTCAGCATGCCCGGAAGAATACCGGTGACAGATTCGCGGGGCGCGGGTGTTCCAGTCGCCGAAAGCTTTTTTCCAGTGACGGGAAGAGGTTCGCGATGAAGCGTGATGTCTCGGTGTGGGCAGGTGTGCTGGCGGCGGTGGTGTCGGTCTCCGCGGGCGCCGAGGAGCCGGCACCCCCGCGGCAGGACGTGTCGGCGGAGGTGCACAGGCCCTTCAACTTCTCCCTGCTGCCGGGCATCGGCACCAACGGGTTCTCCAGTGGCAATGTGGTGAACAATCTCTCCCTCGGTGTGTTCGCCACCCACGCGGGGCGGGTGGATGGACTGGCCGCGGCCATGGTCGGCAACTGGGTGGACGGGGAGCTGCGCGGCCTCGGGATGGCGATGGGCGCCAACTACGCCGGGCAGGTGCGGGGCATGCAATTCGCGCTGGGCGGCAACGTGGCCGGGGGCTCGATGCGCGGCTGGCAGACGGCGGTGGGCGTCAACGTCGCCTCGGGGGAGCTGGTGGGCGCGCAGGTGGCCGTCGGCCTCAACATCGCGGCGGGCCCGTCGCGCGGCCTTCAGGCCTCCTCGGGCATCAACATCGCGCGCCACCTCGAGGGCGGCCAGCTCTCCCTGCTCAACGTGGGCGGTGAGGTGAGCGGCGCGCAGGTGGGCCTCATCAACGTGGCGCGGCGGATGAAGGGCCTCCAGCTGGGCCTCATCAACGTGGCCCGCGAGGCGGAGGGCGCCAACCTTGGCCTGCTGAACTTCGTGGGCAATGGCCAGCACCACGTGCAGGTGTGGGCCAGCGACCTGTCCATGACGAACGTGGCGCTGAAGTTTGGCGGCAAGTACTTCCACACCCTGTTCACGGTGGGCCTGCGGCCCGGCCGCGAGGGCCAGCGGCGTTGGTGGGCGGCGGGAATGGGTTTCGGGGCCCACATCCCCTTCGGCCCCCTCTTCCTGGACCTGGATGCCCTCGCCAGCTCCCTGCATGAGGGCCGGCTCATCAGCCCCAGCGGCAACCTCCTGGGCCAGCTCCGGCTGCTGGGCGGCTGGCAGCCCTTCTCCCACTTCGCCGTCTTCGGCGGGGTGACGGTCAATAGCCTCGTCAACTTCCACGGCGAGGAGCCGAGGGGAATGGACCGCTGGGGACAGGGCTTCGTCTACAGCGAGGACGCCGTGAGGGTGCGGACGTGGCCGGGCCTCGTGGCGGGCGTGCAGCTCTGAGTCGAGCACCCCAGGGCCCGGCGCCTCGTTCCCCCTCCGAGCGGATTCCGGGGAGGGGGGTGGTCCGCGGCGGGAGTGTCACTAGGTTTCAGATGCGTGCCCGGCACGGGACAACGAGTGGGTGTCCGGTGCGGGACGGGGTGGGTACCGGTTGGTGGGTGTGGGGTAGGTGAGCCCGTGCTGGACGCGC
>NZ_DASVWK010000862.1:0-17187 GCF_036389735.1 Archangium sp. | reverse complement strand
TGACCTACTTGGAGAGGCTGCCAGGGGCCGCGCATTTGTGACTTGTCTACCGCGGGTGTCGTGTCGAACCTGCCCCATTCTGGAGGATTTCAGCCGTGAGCCAACTGGGGGACTTCATCGAAGCGGAGCGGGAGCGGATCGTCCAGCGATGGGCGGACCAGCTCTATGCGACGACCGCGCCCACGTCGCTCAACCGTGAGGATGTGATCCACTCGGCAAGGGAGATGCTTGACGAGCTCGTGACGGCCCTACGGGGGGAGGATGGCTTCCATCAGCACTCGCAAACCGCCATGGCGAGTGCGATTGCCAAGGGACACGGCGGCCAGCGGTTTGCCCTGGGCTACGAAATCACCGCCATGATCCGCGAGTACGGCACGCTCCGGGACGTTCTCTATCAAATGATCGAGGAATTCAACCTGTCCCCTGGGGTCCGGGAGTTTCGCGTGCTCTCGAAGTACATCACGGGCAGCATCGCGGACGCAGCGAGCCAGCACGCCCTGGAGCGGGACGAGGAGCTAAAAAAACAAGCGGCCAGGCACATGGGTTTTCTAGCCCACGAGTTGCGCAACCCGCTGGCCTCCGCGCGTCTGGCCCTCTCCATGCTGGAGCGCAAGGGGCTGTTGCCCCAGAGCCGTTCCATCGAAGTCATCGGCCGCAGCCTTCAGCGTGCGAACGACCTGCTAGACAACGCCCTCCTGGAGATTCGGCTGCGGGCCATACCCGAGCCCCAGCGGGAGCCGGTAGCCCTGGCCGAGCTTTTCCGCGAACTCACGGAGGAGTCCGGCGTGGATTTGGAAATCAAGGGCCTGCAAGTGAAGATAGAGGCACCCGCTGAACTGAGCCTCAACGCGGATCGCAAGTTGCTGCATTCGGCTCTCTCCAACCTCGTGCGCAACGCCGTAAAGTTCTCGCGAGAGGGTGGCACCATCTCCCTGCGGGCCCGGGATGGCGGCACCAAGCGCATAGCGATGGACGTTGAGGACGAGTGCGGCGGGCTGCCCGAGGGCAGGCTGCAGTCACTCTTTGATCCCTTCGTTCAGGTGGGCAAGGACCGGAGCGGCTTCGGCTTGGGGCTCGCCATCGCCAAGCAGGCGGCGGAAGCGCACGGGGGAGAGCTGCGCGTGCACAACCTGCCGGGCAAAGGCTGCGTCTTCGTCTTGGACATCCCTACGGACCCAAGCCCTCCCTTGGGGAAGTAGGATGAGCAGCACGGAGAAGAGAAGGCTGGAGTCCTACACTCCCCGGGAGGCGAGGTAGCGCGCGAGGGCCTGAGCCTTGGGAATCAGGGTCTCCACCTCGATGAACTCCTCCACGGTGTGGAAGCCCTTGCCCCGGGGCCCCAGTCCGTCGATGGAGGGAATCCCCATGGCGGACGAGGTGCTGGCGTCCGAGCCGCCTCCCACCAGCGCCGCCTCGCCGTGCCCCAGGCCCGAGGCATGTGCGCAGGTGCCATATGCCGTCATCAGCGCCGCGGAGGCCTCGGTGCGCTCCAGGGGCTCGCGGGCCACCCCGCCGCTCACCTCGATACGGGTGCCCGGCACACCGGACGCGGCCTCCTCGGCCGCCTGGCGGAAGCGCCGCACCAACTCCTCTCCGTCCGCGCGGGAGCAGAAGCGCAGGTCCACCTCGGCCACCGCATGGTCCGGCACGGTGTTCTTCCCCTGGCCGCCCGTCACCTTGCCCACGTTGACGGTGACACCGCGAGGGTAGTCGGTGAGCTGCTGCACCCGGTCCACGAAGCGGGCGAGCGCCCAGAGGGCATTGGCCCCCTCCTGGTGCGCGTTGCCCGCGTGGGCCGCCTTGCCGTGCGCCACCGCCGTGGCCATACCGGTGCCCTTGCGCCGGGTGATGATGGCGTCCCCGGCCCGGCCGGACTCGAAGACGAGGCAGGCCTCCGCCCCGGCGATGGCCTCGCGGATGACGCCCGCGCCCTCGGGCGAGCCCACCTCCTCGTCCGACACCACCACCAGCCGCAGCGGGGGCAGCTTCTCCAGGCCCCCCGAGGCCGCGAGCGCCTTGAGCGCCCAGGTGATGACGACGAGGCCACCCTTCATGTCCAACACCCCGGGGCCGCGCCTCAACGACCCGTCCCGGCGGTAGCCCTCGAACTTGCCCGGGGGGAACACGGTGTCCAGGTGGCCCACCAGCGCCAGGGGCTCGAGCCCCGCACGCCCCTCGGAGCGGAACACCAGGTGGTCCGCGTACCGCTTGCTGGCCACCACCTCGGCCACCAGCCCGGGGAGCGAGAGCTGCTCTCGCAGCAGGGCACCCACCTTGCGGCCACCCTCCGCGTTCTCCGTCCAGGAGTTCACCTCCACCAGCGCGGCGAGCGCTTCCTCCATCTCCCCCAGCCTGCCCACCAACCAGCCGGCCGCTGCTTCACCCATCTCGCGCATCGTCATTGGCCTCCCGCCGAGAAAACCCCGGGGTGCATCCCCGTCTCCCCCCCGGGCATATGTCAGGCCCCCGGCTCCAGGGAAGCAGCCCGGGCGCCCGCTCGCCCGGGGCACCGGCACGGCCTCCCTGGCGGAAGGAAGCTTGCCGAGGCCGGTGAGGGTCCGCACCTCAAGGGTAGGAGGATGAACGATGGCGGACGCGCTGTGGATTCTGGTGGCCAATGCGAGCCGGGCCAAGCTCTTCGCGACGGACGAGCAGGCCGAGAAGTGGGACCTGCGCGAGGAGCTTCTTCATGAAGACAGTCGGCTCCCCTCCCGGGAGCTGCTGAACCAGTACGACAACCCCAACGCCGGCTCGCTGAGCAAGCCCCAGCCGGAGAACCAGCCCGATGCCCGGCACGAGCTGGAGCATGACCGCTTCGCCCGTGAGCTCGCTCAGCGGCTGGAGCGCGGACTGAACGACCATGCGTATGATCGCCTGGTCATCGCCGCGCCCCCCGAGTTCCTCGGCCGGCTGCGCAAGCACATCAGCCGCCGCGTACACCAGCGCCTGATGCTGGACATGCGCGCCGACTACGTGAACCTGCCCGACCGCGAGCTGCCGGATCGCATCCCGCTCTCCTAGGTAGGCAAGCGGGCAGGCATGGCGCCCGGGGGCCTTCCCGGCTCCGGGCGCCATTCGCGCGAGGTAGGTCCCTCACCCACCTGGGCGCACCTGGGAGGGGGCCCCTCCCGTCGGGCGCGCTCCGTGGTACAGGTGAGGGGCGTCGGAAGGCGGAGAGTCAGTCCCCCGACGACACCATCGCGCGGACGTCACGAGATTCATGAAACTTCCCCTGATCGGTACCCTCAAGCTGCGCGGCCGCCTGACGCTGTACGTCACCCTGCTGGCCATCACGCCGCTGTTCGTCTCCTCCTGGCTGGGCTCCAGCACCACCCGGAACATGATGCAGGAGCAGGTGCACGAAATGCTCCGCGTCGAGGCCGAGGGTCTGAAAGACCTGGTGGAGGCCTCGCTGGTGGAGCGCGAGACGAGCGTGCGCAGCTGGGCAGACGACGCGCTGCTGCGCGACGCCCTGCGCATGGGCAGCTACACGGAGAGCGACGCGGTGCTCGCGCGGCTCCAGCTGCGCTACACCACCTTCACCGGCCTGGTGCTCTTCACCGATGACGGCCAGGCCGTCTCCGCCAGCACGCCGGCGCTGCGCGAGTCCTTCTCGGGCCAGGAGACGGCGGTGCGCGACTCCGCCTGGTTCAAGGCGGCCCAGGAGGGCCGCTTCACCAGCACGACGCTCACCGCGGAGGACCCCGTCTTCGGCATGAGGGTGCTGCACCTGGCGGCGCCGGTGATGGACTCGCGGGGCGGGCGGCGCCTGGGCGTGCTGCTGGCGGCCTATGACTGGGGCCAGGTGGGCGAGGTGGTGAAGACGGCGCTGAGCCGCGCCCGCGCCCGCAAGAACGAGAGCTTCGCCTTGGAGGTGCGCACCGACACGGGCACGCTGCTCTTCGACTCGCGTGGCTCGGACGCCTGGCGGGTGGAGAACGCCGTGTCCGTCGAGGCCATCAACGGCACGGAGATCGGCGACGTGGGCGACGGCTGGCGCTTCGTGGCGCTCTCGGACCCGGAGGAGGTCTACGCCACGGTCAACAAGCTGCGCTACGGCGTGGTGCTCGTGGTGCTGGCGGTGGCGGTGGCGGTGGCGCTGGCCGCCTTCCTGCTGGCGCGCGGCATCAGCCTGCCCATCACCCGGCTCAACGAGGTGGTGCGCCACATCGTCCAGGAGGGCGACCTCACCCACAAGCTCGAGGTGCCCACCCAGGACGACGAAGTGGGCCAGCTGGCCCGGTCCTTCGTGCAGATGGTGGAGAACCTGCGCGAGACGACCCAGAGCCTCCAGCGCGGCACGCAGGTGCTCACCGACACCGTGGCCGAGCTGACGCGCGCCGCCGAGCAGCAGGAGAGCAACATCACCCGCCAGGCCGCGGCGCTCCAGCAGACGCAGGTGACGGCGCAGGAGATCAAGCAGACGTCCCTGGTGGCCGCGGAGCGCGCCGAGGCGGTGCTCACGGTGGCCACGCGCGCCGACGAGCTGGGCCGCGACGGCGCCCGCGCCCTCGACGAGAGCCTCAACGGCTTCCAGGAGATGAGCACCCAGGTGAACGAGATGGCCGAGCGCATCGGCCTGCTCAACGAGCGGGCCCAGCAGATCGGCGGCATCGCCCTGACGGTGAAGGGCCTGGCGGACCGCTCCAACATGCTGGCGCTCAACGCCGCCATCGAGGCGGTGCGCTCCGGAGAGCACGGCAAGGGCTTCGGCATCGTGGCCAAGGAGATCCGCACCCTGGCCAACCAGTCCATCCACTCCACCACCCAGGTGAGCACCATCCTGGACGACATCACCCAGGCCATCCGCGACACGGTGGCGCGCAGCGAGCAGAGCCAGACGCGGGTGGAGGCGGGCATGGAGCAGGCGCGCACCAGCGGCGAGAGCCTCCGGGCGCTCAGCGACATCGTCCAGGCCAACATGGGCGCGGTGCGGCAGATCGCCGGCGCGGTGAACCAGCAGAACGCCGGCGTCGGGGAGATCTTCACCGCCCTGACGGACCTCTCCACCATGATGCACGCCACCATGGAGGGGCTGATGGCCAGCCAGCGCGTCACCCAGTCGCTGCGCGAGGTGTCCGAGCAGATGGCGAAGGTGGCGCGCAGCTACCGGGTGTAGAAGGGCGGGGCCATGACCCCTCCGCCCCGCGCGCTCCTGCTGGACCTCGGCAACGTCCTCGTCTTCCACGACAACGGCCTGCTCTTCCGCGGGCTGGGGGCGAGGGCGGGGCTGCCTCCCGCGGAGGCCGAGCGCCGGCTGTCCGGCACGAGCTGGACGGCGGCCAACCGTGGGCTGCTGGGGGCCGAGGGCATCCGGCGCGACGTGTGCGGCGCGCTGGGCGTGGAGCTGCCGGCCGAGGAGTTCGACGCCCTGTGGAGCAGCCACTTCACCCTGCACGAGGCGGTGCTGCCGCGGGTGGAGGGGCTGGTGGGGCGGGTGAAGCTGGTGCTGGTGTCCAACACCAACGTGCTGCACGCGGCCTTCCTGCGGCCGAAGCTGCCGGTGCTGGAGCGCTTCGACAGCCTGGTGCTCAGCTGCGAGGTGGGCCTGGTGAAGCCGGAGCCGGCCATCTACCAGGAGGCGCTCGCCCGGGTGGGCTGCGCTCCGCGGGAGGCCGCCTTCTTCGACGATCTGCCCGAGTTCGTACAGGCAGCGAACGCGCTGGGCATCCGCGGCCACCTCTTCACCACCGCCGATGCCTTCGACGCGCAGCTCAAGGCGCTGGGGCTGTAGCGGGCCCTACTTCTCGTAGCGCGCCACGGGCGGCTCGCCCTGGGAGGCCTCCGTCCAGGCGCGCAGGGCCGGCAGGGCCAGCACCGCGTCGCGGTACGCGCCGCACACCGCGTCCAGCTCCACCCCATAGGTGACGAAGCGGGTGACGACGGGCGCGTAGAAGGCGTCCGCGATGGAGAAGGCACCGAAGAGGAAGGGCCCGCCCTGCCCGAAGCGGGAGCGGCACTCGCGCCACACCTGGGTGATGCGCGCGATGTCCTCGGCGACGCCGGGCGCACGGCCCTCACCGGGGCGACGGGCGCGCAGGTTCATCGGCATGTGGGTGCGCAGGGTGGCGAAACCCGAGTGCATCTCCGCCGTGACGGAGCGGGCCACCGCGCGGGCCATGGCGTCCTCGGGCCACAGCTTCGCCTGGGGGAAGAGCTCGGCGAGGTACTCGCAGATGGCCAGCGAGTCCCAGACGAGGAGCTCGCCGTGCACCAGCGCCGGCACCCGGCCGCTGGGCGAGTGCTTCGCGATGTTCGCGGCGGTGTCCGGCTGGCCGAGCTGCACCACCACCTCGCGGAAGGGCTGCCCGGTATGGGCGAGCGCGAGGTAGGGCCGCAGCGACCAGGAGGAGTAGTTCTTCGAGGCGACGACGAGGGTGAGCTCTTTCATGAGCTCGCAACATAGCCGGGCAACAGCCCCCGCAGCCGCGACAGCAGCGAGCGGCGCCGGCGCCGCATCACGGGCGGATCGATGCGGTAGACGGACACGGGCAGGCGGATGTTCTTCAGGTCCCCGCGGCTCAAGCGCACCACCGGGGCCACCACCTGACTGCGCACCTGCTGCACCACCGACTCGCTCACGTAGAGGGAGCCGGGCCGGGCCAGTGACTCCAGCCGGGCCGCCAGGTTGACGCCCTCGCCGAAGATGTCTCCGTCGCGGTGCACCACCGAGCCCAGGTGGATGCCGATGCGCAGCTCCACCCGACGCTCCATCGGCACGCACTCGTTGCGCGCGCACAGCGCCGACTGCAACTCCAACCCGCACGCCACCGCCGGCAGCGCGTCGTCGAACTCGACGAGGAAGCCGTCCTCCAACTGCTTGATCTCGCGTCCGCCGTGGCCGGACAGCAAGCCGCGCACGAGCCGTCCATGCTCCTCGCGCAGCTCATGATTGAGGGCTTCGTCCCGCCGAGCCTCGGGGCTGAGCTCCACCATGTCCGTGAACATGATGGCCGCCACCTTCCTGGGTTCCGGTTGCGCAACCTCCACCATCATCAACGCGTCTCCTTCCCCCCCAACCAGACAGAGGCGAATGTTACCTGAAGAACACTCGCCCGGTCTGCCCCACCCCCCCAGGGAGTGCCGGACAGCACCTGGGGCACGGCTGAACCCCAGCTTTTGATACGGATGAAAGTAACTCATCCCTGACGCGATGCACAACGCACGGCCAGTCCCAGTGTGAGCGACGCGTCCACGAGCCGACACGGGGCGGCGCGTGGATGTCGCCCTGTTACTGTTGAGGGCGAGCCCTGCCCATGTCCGCGCCCGAGGATGAACAGACCCCGCTCTGGCCCCCCCTGCTGCTGACGCTGGGTGTTCTCTTCATCGCCACCGAGACGCGCAACCCCACGCTGGCGCTCACCGCGCTCGCGGCCCTGGTGCTGCTGCCCACGGCGTGGCGGCTGATGACGCGACGGTGGGTGCGAGGGGATGTGCTCCGGGGGCTGGGGGCGGGCTACCTCGCCAGCCACCTGCCGCTGCTGCTGGGGGCGTGCACCACGTTGAACCGGCCCGAGTGCCGCATCCACCTGTGCATGGACGGCGTGCTCGCGGGAGTGCCCTTCATCCCGTGGGCGGGGCTGCTGGGGACGCTTTTCTACTGGGCGTGGTTCGCACCGGTCTCGGGCCCTCACGCCGAGTGAGGGGGGACCGCGTGCCTTGCGGGGGCGGACGAGCACGTCCTAGCGTCCCGGTTCGTTTGAACCCCACATGGAGGCGCGAATGAAGAGCACCGGAAGCTGCTGCACGCTGGACCTCGAGACCTTCCAGAAGACGAAGGCCCACGTGGCCGCCAACCCCGAGTCGGCCAAGGGCCGCTTCGAGACGGTGACGGAGTGGCGCGATGGAGCCCAGGCGGTGACGCGGGCGCGCTCCTTCACGCTGGAGACGGACGAGCCCACCCCGCTGGGGGGCAAGGATCAGCACATCGACCCGATGGAGCTGTTGCTGGCGTCGCTGGGCACGTGCCTGACGATCGGCTGGGTGACGCAGGCGAGGATGAAGGGGCTGGACTACCGCAACCTGCGCATCAAGGTGAGCGCGCCCTTCGATCTGCGTGGCTACCTGAACCTGGACCCGAAGGTGCGCCCGGGCTTCTCCGAGCTCCAGTACACGGTGGAGGTGGACACGGACGCGGACGCGGCGACGCTGGAGGAGATCCGCAAGGCGGCGGAGAAGACGAGCCCGATGTTCGACAACATCCTCAACCCCACGGCCATCTCGGGCCGGGTGACCAAGATGGCCGGCACGGTGGCCGCGTAGGCTCAGCGCTGGTGGGCGCGCAGCTCCTTCACCAGCCGACCGGCGCCGTAGACGTGCTCGAGGGCAGCCAGCAAGCCCTCGCCATGCACCCCCACGGCGCGGTTGTTCTCCGGCACGTACGCGTAATCGCCGCCGAGCGAGTGCAGGTTGCCGTCGAAGACGAGGCCCACCACGCGCCCCTCGCGGTCCACCATGGGCGAGCCCGAGTTGCCGCCGATGATGTCGTTGGTGGTGGCCATGTCGAGCGGCGTCTCGCCGGGCACCTTGCCCTGGGCCTCGAGCCACGAGTCCGGCAGCCGGAAGGGCTCCTTGCCCGTGTGCCGCGCGTAGGCGCCGGCGAACGTCGTCAGCGCGGGCACCTGCCGCCCGTTCTCCTCCCAGCCCTTCACCACGCCGTAGTTGAGGCGCAGGGTGAAGGTGGCATCCGGGTAGCCCGTGGTGCCGTAGGCGGCCAGCCGCGCCTGCGCGAGCAGCTCACCGTTCTTCTTCAGCACCGACTCCACCGAGTCCTCGTAGCGCTTGCGCACCTCGCGCGCCCGCGCGTCCACCCGGCGTGCCAGGAGGATCATCGGGTCCTTCGACGCCTCCACCGCCACCTTGCCACCCTCGAGCAGCCGCTGGCGCTCCTTCACGTCGAAGAGCCGAGTGCCCTTCACCAGCGCGCGCGCCAGGTCCTCCGGGGCCTCACGGCCGAGCACCGCCTGGACGAACGGCTCATCCGCGCCGAGCGTCTCGCGCAGCTTGTTGAAGCCGAAGGTGAGCGAGACCACCTCCAGCTCCGGAGTGATGGGAGCCTCGCGCAACAGGCCCTGGCGCAGCGCCGGGAGGTGGCCCTCGGTGAAGTCGCGCAGCCGCTCCGTGTTGGGCTTGGGCAGCTCGTCCGCCGCGCGCACCAGCACCTTGGCGATCTCGAAGAGTTCGGAGGGGAAACCGTACCCGTCCTCCTTCAGCCGGTACTCGGCCAGGAGGGGCCGGTAGGCGTCCAGGGCCCGGGCGATGGCGTCCCAGGAGCCCGCGTGGGTGGCCTTCAGCTTGGGATCGGCCTCCACCTTCGCCCGGAGGTCCGCCTCGGCCGCGCGCTTGTCGGCGAGCAGCGCGGGCTCGGCGAGGGCCTGGTGCCGGCCGCGCAGCGCCTTGAGGGCGTTCTCCACCGAGCGCAGCTTCGCGCGCGTGGTGCGCCAGCGCTCCGGTGAGCCCGAGACATACTCGCGCAGCATTCCCCGCCGCTCCGCCATGTACAGCAGCGCGAAGGGCAGTGCCACGTCCCGCTGGAACTCCAGCTCCGCCACGGTGATCTGCCGGTTGGTGCCGCCGGGGTGGCCGGAGACGAAGACGAGGTCCCCCTCCCTGGCGCCCTCCTTCGCCCAGGGCAGGTAGTGGGCCGTCTTCAACGGCTGGCCATTGGCGTCCCACACGCGCAGGAAGGCGGCGTCGTAGCCGAAGCGTGGGAAGTTGAAGTTGTCCGGGTCCCCGCCGAAGGCGGCCATGGAGAACTCGGGCGCGAAGACGAGGCGCACGTCCTGGAAGCGGCGGTACTTGTAGAGGTGGTACCTGCCTCCGTTGAAGAGCGTCACCACGTCGCAGCGCACCTGCGGCCCGGTGGCGCACTCGGACTCGATGCGGGACATCTCCGCCTTGAGCGCGGTGTTGAAACCAGGGCCGCTCAACCCCTTCGTGACGCCCTGGAGGCGCGCGGTGACGTCCGTCATCTCCACGAGCTGGTTGGCCTCCACCTTGGGGCAGCGCAGCTCGTCCTTCAGCTCCTTCGCCAGGAAGCCGGTGGCGAGGTAGTCCCTCTTGGGGGAGGAGAGGTCCTGCACACAGGAGCGGATGCAGTGGTGGTTGGTCATCACCAGCCCTTCCGGCGACACGAAGCTCGCGGAGCACCCGCCAGCCAGACGCACGGAGGACAGGCGCACCTGGTCCAGCCACTCCTTCGAGGGCTCGAAACCGTAGGCGGCCTTCACGGCGGCGCTGGGGAAGGCGTCATACGTCCACATTCCCTCCTCCGCGGCGGCGGGGAGGGCCAACAGGAAGCCGAGGGCCAGCAGTCGATGCACGGGGGAGCGTTCCTTGCGGTGAAGTGAGGTGGGAAGCGCCCCGGTTGTTGCCCGGGAGTGGTGGGGCGTCAACCGGGGAGCGATGGGGGATGCACGTTGGGCTTGAGTTGGAGGCGGGGACTTTGGAAGGTTGGGTGATGGCGACGAAGCACCACATCTATCTGGTCCCCGGCTTCTTCGGCTTCGCCAACCTGGGAGAGCTGCTCTACTTCGGGCACGTGCGCGACTTCTTCGTGGCGGAGCTGGCCCAGCGCGGTGTGGAGGTCGAGGTGGTGCAGGTGCTCTCCCACCCCACCGGCTCCATCCGCACGCGCGCGGGGGATCTCCTCCGGGCCATCGAGGCCAGCACGGCGAAGGACGACGACGGGCCCATCCACCTCATCGGCCACTCCACGGGAGGACTGGACGCGCGGCTCTTCGTCAGCCCGGGCGCCTCGCTGGCCGACGGCCTGGACGTGGAGCCCTTCGCCCGCCGGGTGCGCACGGTGGTGACGGTGTCCACCCCGCACGCGGGCACGCCCCTGGCCTCCTTCTTCCTGGGCCTCTTCGGGCAGAAGCTGCTGCAACTGCTCTCGCTCTTCACCGTGTACGTGCTGCGCTTCGGGCGCCTGCCGCTGACGGTGGCCTTCCGGTTCGGCAGCCTGCTGACGCGCTGGGACGAGCAGCTCGGCTTCCGGACCACGTTGTTGGATCAGCTCTTCGAGCAGCTCCTGGGCGACTTCTCCGACGAGCGCCGGGAGGAGCTGGTCCGCTTCCTGGGAGATGTGGGCAACGACGCCTCCCTCATTCCCCAGCTCACCCCCGAGGGCATCGACCTCTTCAACGCGAGCACCCACGACCGGCCAGGGGTGCGCTACGGCTCGGTGATCACCCAGGCGCGCTCCCCCTCGCGGCGCGCGCGGCTGAGCGGGGGGAGGGATCCGTACGCTCAAATCACCCACACCGTGTACTCCTTCCTCTACGGACGCACGCAGCGCATGCCCCTCACGGCCATCCCGATGCACACCCCGGCGCAGACGGCGGCGCTGGTGGAGGCCTACGGGGCGCTGCCGGGCCCGCAGGCCTGCGATGGCATCGTCCCGACGCGCTCGCAGGTATACGGGCGGGTGCTGACGGCGGTGCGCGCGGACCACCTGGACGCCATCGGCCACTTCGACCAACCGGCGCACCGGCCGCCGCACGTGGACTGGCTCATCTCGGGCTCGGGCTTCCGCCGACTCCAGTTCGAGCGCCTGTGGCGCACCGTGGCGGATTTCGTCCTGCTGGAGACCTGATACACAGCGGCGCATGACCCCGCACCTCGTGCCCCGCCCCCTCGTGCTGACGCTGCTCGCCGTGTTGACGGGCTGTGCCAGCCTGCCCAAGGCCCCGTCCACGCCCGAGCGCGTGCCCGTGCTGTTCGTGCATGGCACCGACGACAACCCGGGGGCCTTCTTCTCGATGTTCCCCGCCTTCCAGGAGGCGGGCTGGCCGGAGGAGCGGCTGTACGCGGTGCGGCTGCACCCCAACAACGGCCAGATGCCCATCGAGGTGATGGCCTACCAGGTGCGCCGGGCGGCGGAGAGCCTGCGCGAGCGCACGGGCGCCGAGCGCATCGACGTGGTGGCCTTCAGTCAGGGCACGCTGTCCTCGCGCTACTGGATTCAGGAGCTGGGTGGCCAGCCGCGGGTGCGCCGCTTCGTCTCCATCTCGGGGCCACACCACGGCACGCGGGTGGCGTACTTGAAGAGCGATCCGGCCATCGTGCAGATGCGGCCGGACAGCGACTTCCTGCGCGAGCTGAACCGCCGCGAGGACCCCTTCGGCGACACCGAGGTCTTCTCCTTCTGGACGCCGCTGGACGCGACCGTGATCCCAGCCGACAGCGCACGCCTGCCGGGCGCCACCGAGCGCACCTTCCGGGTGCCCCTGCACCAGATGATGCTGAGCAGCCCCGCCGTCATCTCCGCGACGTTGGAGGCACTGTCGCAACCACCGCGCCCGTAACACGAGCAACGAGCACGTCCGCCTGCCCCCCGGGCGGGATGCCATCGAGTTGGCGTCGGCCCCTTCCGTCCCCACCGTCTCCAGAGAGACCGGCGGCTTTCCTGCCGTGCGGAACCTGACGAGGGACGGACGTATGACCATGAAGTTCCCCAGCCACATCAATCTCCCGCGAGAGGCCCGCGTGGAGCTCGTCGAGCTGCTCAATACCTGCCTGGCCACGTCCATCGACTTGCACTGGCAGGTGAAGCAGGCGCACTGGAACATCCGCGGCAGGGACTTCATCAGCCGGCATGAGCTCTTCGACGACGTGGCCGACCACGTGCGCAAGCAGGCCGATGCGTTCGCCGAGCGCGCCGGGGCCCTCGGAGGCTATGCCCAGGGCACCATCCGCCTGGCCGCCAGGCGCAGCGAGCTGGAGGAGTACGACTTGAGCGCGATCAACGGCGACGACCACATCCGCGTCCTCGTCGAGCGCGTCGCCGTCTACGCCTCCACCATCCGCGGCGGCATCCAGCGCTGCGCAGACCTCAACGACCCCGTCACCGAGGACCTTTTCACCCAGACCCTCAGCGAGGTGGAGCAGGACCTGTGGTTCCTCGAGAGCCACCTGTACGGCTCGGCGGCCGGAGCACGCGCCGAGGTCGCTCCCTCCGCCATCCTCGAGGAGCGCTCTTCCTCCCCCAACGCTTGAGCCTCACCCGGCCGCGCGTCAGGATGCGCGCGGGCCGCGCGGCGGCTATACAGGGCCCTCTTCACGGGAGGGTCACACCAGATGACGCCGGGAAACATGCAAGGGAAGGTCTGCCTCGTCACCGGGGCCACATCGGGCATCGGCCTGGAATCGGTCCGGGCGCTCGCGCGCCTGGGTGCCACCGTGGTGCTGTCGGGACGTGACCCGGGCCGGGGCGAGGCCGCGCTCGCCGAGGTGCGCCGCACCGTGCCCGACGCGAAGCTGGACCTGATGCTCGCGGACCTCACCTCGCTCGCCTCCGTCCGCAAGCTGGCGCAGGACTTCCAGGCCAGGTACTCGCGGCTGGACGTGCTGCTCAACAACGCGGGCCTCATCCTCGACCGGCGCAAGCTGACGGAGGATGGCTTCGAGGCCACCTTCGCCACCAACCACCTGGCGCACTTCCTGCTGACCAACCTGCTGTTGGACCTGCTCAAGGCCAGTGGCGCCTCCCGGGTGGTGAACGTCTCCTCCGAGGGTCACCGCATGGGCTCGCTCGCCTTCCTCGACGACGTACAGGTCGAGCGCGGCGGCTACAGCGGCATCAAGGTCTATGGCAACTCGAAGCTGGCCAACATCCTCTTCACCCGCGGGCTGGCCCGGCGGCTGGAGGGCACGAAGGTGACCACCAACAGCCTGCACCCGGGCGTGGTGCGCACCGCCTTCGGCCTCAACTCCGAGGGCTTCTTCAAGCACCTGGTGAAGCTGACCGCGCCCTTCATGCTGACGGCCGAGGGCGGCGCGCGCACCTCGGTGTACCTGGCCTCCTCGCCCGAGGTGGAGGGCGTGAGCGCGAAGTACTTCATCAAGAGCAAGGTGGCCCGGGAGTCCAAGGCCGCCCGGGATGACGCCGCCGCCGAGAAGCTGTGGCGCAAGAGCGTCGAGCTGACGGGGGTAGGCACGTGATCGATCTCTACACCTTCACCACGCCCAACGGGCGCAAGGTCTCCATCGCCCTCGAGGAGCTGGGGCTGCCCTACACCGTCCACGCGGTGGACATCAGCAAGGGCGACCAGTTCAAGCCCGAGTTCCTCGCCATCAACCCCAACAACAAGATTCCGGCCATCGTCGACCACCAGGGTCCGGGCGGAAAGCCGTTCTCCGTCTTCGAGTCCGGGGCCATCCTGCTCTACCTGGCGGAGAAGACGGGGAAGCTGCTGCCCCAGGACGCGCGCGGGCGCACCGAGGCCGTCCAGTGGTTGATGTTCCAGATGAGCGGCGTGGGCCCGATGCTCGGGCAGCTCAGCCACTTCAAGCTCGCGGCCAAGGAGCCGATCCCGTACGCCATCGAGCGCTACACCAAGGAGGTCGAGCGCATCCTGGGCGTGATGGACAAGCACTTCGCCCAGCATGAGTTCCTCGCGCCGGAGTACTCGGTGGCGGACATCTCCACGTACCCGTGGCTGGCGGGCGCCAAGCAGTTCTACCCGGAGCTGATCCAACCGGTGGCGAACGTCCAGCGGTGGATGGAGACCGTGGGAGCGCGTCCAGCGGTGCAGCGCGGCATGAAGGTGCCGGAGCTCAAGAAGTAGTCCCAGCGAGGGGCGCGGATGCATGCGCCCCCCTGCCTGTCCCCTCATCGCGTCGGGTCTGGTGCCTAGCTTGAAAGGCACCATGAGTGAGCTCGAAACCCAGCCTCGCAACCTGCTGCACGCCCTCGGCCCTGGCTTCGTGGGAGCCGTCTCCCTCACGCTGGTCCACCAGGGCGCGCGCGCCGTGCTCAAACACCCGCCGCGCATGGATGTGCTCGGCATGCGCTCGCTGAAGAAGGTGTCCAGGTGGCTCGGCATGCGCCCCGCCCATGGCCGCGCCCTGTACCTCCAGAGCCTGGTGGGCGACCTCATCAGCAATACCCTCTACTACGCGCTGGTGGCCACGGGCCGCCCACGCCGCCTCTACCTGAAGGGCGCCCTCCTCGGCGCGCTCGCGGGGCTGGGAGCCGTGGTGTTGCCGCCCTACCTCGGGCTCGGCGAGGGCCCCAGTCGAGCCAGGCGCTCCACTTCGTTCCTCACGGTGGCCTGGTACACCCTCGGGGGCCTCGGCTCGGCGCACGCCGCCAGAGGCGCGCTCCTGGCCTCCGCCACGGACTGACACGGCCCGCGTCCCCGTGCCTGCACGGTGAATGTCTGTCACTGGATTGAGGGGGACTGATAGCTTCGGCCGCCATGAACAGCAGCCGAAGCAGCTCCTCCCTCTTCCGAAGTGTCCTGCTGATGGCCCTGCTTGGCGGCGCCACCGGCTGCCCCGGCCCCAAGCCGGATCCCGACTGCGAGAACCAGCCCAAGGGCTGCGACCCCGCCTCGAACCAGGACGCGGGGCAGGACCCTGTCCCTCCCCCCGATGGCGGCAACAACACCGGCACCCCCGACGCGGGCAACACCGACGCGGGCCATGATGCCGGCACCGTCGACCCGGCGAAGACGCTCGTCGTGACGCAGGTCGTCTCCCATTACAACCGCAAGGGCATCGAGGCCGTGCCGCGGGACTTCACCCAGAGCCCCGCCGAGCTGATCAGCTTCGGCGGTAGCCCCATCCAGGGCACCGCGGTGGCGCCGGGCCAGATGCGCTTCAACGTCCCGCCGGGCACCTACCTCGTGAAGAGCAGCAGCACCTCGTATTTCCTCACCTCCGCGCGCACGGTGGACCTCAGCTACCGGCGGTTCGGCCGCCCGGACCGGGGGGGCAACACGCTGCCCGTCGACCTGTTCGTCGGCCACCCCACGAGCCTCGAACTCTCTGGGCTCGAGCCGGCGCCGTCTCCGACCGGACCGTACGCGACCCGGCTGGCCTTCAACTCGATGGACCTCGAGGAGACCGGCTCCTTCCAGCTCAGTTCGGCGCTGACGGAGGGACAGACCTCGGTCGTGGATCCGAGCGCCGGGTACTACACGGAGTGGGGCAGCATTCCCCGGTTCGACCCGGCCCAGGGTGACTCGGCCTGGGTGCTCCAGACGATGAGTCGTGACGCGGGAGTGCCGGAGGACGGGGGCCAGCTCCGGACGTACGACACCGTCGTGCGCGCGGCGCACCTGAATCCCTTCTCCTTCGATGGCGGAACGCTCACCATCAAGGCCGACCTCCAGCCGGCGCCCCAGCAGGACGTGCTCTTCGAGTGGCGCCGCGGCGAGTTCGACGCGCTGCGCTCCGCGTCCCTGTCCGGCAACCCCACCGCCAACGGGAGCCTGACCATCCTCCCCGCGCTCAAGGACGCCCGGGATGGGTGGGTCGACTACTCCATCTCCATGCTGCTCACGTACCGCGCGCCGTCCAGAGACCCCCAGACGACCCTGGTGCGCCGCTTCTCCTACGGCAACCCGTACACCGGCTGGGAGCCCGTCGGCGAGTTCATCTCCTCCTACTCCTTCACCCTCACCAACCACGACGGCAGCCGGATCGGGCGGACCTCCGAGCAGTTCACGGTGAACGGTCCGCTGAGCGAGCTCACGTCGACGGCGATCCGTCCCCGAGTCTCGCTGCCGCGGGACTTCAAGGTGGATGGGGTGCCCGCCGCCACGCCGAGGCTCATGGGGACGACCACCCCGACGGTGACGTGGGAGCCGCCCACGCTCGGTAGCGTCACGAGCTACACGCTCCAGGTCCTGCGTCTGCTGGACGAGAGCAACACCCTCACGAATGTCGCGCGCATCTACACGAGCTCCGCCGCCCGCGCCGTGAGCCTGCCGCCCGGACTCCTCACCCCGGGCAATACCTATGCCCTGCGGCTCACCGCCAACTACGTGCTCTCGGGGCCGACGGATCAGTCGCCGCTCCAGTACGTCACCCCCATGGCCACCGCGAGCACCGTGAGCGGCCTGCTCACCGTGCCGTAGTCCCTGGGGCGTCGAAGGTTGCCGAGACGAAACTCCCCGCCGGACGTGCTTGTCCTGGCGGGGA
This sequence comes from Archangium sp., assembly GCF_036389735.1. Classification (GTDB taxonomy): domain Bacteria; phylum Myxococcota; class Myxococcia; order Myxococcales; family Myxococcaceae; genus Archangium. Next base: position 255 of record NZ_DASVWK010000862.1, on the reverse strand, counting down.
GGTTCGCCCAGCCTCGGCCCCCATGAACACGGATCTCACCCGCATTCCCCTGCGCGGCAAGGGCGGCGCCTTCCACGCCGTCATCGAGTCGCCCCGGGGCTCCTCGGTGAAGCTGAAGTACGAGCCGGAGCTCGGCGCCTTCACCGTCTCCAAACCCCTCGTGCATGGGATGAGCTACCCCTTCGACTGGGGCTTCATCCCCAGCACCCTGGCCCCGGATGGGGACCCGCTCGACGCCCTGGTGTACTGGGACCA
>NZ_DASVWK010000861.1:0-1727 GCF_036389735.1 Archangium sp. | reverse complement strand
GACGGGGATGGGCGCTGTGCCCCCGAGGAGCCAGGCCTGGCCGACGTGCGGCTGGTGCTGGCCACCGGCCGCGAGGTGCGCACGGACACACGGGGGCGCTACCACTTCGCGGAGGTGGACGCGCGGAGCCCCAACGTGACGGGCGGCGTCCACCTGCGGCCCGGCCGGCAGCGGCTGCGGTTGGATGCGAGGACGCTGCCGCCCGACAGCGAGGCCTCGCCCGAGGCCGTCACGGTGGAGGTGCCCTGGGCCGCCGTGGTGCTCCAGGACTTCGCGGTGCGCACCCGGGCCGAGTCCGCCTCCCCCGTGGCGCTCTCCTATGAGGTGGCGCCTCCCCTGGCGGCGGTGGTGCCGGGCGGGGTGGAGTTCCTCGTCGCCGGGCACGCCTCGCCGGGAGCCGAGGTGTCGGTGGGTCGTTTCTCCGCGGAGGTGGACGCGCGGGGCGACTGGCGCGCCCGCGTGCTGCTCGTGCCCGGGGAGAACGTGCTGCCCATCACCGTCCTGGGCCCCGAGGGCAGCCTGCGCCTGCTGCGTCAGCGCATCGACGTGGTGTCGCGCGACGGCGGCCTGCTCGTCATCCCCCGCGAGGCCGAGTCCATTGGGGAGCTGCGGCTGCCGGGTGGCAAGGACAAGCCCCCGGCCAGCGGGCCCAGCTCGCTCCTCGCCGAGTTCCCCGCGGGGACGCGTGTGCGCGCGCGGTTGGGGAATGTGACGGTGGGGCCGGAGGGCTCCGCGGTGGTTCCGCTGGTGCTGGTGCCGGGCCAGAACCTGCTGTCGGTGGTGGTGGAGCTTCCCGGTGAGTCGCCCCGCGCGGTGCCGGTGCGACTGGAGGCGGTGGCCCGCTCCTTCGGGGTGGGGTTGCTGGACGTGGAGGCCACGTTCGCGCCCGCCACGGGTGGTTTCCGGCTACGGGGACGGGGCGCGGCCCATGGCGAGGCACACCTGGGGCGCTTCTCGCTCGTCGGCGAGCTGGACCTGCGGGACACCGATGTGGACGGCCTGCGCGGGCGGCCGGTGTTGGACTGGACGCGCGCCCGCCTCCCGAGACTGGATCGGGCACCGGATCCGGACCTGGCCATCGCCGAGTGGGGCGACGACTCCGTGGGCCTCACGTCCAACCCCGCCGAGGGCCGCCTGCGGCTGGAAGTGCGCCATGACGCGTTGGGCCGGGTGGGCCTGGGGACGTACCGGGCACTGCACGCGGAAGGCGAAGTGGGCCGCTACCACCGGCCGATCTTCGGCCCCTACGCACAGCTCGCGGCGGAGCTGGAGCCGTTGAAGGCGCGCGTGGGCGTGGAGGCCTTCGCCGGAGGGCTGGAGGATCCGACGCAGGGCATCTCCGCCATGCCCGCGTACGAGGAGCTGCGCGCCACCGGAGGCAGCCTCTACTACCTGGGTGCGAGCCCGGTGGCGGAGGGCTCGGAGTTGCTGCGCGTGGAGGTGCGCGACGGCGTCACCGGGCTGCCGCTCGCCGAGCACCATCTGATCCGTGGTCGGGACTACGACATCGACTACCTGGCCGGGCGCATCCTCCTGGCGCGCCCGCTGTCCATTCTCGTCGGGGAGCCGCTGCTGCGCGCGGATCCGCTGACGGCCTCGCCGGAGCCCGTCCTCACCGTGCAGTACGCCGTGCTGCAACTGGGCGCCTCGGCCAACACCGTCGGAGGCGAGGCCTGGGCGGAGTGGAAGCGCGGCCGGGTGTCCCTCTCCGCCGTGCGCGAGCAGCG
>NZ_DASVWK010000860.1:0-6002 GCF_036389735.1 Archangium sp. | reverse complement strand
TTTCTCGACCCGACCGCCGGGGTGATCGCCGGGGACCCCGGGCGATTGCAGCAGGTGCTCTGGAACCTGCTGTCCAACGCCATCAAGTTCACGCCGAAGGATGGAAAGGTCCAGGTCCTGCTCGAGCAGGTGAACTCGCAGATCGAGATCAGCGTCGCGGACACCGGGATCGGCATCGACCCGAAGTTCATCCCGCACCTGTTCGAGCGCTTCCGGCAGGGCGACGCGTCGACGACGCGCAAGTATGGCGGGCTCGGCCTGGGGCTCTCCATCGTGAAGAGCCTCGTCGAGCTGCACGGCGGTACCGTCCGCGTGACGAGCCCGGGAGTCGACCAGGGCACGACGGTGAGTCTGCAGCTGCCCCTGGGGGTTCATCGGGAGCCGAGCCCACTCGAATCCCCGCCTCCGAAGACCTCCAGCACGGCTGCCCGCGACGTCGTCCTCGCGCGGCTTGGCGGGCTGCGAATTCTCGTCGTCGACGACCACGCGGATGCGCGCGAGCTCGTCACGCGCCTGCTCGAGGAGTGCGGGGCGGAAGTGCTGACGGCGGGTTCGGTCGAGGAGGCTGTCGCGGTCGTCGAAGCGCAGCGGCTGGATCTGCTCATCAGCGACATCGGGATGCCGGGGTCCGACGGGTTCGAATTGCTTCGCCGGGTGCGGGCGCTGGGGAAGAACGGGGGCGGAGCCCTTCCGGCACTCGCCCTCACCGCGTTCGCGAGGTCCGAGGATCGGACCCGGGCCCTGCGCGCCGGGTTTCTCGTCCACCTGGCCAAGCCCATCGACCCCTCCGCGCTCATCGCGACCGTCGCGCGCATCACCCGGCGCATGGACGAAGCCCACTAGGTCCACGGGGCCGGTGTTGCCCTTCAACACTGTGCGCGTCTGTTCCTCTAATAGAGCAGTCCGTCCACCGGTTGCAGGGGGGAGGGCAGCTCGCTCTCCCCGAGCATCTGCCGCAGGTTGATCTCGATGGTGCGGCAGAGCGCCGTCATGGGTGTGTCGCTGACCCCATCCTCGAAGGGCGTCTCCACGTCGCGCCCCACCGAGTCCATGGCGATGAAGAGGAAGGCGATGATGGCGGTGACGAAGGGGGTGAGCCAGGCCAGGTCCGCCACCACCCCGAGCGGGAGGATGCCCAGGTAGGCGCGCACCATGGCGCGCGGCAGGACGTCGTACTGGAGTGGGATGGGGGTGTTCTTGATGCGCTCGCAGGCCCCGAGGATGTTCGTCAGCTCCGTGAGGGTCCGGTCGAACATCACCAGACGGAACACGTCGTCCGGGCCCTGGTGCTGGCCGTAGATGCGGCGCAGCCGGGTGGCCACCCAGATGAGGATGGCCGAGGGCACGTTCTTCTCCTCGCGCAGCGCCTCCAGCACGCTGGCGCGGAAGAAGGGGGTGATCTCCGGAAAGGGATCCTGCTGGCGCAGGTGGCAGCGCAGGGCGTTCACGAAGCCAATCTGGGCGTACACCAGCTCACGCTCGTCCTCGGTGATGGAATGGCCTGGGCCCCCGTACCGGCCCTGGCTCTCGCGCGCCATCTGCTGCGTCTCGAGCGTGGCCAGCAGCCCCCGCCCCTCGGGGTGATCCCTGTTGAGTGCCTTTCCGTAGCGATCCCGCACGGCGCCATCGCTGGCCACGAGCTCGGCGATGCCCCGCACCGTCGCCGCCCGCTCCACCGCGGTGCGCAGCAGCGACGACGAGGCGGCCTGCACCAACGAGGGCTCCTCGGCGCTCGTCACCTCCGTGCGGGGCAGGAAGGTGAGCACCTGCCGGGCGAAGGAGCGCGACATGTTCACCAGCGCGCCCCAGAGCGTACGTGCCTCCCACCAGCGGTCGTAAGCGGAGTTGTTGCGGAAGGCGAGCAGCACGCCGATGGCCGCGGCGAGCACCGTCACGGGCAGCGCGGGCACCGCCAACCACCAGGCGCCGAGCAACTGGTAGGCGACGACGACGCCGAAGGCGAGCACCACGTGCATCAGCACCGGCCGGCCCGTGTATTTGAGGACGATGTCCCAGGACAGCTTACCACCGACGATCATCGCGAGGCGTCCCTCCCACCCCGTCAGGTACTGGAGCGCGGTCCAGGGCGCGATGGAGATTGCACCGCGCCGCGCACGGCTGTCGGGGAGCGGACGTGGCGGTCCCCGTCCCCTCAAAGGGCCCTCCGGCTATGCTCCGACGATGACCCCCACGACCCGTACCCGCTTGATAGGAGAGCTGCGGCAGCTTGGTTTGTGTGCTGGCGATCTCGTGATGGTTCATGCCGGCATCCGGAGCCTGGGACGCGTGCTCGGCGGCGTGAACACCGTGGTTCAGGCGCTGCTCGAGGCGGTTGGCGACAGAGGCACGGTCATCGCGTACATGGATTGGGAGATCGGGGCGGAACCGGAAGACTTCGAGAACGAGAGCCTTCGCGAAGAGATTCCCACGTTCGACAAGCGCATCGCGCGTGCGAGCCGCGACCACGGGATTCTCGCGGAGACGATTCGTACCTGGCCCGGTGCGGTTCGGAGCGATCACCCGGATGCCGGCGTGGCCGCGATCGGTGCGCGTGCGGATTGGATCTGCGCGGACCACCCACTGCAATACGGGTATGGCCCGGGCTCTCCGTTGCACAAGCTGTCGGAGAGTGGCGGCAAGGTGTTGATGCTTGGTGCGCCGCTCGAGAAGATCACGTTGTTACATCACGTGGAGCACCTGGCGAACATCCCCGGCAAGCGAATCAAGCGGTACCAACGGCCTCTGTTGGTTGAGGGCGAGCGCCGCTGGGTCGCCTTCGAGGAGTTCGATACGAGCGAGCCGGTGACTGACGAGTTGCTCGCGTCCGGCGGAGATTACTTCACGCTCATCGCGGAGCACTGTCTGGCGGAGGGCGGCGGCCGCGCGGGAAGGGTCGCGCAAGCTCCGTCCTATCTGTTCGATGCACACCGACTGGTGATGTGCGGCGTTGCCTGGCTGGAGGAGCACCATCGCTGACCACCCAGGCCGGAAGCCGCTGAGATTTCAGCGACTCCCGGCCTCGGCTCGTGTGTCTCCGGTCAGTTCTTCAACTCGGAGACGCGGACATAGTCGAAGGTGGCGACGAAGCCAGCTCCGGCCTGGGTGGGATGGACGGACTGGGACACCAGTCCAATGCGCGCCCCCGTTCCCGGCTTGTGCGTCCATGTCCCCGCGCGGCTCCAGTAGCTGCCATCCCGGCTGGAGTACGCGGTGAAGTGCTCCTCCTGCCCCACGGTGCGCTTGGCGACCCGCAGCCACAGGGTCCCGTCGGCGGGGCCACCCGCGGTCTCGCCGTAGCGCGGGCCCATGCCGGGGCCCACTTCCTTGGCGAAGGCGACCTGGCGCGTCTCCCAGATGGAGAGGTGGACGAGCTTCACGTAGTTGTCCTCATCGCTGTGGATGACGATGCCCGCCTGGACGTAGTTCTGGCAGCAGCCCTCCGGAGGCAGGTTCAGCGTGAGCTTCGTCTCCACCATGTAGTCGCCGGTGGGGGCCTGCTCCCAGAGGATGGAGGCGTTGTCGGAGTCCTCGTGGAGGTCGGCCACCTGGTTGTTGAAGCGGAAGGAGCCATTCTCCAGCCCGAAATCGGTCGACGGCGGCGGGCGCACCCAGTTCCACTGAGCGCCGAGAGCCGTGTCGTTGAACTCGTCCGAGGCCGCGGGGATGAGCGCCCCGGGCTCGTCCTGCTTCGCCAGCACCATCGTGTAGCGGCCCTGGGTGTTCTCCGCGTCGGTCACCGGCACGGGCTGCTCGGTGTCCGAGGCGCCCTGGCCGCCGCGCACCACCGGCCACTCCTCCACCCAGTCCAGCGCATCCATCAACACCGCGCGCTTGAGGCGCGCCGGGTTGGTACCGGTCGCGGGCAGGTAAGGGCTTGTCCTGTCAATGGCGTGGTAGAGGATCCAGTCCTGGCCGAGCAGGTCCGTGGTGAGCGTGTTGTGGCCCGTGCCCACCCAGCGGTTGCCATTCAGGCCGAGCACCGGCGTGCCGCCCACGCGGTGAGCGGTGAGGGGGACGCCCTCGCGATCCACGAAGGGCCCCCGCGGATCCTTGGAGCGCCCGGCGAACACGCTGTAGCCGGTGATCGGACCGTTGCAGCAGTTGGTGGAGGAGCCGAGCAGGTAGTAGTAGTCCCCGTGCTTGATGATGCTGGGGGCCTCGTAGCGGTTGGGGATGGTGACCTGCACCTGCGAGGACACATCGGAGGTCAGGCCGTCCTCCGAGAGCGTGCGCACGGAGATGCCGCCCGAGTAGCTCCCGTAATAGATATACTTGGCACCGTCGGCGGTGATGAGCACCTCGGGATCGATCACCAACCGGCGGATCCCGCTGCAACAGGGCGCGTCGTGGGGCTCCACGGCGGGCTTGTCGGCCTGGAGCCAGGGGCCCGCGGGGCTGGTGCTGGTGGCCACGCCGATGGCGCTGCCGCCAGCCTCCGTCTTCTCCACCGAGTAGTACAGATAGTACTTATCGCCGAAGAAGGCGACCTCGGGCGCCCAGAGACCCGTGTCAGGCCTTGCCCAGGCCGGCAGCGCGGAGAGCGCGTCTCCGACGTAGGTCCAGTTCACCAGATCATTGGACTTGTGGATGGAGATCAGGTGCCGTCTGTAGTTGCCCGTCACCGTGTCCTTGTCCTGATCGTTGAGGGCATCGTCCGTGCAGTACATGTACCAGGCCGTGTCCCCCTGCCGCTGGCCGCGGATGACCGTGGGATCGGGGCAGTTCTCGACACGCCCGCCACTGGGAATCAAGATCTGCAGGGGGTTGGTGAATTTCTTCGTGACGAGGGGAGGCACGGGCGGTTGCGGATTCTCCGGCGGATTCTCCGGTGGGTTTTCCGGCGGGTTCTCCGGCGGTTTCTCTTTGTCCGCACAGGCGGTGGCATTCAGCACTGCGAGCAGCAGGAGCACCGCTCCCCTTCGGCTCCAACCTCGAGATGAGGACAGCCCTCCGCGCATGTTCACTTCCCCTTCCGGGTCGATGTAGTCGTTTGCGACTCTTGAGCTGCCCCTTCGGGCACGCTGCAGGATGGCGGGCATCTCATCCAGGCGGGTACGGGGTGTCAAGGGCACCAACCCAAACCTCTCTGTCTGGCTGCGAGGAGGAACGGAAAGGGTGTCTACGAAGTTCGCCGCTCTCGTGCGCGAGCCCGCGGCTGCGTGAGGGGGCTCCGCCTGGGCACAGCGGCCAGCAAAGCCAGAGCCGCCATCCACCAGGAGGCAGTGCCTGGCCCCGACGCACAGCCCAAACCGCCACGAGAGTCCAGAGGTGAGGGCTCTGGGAGCGTGGTGCCACCTGAAGGCGGCGGGCTGACGGGCACCGCGGGCGGTGTCAGGTCGACAGCCCAGGAGTAGCTGGCCGGAGTGGCGTCCACGTGGCCATCGTCATCTCTGGCGCGCAGCGAGCCGGTGGAACTCCAGGTGCCGGTGTCCGGGTCGTACACCTCGGCAAGGGAGGGAGGGCCCAGGCAGCCCGTGCCGCCAGAGACGGGGACGGCACGCGCACAGGCGTTGAAAATCAGAAGGCCGGTGCCGCGGGCCCGCGCTGAAGCGCCCTCAACACAGCTCGGAAGTAGGGTGGTAGATCCGCGGGCAGTCCACTCACCATGCGCATGCATACCCAGAAGCCCCTCTCCATCGTCATCATCGGGACCGGATTCGCCGGTCTGTGCCTGGCCATCCGCCTCAAGCAGGCGGGCATCGACTCGTTCACCGTCCTCGAGCGGGCCGAGGCCATTGGCGGCACCTGGCGCGACAACACCTATCCGGGTGCCGCCTGTGACGTGCCGTCCCACCTGTACTCGTTCTCCTTCGAGCCCAATCCCAGGTGGACCCGCCAGTTCGCTCCCCAGGCGGAGATCCTCGACTACCTCAACCACTGCGTGGACAAGTACGGGCTGCGGCCCCACCTGCGTTTCAACTCTCCCGTCACGTCGGCCCGCTTCGACGAGCGCGCGGAGGAGTGGGTGCTGACGGTCGGTGCCGGAGAGGAGGTGCGCGCCA
>NZ_DASVWK010000859.1:0-1560 GCF_036389735.1 Archangium sp. | reverse complement strand
CGCTTCTTCGCGCTCTACCGCTCCCAGTCCACCATCCAGGTGCTGAAGGCCAACGTGGTGCGCAGCGAGCAGCAGCTCGAGCGTGCCCGGGCGCTCTTCCAGGCGGGCCGGGTGGGCAAGGCCGAGGAGCTGTCCGCGCTGGTGAACCTGGGCAATGACCGCATCTCCGTGGTGCTGCGGCAGGCGCAGCGCGCCCGGGACCAGGCGCAGCTGGCCACGTGGTTGGCCATGCCGGGCACGGAGGCCCTGGAGGCGGTGACTCCGCCTGGGCTGGACACGCCGCCGCCTCCGCCGCCGAGCCTGGAGCAGTCCGTGGCCGAGGCGCGGACCCGTCGGCCGCTGTTGAAGGCGCTGCGCCAGCGGATCCGCGCGGCGGAGCTCCAGCGGAGCATCGTCACCGCCGGCTACCTGCCGCAGGTGTCCCTTCAGGGCTCCCTCCAGCGCAGCGGTTTCGAACCGGATGTCTACTTCGGCGAGCCCTCCCTCCAGAACTCGGCGAGCGCGGGCGTGTCGTTCCAGTGGGACCTCTTCAACGGCTTCAGCACCCAGGCCCAGACGCGCCGGGCGGAGTACCAGACGCGAGTGGCCGAGCTGAACCTCCAGCAGTCGGAGCGTGAGCTGGAGGGCGCGCTGAGCCAGGCGCACCAGACGCTCCTGGCGCAGATCTCCGCCTCCGAGCTGGCCGAGGCCAACCGTCAGGCGGCCGCCGATGCGCTGCGGCTCGCCGAGGAGCGCTTCAACGCGGGTGTCAGTTCGACGCTGGAGGTGCGCGACGCGCAGCTCAAGCTCACGCAGGCCGAGCTGACCCTGCTGGAAAACAGGATTGAAGTCGAAACCGCCCGTTTCGCGCTGATGCGGGCCATGGGCACTCTGGCCCCGGGGGAAGTGAAATGAAGTGGTGGAAGGCTGTCATCGCAGGTGGACTGTTCCTCGGGGCTTCGGCCATCACCGTCGGTGGGTTGAAGGATCGCCCCCCTCCCACCGTGGAGGCGCAGGTGACGAAGGCCCGTAAGGGCTCCGTCACCCGCACCATCACCGGCGCCGGCAAGGTGCAGGCGGCCACCACGGTGAAGATCTCCTCCAACCTCTCCGGCGACCTGACGGAGCTGCTGGTGAAGGATGGGGACCGGGTGACGAAGGGCCAGGTGCTCGGCCGCATCGACCGCAAGCGGTACGAGGCGGCGACGAAGCAGGCCCAGGCGGCGCAGAACGCGGCGCGCTCGGACGCCCAGGTGTCCCAGGTGGAGGCGGACCGCACCACGGCCGAGCTGGGCCGGGTGGAGGAGCTGGGCAAGAAGGGCCTGGCCTCGACGGCCGAGGTGGAGCAGGCGCGGGCGGCCCGGGACTCGGCGGCGGCGCGGCTGTCGTCCGCCCAGCAGCGGCTGGCCCAGGCCTCCGCCGTCTACGAGGAGGCGCAGGGCAACCTCGCCAAGACGACGCTGCTGTCCCCCATCGACGGCAACATCATCGAGCTGTCGCGCGAGGTGGGTGAGCGCGTCCGTGGCTCGGACTTCTCCGAGGACGTGGTGATGACCATCGCCGCGCTCAACACCATGGAGG
>NZ_DASVWK010000858.1:0-22889 GCF_036389735.1 Archangium sp. | reverse complement strand
AGGTAGCGTCGCTCGCGGATGCCCGTCCGCTCCTCGATGCGCTCGGCCGGCCAGCCCGGGAAGGCCTTGGCGATGCGTTCATTGCTGATGGCTCGGGAAGGGACGAAGGCGCCAGCTCCTGCGAAACGAACGGGAGGCATGTGTCGGCTCTCTCTGTGGGGGGGAGACCCTTCGGGTGGCCGGGTCCGGCGGGAATCGTACCCCACGGAGGGGTGGTAGCCTCCATGGAGGGCTGCACCGCCCCTCTTATCGCCTCTCCTCTACCCCTCGATGGGCACACCGAGTCCCTGCATGTCCCCGTGATGGAAGCCGAGGATGGGGCGGGAGTCGTGCGCTGGATTCGCGAGCTCGGGGGCCCCGTGGCGAGGAAGTGAGCCGATCCGAGCTACGAAATAACGTGAGGCGGCGAGCGGCATGACCGATGATTTCAAGCCGCTCGCGGAGCCAATGGAGTAGCAATCCACTTCAAGGAGAGAAAGATGGCAACGACTCGTTCCCGGAAGATCTTCATCAACCTGGCTGTGCGTGACCTGAAGAAGTCGATGGAGTTCTTCTCGAATCTCGGCTTCGCGTTCAATCCAAAGTTCACGGACAGCAAGGCGGCCTGCATGATCATCAGCGAGGAGGCGTTCGTCATGCTCCTCAGCGAGCCCTTCTTCAAGACGTTCACCAAACGCGAGCCGTGCGATACGAGCAGGCAGACCGAAGGACTGTTCGCGCTGTCGTGCGACAGCAGGGCCGAAGTGGACGAGCTGGTCAAGAAGGCCATCGCCGGCGGTGGCAAGCACGCCATGGATGTGCAGGATCACGGCTTCATGTACGGCTGGAGTTTCTATGACCTCGACGGCCACCACTGGGAAGTGATGTGGATGGACCCCAAGGCCGCCCAGTAAGTGCGTTCCATGACGCGCGTGTCGGCAGCCGGGCAGGGGAGGGTCGCGAGCCACGCGCACACCGTGGGAGTGCCCGTGCTCGGATTCGGGCTCTGGGTCTCCCTGCTGGCGTGGAGGTGGGCCACGGGAGGACTCCACGAGTTCCTCCTGGCCGAGCTGCTCTTCCTGCTGGCACCCCTCGTGCTCGTCCCGCTGGGCCTTCCGCTCACCTTCGTTCCCGATCGCTCCGGGCGTACCTCCCGGCTGTCCACCCTGGTCGCCATCCTCCATCCCGTCGGGGCCCTGGGGCTCGTGCCGGCATTCGCCCTGGCGCTACCCTGGCAGGCCCGGGTCGCTCTGGGCCTTCCCTATCTGCTCTTCACGGTCTGCGCCGCGCTGCACGGACTCGTGCGGCTGGCCGGGCGCAGCACGTTCCTCGTGGAGGAGTTGGCCATCGACGTGGCCCTGCTGTTCCTCCTGGGTGGTGCTGTCTGGATGCTCACCTGGTTGGGGGACTTCCCACTCCTCGGGTTCCAGGGGTTGTGGGTGCTGCTCACCGCCATCCACTTCCACTTCGCCGGCTTCGGTTGTCTGCTCATTGTCGGGCTGCTCGGCCGGATCCTCTGGTCCCACCGGACGTCGGCCCCTCGCGCCTGGCGACTCCATCCAGCCGTCGCCGTGGGGTTGATGGGGGCGTTTCCCCTGCTCGCCGCGGGTCTCGCCGGCCACCGTGCCCTCGAGGTTCTCGGCGTGGCGCTCTACGTGCTCCTGCTGCCCCTGCTGGCGGGGCTCCTGCTCGTGGGGGCCGCGCGGGTGGACTCCGGGGGCCTGGGCCGCTGGCTGCTGGTGGGGGCGGCTCTCGCACTGCTCGGGTCCACCACGCTCGCCGGCCTCTGGGGCCTCTTCCGTCCGAGTCTCGTGGCGCTGCCCACCATGCTCCGCTTCCACGGCACGCTGAACGCGGTGGGCTTCGTGGGGCTCGGGCTGCTCGGTCTGCGCCTCCTGCACCCCGTCTCGCGCGCGAACGTGGCGGGCGTGGTGTTCAGCCGGCTGAGTTCCCGTGGTCGGACGGGCCCGCGCTTCTTCGAGCGCCTCGCGCCGCCGGATGGACGCCAACCCACGGGCCTCGTGGACGACTTCTCCGAGTACGCACGTCCCGACTTCGACCCGCTCCAGGTGGCCCCGGAGGTCCGGCGTTTCTATGAGCACACCGAGGGCTACACGTTGTGGGTCGTCCCGGACTGGAAGCCGGGCTTCCGGCTCGGCGGCCGGCTATGGGGGTGGTTCGCGCGGCGGGTGCAGCAGCTCGTCCTCCCGAGCGACGTGCGCCTCCAGCGTCACGGGGTGAAGGGTTCCATCGTCGCCGTGGATGACGGGGCGGACGGGCGCGAGCGCGTGCGCGGGTGGATCCGCACCTACGAGAGCGATGGGAGCCCCATCTACGTGGCCGCCTACTCCAGCCACGTGGCCGGCGCGATGCGGTACATGAACATCGCGTTCCCGCTGCCCTTCTCCAACATGACCAGCATCCTGCGGCTGGACCATGACGTGCCGGGAGGCACGGGGCTGCGACTCACCTCCTGCGCGCTGGAGGAGGCACCGGGTGGGGACCAGGGCGTGTACCTGGCCAACCCGGTGCTCCCGCTGCGGCTGCCCCTCAATGAGACCATCTGGGTCTGGAGCGCCGAGGGCACGCCGCGCACGGAGCCCCCCTGCGACGACCCGGCGGTGGTGCTGCGAGCCCGGCACGAGATGTGGTTCTTCGGAAGGAAGTACCTGGAACTGCACTACTTCATCGAGCGCGTCGGCGAGGCCGGCCCGGGGTAGAAAGCAGGGGCCTCGAGGGTTCCATAGAGGGGGCCGTGTTCAGCGCTTCACGGTTGCTCCGGCGTATGGGTTGGCAGTCCAACGGGAGCGACCCACTTTCGTCCAGAGCTGGGCTTGCCAGCTACCAGAGCAGGGGAGCGAGCCAATGAGGGGACAATCGCGTGTAGGCATCGCGGGGACACTGGTCTGGCTCGCGCTGGTCGCGGCGTGCGGCGGACCGGAAGCACCTCCTCCGATGGACACGGAGCCGCCGCCCGGCGAAGCCCCTCCCGAGACAGTTCGACCCGGTAACACCCTGTGGGCCAGGCCGCTCGGCGCGGTCAGGGGGCTCGATGTCGAGGCCGCTCCGGATGGGAGCCTCGCCTTGCTGGCCGCGGACGATGACCCGTCGGGCTTCGACGGCCAGTCCGTGGGGGGCGACCTCGTGCTGGCGCGCTATGACCCCTCCGGGACGCTCCTGGAGGCGAAGGGCATGAGTGCGCCGGGGGCATCGAAGGGGAGGCTCGCGCGCACCCCCGACGGCTACTACGTCATGGCGGAGGTGACCTCGGCCGCCAACCTGGGCTGCGGGCCCATCGACGCGACGAGTGCCTCCCTCTCCTCGGTCGTCGCGCGGCTGTCCGCCGATGGCTCGTGCCACTGGGCGATGCGCCAGGGATACCTCCGCTCGCTCTCGCGGGGAGCGGATGACGGCCTGTGGCTCCTGGGGGACTACGACATCACCCGGTATGACGGAGCGGGCGCGTTCCGGGCCCACCAGAGCACGGTGGAAATGGTGGGCGGCCGCGGCAACATCGACCTGCACACGATGGTCCGGCTGAACGACGGCGGCGCCGTCTTCGGGGGCACCTCGAATGGCGAGATGCGGCTCGAGGGGCGCTCGTGGTCCGGGCAGGTGGTCCCCGTGCTGTTCCGGATGGCGGCGGACGGGCGCGTGGTGTGGGTGCGGCCGTTCCCCGAGGTCTTCGGGTACATCTCGGCCGTCCAGGTCACTCCGGCGGGCACGATTCTGGCGCTCGGCTCCTTCAATGGTCAGTTCCAGTGGGCGGGGGCCCGCGCCTCCTCGAATGGGCTCTCCCTCCTGGCGCTCGAGGCGAATGGCGCCGAGCTGTGGGCACGCCCCGTGGGCGGGCAGGTGGGCGCGACCAGTGCCACGCGGATGGCGGTGGATGCCGCGGGTGCGGTGGTGGTGATGGCCGAGAGTCCCGGGGCCTGCGGCGGGTCCGGCCTCATGCTCGCGAAGGTTGATGCCGCTGGAGCGTTCCTGTGGCAGCGCCACTTCGCGCCCGCGGGATGCGTGGGAGAGGTGCGGGGACACGCACTCGCCACCCTTCCCAGCCGGGAGATCATGGTCACGGGCGCGTTCAGTGGGCAGGTCAGCTTTGGCTCGCAGGTGCTCGAGCAGCGGCCGGGCGGCAGGACCGAGGCCTTCCTGCTGAAGCTCGCGCCCTGAGGGCTCACGACGTGCCGTCAGCGCTTCGGGCGTCGGGGTTTGCCGGAGCCTCGTGATGACCCCACCGCCGGGCGCCCGCTCTGGCCTCTGGGGCGGACATCGCGCGCCGCTTCGAGCTCGTCGGGCATCCACGGCTGATCGAGCTGCTCCTGCAACTCGAGCAGCGTGTCGGCACGCACGGCGCCGCGCCGGCCGCGGCCCACCACGAATCGCACCGGCCGATCAAACAACGGAAGCTCCTCCTCCACGAGCGTGCGCGCGAGCTTCTCCGGCAGGTTGAGCCGCACCACACTCACTGGGTGGCCCGCCTCGTCCTGCTCCACCTCGTAGCCCAGGTCCACCTCGAGGTCGCGGATGCTCACCACGCTCGGCAACGACAGGAGTTCCTCGCGCACCTCGGGCGGCACCAGCGCGTCCAGGTCGAGCACCAGCGGACGCGCGTGGAACTCGTCCATCGTGGTGACTCCCTCGAGCTGGGCCTCGTAGAGGGCGGTCAGCTCCGGCACCCCGAGCTTCGCCGTACGTCCGCCCGAACGGCGCCACAGCTCGCGCACCTCGTCGATTCCCGGCTGGTTGCGGCGCACCGCCGGGTGCCGTGCCTCACCGCACGCCAGTGCCTCGGCGAGCGCGCGTCGTGCGCGGTCGGCCAGCTCCGGCCCCCAGGCGGGGAGCACCTCGACCTCTCGCTCCAACTCGAAGCCGGCGTACTCCATGCGCCAGTCGAGCACGAGCGACATGTGCCACGTGTCGTAGGCGAGCTCGGCCTCGGTGCGCCGCGCGTACTTCGTCAGCACGTCGAGCGGGATGTGCGTGCCCTCGATGGCCGCATGGGGAGTGCCGGAACGGTCGGCGAAGTAGCGGAGCGTCCCCGCCACCGCGCCCCAGTTCCCACACACGCTCGTCTTCGAGACGCGAGCTTCCTCGCCCCACGCCGTCTGCTCGTCGATGACGAGGTCGAAGGGCATGAAGCGCGCGAGCAGGTCGGCGAAGCGGCGGTGCACACGGTCTCCCGCGAACGGCAGGCGCGCGGGCAGGCTGACACCCACGCTCCGGTAGACACTCGCCATCACCAGCGCCGCGTCCTCGAGGGTCTTCACCAGCACGCCGCGCCGCTCGGCCCAGCGCTCCAGCTTCTCCGCATGGAACAGGTGGCGCGGCAGCCCATACACCTCGCCGATGAAGCCCGCCTCCTGGTACGCCTCGGCGTAGAGGTTGTAGGCGGTGAGGTGGTCGCTCCCGGCGACCAGCACCCCCTCCAGGTCGCGCTCCTCGCGCGTCATGCGGTGGAGCGACTCGAGGGCGCTGCACACGGCGAGGAAGGGGAACAGCGCGTCCTCGCCATTGACGATCAGCTCCGCCCACGCCCGATCCACCGGGAGCGCCTCGACCGCGCGCCCGTACTCCGAGAGCCGTCCCCGCGCGTCGATGATGTTGCGCTCCCGCAGTCGCTGGAACACGCGGCGGTAGGCGATGCGGTCGACTGGCACGGGGAGGTCCAACGCATCGGCCCGCACGCCCAGGGCGGCGGCGGTGAGCGCCACGCGCTCCGGGTCGCCGGCGAGCTGGAACTCGGGCTCCGTCGGGCGAAGCGCGAAGAAGTCGATGTCGCGGTTGCTCAGGATGAAGACGCGCCCGCCCTCCACGCGGCCATGCACGCGCCCGGCCATCTGGAGCAATTCGTTGTTCCCGAGGGGGACGCGCGTGAGCACGTTGCGCCCGCGCTCGACGAGATTGGCGAAGCGCGTGTCGTCGATGACGATGGTATCGAGCCCGGGCACGTTGAGCGCGCTCTGTCCCGCGGCGGTCATGGCGAGGAGGTAGGGCCGGGGCTCCGTCCCCTCGAGGAAGGGGCGGATGGCGCGGATCGGCTCACCGCCGTGGTAGTGCGCCGCGTGGATGCTCGGCCAGCGGGTGCGGACGTGCAGGGCCGCCTGCTCGACCGCGGCCCTCGTGGGGAGGAAGAGGCCCACCCCGCGTTGCTCCTTCTCCATGGCGCGGAGGAAGGCCTCGTCGAGGAACGCGAGCGGCACCCTGTTCTCCACCACGACCGTGGCCACCTTCTGGGGATCGAACGCCTGGACCTCGAGCACGTCGGCGCTCTTCAGGTAGCGCGCGTAGAGCGCCGGGTCGACGGTGGCGGACAGCCAGATGAAGCGACAGCCCACGTGCTTGCCGAGCGCGAGGCACAGCTCCAGCTCCGCCGACGTCTGGTGGATCTCGTCGATGAGGAGCGTGTCGTGCGGCAGGATGTCGCCGTTCTGGAACCAGCGCCGGGCGATGCCGGTCGTCACGATGATGACGTTCCAGGTGGGCGTGTCGGGTGTCGCCTCGCGCTCGCGGTTCACCACGCCGACCTTGAGCGGGGTCTCACCGCCCCCGCCCACCAGCTCCTCGGCGATGAGCCGGATGGCGAGCGTCTTGCCGGTACCGGTACCCGCCACGATGCCGAAGCCCTTCCCGCCGCGCGCCAGCTCGCGCACCCGCGGCCCGTGGTGCTTCTCGAGGTAGGTCTCCAGGCGCAGCCCGAGGGCGAGCTCGATGGTCTCGCAGGCCGCGCGCGTGGGGGCGATGACGATGACACGCCCCGTCGGTGGCTCGGCGGAGACGAAGGCCTCATGGTCGGGCGGCAGGGAGCGGTCGGTCGGCGTGCGCACGCGGAGACTCACGCACGATGGAGGCCCACGTGGAAGGGCAAGAACCTTCGTGGGCGGGCCTCCCGTCAACGACTGAGCAGGGAAGGGGAGAGAACCACGAACCAGGGTACGAGGTCTCGATGAACCCGTGGCCCTCGGGTGAACCCGAGGTAGGTTTTTCGCTCGCGGTCATCACCACCGGAGCTCCTCATGCAATCCCAGATGCGCAAGCTCAAGTACCACGTGGCCACGTCGCTGGACGGATTCATCGCTCGCGAGGACGACACCGTCGACTTCTTCCCCGCGGACCTCCCGCCGATCCTGGACTACTTCGACACCCTGGCCTCGGCGTACGACACGGTGGTGATGGGCCGCGGCACCTACGAGCCCGGGCTGAAGGTGGGGATGACGGACCCCTATCCCTCCTTGGAGACCTATGTCGTTTCGCGCACCCTGAAGGAGAGCCCCAACCCGCGCGTGCACCTCGTCCGGGAGGATCCCATCGGGTTCGTGCGGGAACTCAAGACGCGCCCCGGCGCGCGGACCGACATGAGCCGCATCGTGCGGGCAGCCCAGCTCAGTGTCGCCAAGGATATCTACCTGTGCGGCGGCGGGACCCTGGCGGGGGCCCTCTTCGACGCGGGCCTCATCGACGAGGTCCTCATCAAGCTGAACCCGGTGCTGATCGGCTCGGGCAAGGGAGTCGCCCCGAGGCTTCCCCGGCAGGTCGATCTCGAGCTGCTCTCGACCAAGACGTACCGGACCGGGCTCGTGCTCCTGCACTACGCCGTCAAGCGCTGAGGGCGAAGCTGGCGATACATGATCGTCGCCAGCGAAGTGACGCGGAGGCGGGAGGCCCGATGGACAGGCCTCCCGGTACGACTGGACCGCCTACTGCTTGCCGAACTCGGCCTCGATCGCGGCCTTGACCGCGGGCCGGGCGGCGATCCGCTCGTGGTAGGTCTTGAGGCCGGCGTACTTGCTCAGATCCACCTTGTGGTACTGGGCCCACTGGAGCATCACGAACACGTAGGCGTCCGGCGCGGTGAACTGATCACCCATGAGGTACTGCTTGCCCTCGAGGTTCTTGGCGATGAACTCGAAGCGCTTGGTGAGCTTGTCGTGGGTGGCCTTCTTCTCCGCCTCGGAAGCGCTGGGGTTCCAGAGCGGGCCGAAGGTCTTGTGGAGTTCGGTGCCGATGAAGCCCAGCCACTCCTGGAGGCGGTAGCGCTCCAGCGTCCCGTTGGCGGGCGCGAGCTTCGCCTCCGGCTTCTGGTCGGCGATGTACTGCGCGATGGCGGGGTTCTCGGTGAGGATCTGGCCGTTATCGAGCTCCAGCGCCGGCACATAGCCCTTCGGGTTGATGCTGTAGAAGTCCTTCCCCTCCGGGGTCTTGTGCGTGCCCAGGTCGACCTTCACGAGATCGAACTTCAGGCCCGCCTCGCGCAGCATGATGTGCGGGTTCATCGAGCAAGCGCCAGGGGTGTAATAGAGCTTCATCGGTAGCCTCCAACGGAAGGGGTAGGGGGGTGGAGGCCGCTATATACAAGCGGATGTCTCTCTGTGCACGAAGGCCGCACGCCGGGTGTTGGGCTGTGGCCTTATGGGTGGGCTGAAGGTACCCTCCCGCCGTGTCTTCCCTCCCAACGGCCCCCCCGTCGGACGCCAGGCGCTCCGTGGCTTTCAGCCTGCGCACCCGTGTGGGGTTGCTGGTGTGCCTCTTCGCTGGCGTGGCCGTCACGGGCCTGGGGGCGGCGGCGGGGCGCCTGGCCGAGCAGGACGTGGATGCGCGCGTGGGCGAGGGGCTGGCCACCCTGGCGCGGGTGCTCGCCGAGAAGACGCAGGCGCGGCTGAGCGCGCGCCTGGAGCAGGTGCGGGTGCTCGCCGAGCTGGAGCGCCAGGGACTGCTTCCCGAGAGGCTCGAGGCAAGGCGCGCCGTGCTCGAGGAGCTGCGGCGGGTCGCCCCGGACTTCGCCTGGGTGGGCTTCATCGACGCTTCGGGCGTGGTGCGCTACAGCACTGGAGGCATGCTGGTGGGGGCCCAGGTCTCCGAGCGCCCCGCCTTCCGCGAGGGCCGCCGGGGCGTCTACGTGGGCGACGCACACGAGGCGGTGCGGCTCGCCCCGCTGCTGAAGAGCTCGGAGGGACCCCTGCGCCTGCTGGACCTGGCCGTGCCGGTGCATGCGGCGGACGGCACCTTCCGAGGGGTGATGGCGGCGCACCTCACCTGGGACTGGGGCCGCGCGCTCAAGCGGGCGCTGATGGACGAGGAGGGGCAGGAACTCGAGGTGCGGCTGCTGCGGCGCGATGGGGCGCTGCTGAGCGAGCCGCCCACGGGCGTGGAGGCCTTCCGCCAGACGGTCCTGCCCGCGGGGCTGGAGCGGCAGGTGCGGGACGGCGGCTGGACGGTGGCGACGTGGGAGGACGGCCAGGCCTACCTCACCGGCGTTGCTCCCCTGCGCGCCACCGATGCCACGCCCGTGCTGAGCTGGACGGTGCTGGTGCTCCAGCCGGCCGGAACGGCCTTCCAGCCGGCTGTCGCCGCGCGCGTGCGGTTGACCGGGTTGGGGTTGCTGGCGGGCCTGCTGCTGGCGCTGACGGGCTGGGCCCTCGCCGGGCGCTTGACGCGACCGCTGGCGGACATCGCGGAGGTGGCCGAGCGGCTGCGCGCGGGGCAGTACGACCTGCGGCTGCCGCACGGGGAGCGCCCCGATGAGATTGGCGCGCTCTCCGCGTCCCTCCAGGCGCTGCTGCACGCGCTCAAGGCGCGTGAGGCGGAGCTGCGCCAGGCGCTCGTGGTGCGCGAGGACTTCCTCACGGTCGCCGCGCACGAGCTGCGCACCCCCCTCACCGCGCTCTCGCTGCAGCTCTCCTCGATGGGGAGGCAGGCCTCCTCCGCCGGGGTGAGCGGCCTGCTCGCCACGAGCCTGCAGCGCGCCACCCAACAGGTGCGCCGCCTGGGGCGGCTCAGTGAGGCGGTGCTCGACATCTCACGCATCGAGTCCGGCCAGCTCGCGCTGGAGCGGGAGCCGCTCGAGGTGGGGGCCTTCACCCGCGAGCTGCTCGAGGGCGTGCGTGGCGTGTCTCCCGGCGCGGACCTCCGCCTGGAGGGGGGCGCGGTCGCCACGGGATTCTTCAACCGTCGCGAGCTCAAACAGTTGCTCACCCACCTGGTGCTCAATGCCATCAAGTACGGAGGCGGCAAGCCCGTGACGGTGTGCGTGGAGGCCGCGGCCCAGGAGGTGCTGATCTCCGTGCGTGACGAGGGCATCGGCATCCAGCCCGAGGACCTGGAGCGTGTATTCGGCCGTTACGAGCGCGCCAGCTCCACGCGCCATTACGGGGGCTTCGGGTTGGGGTTGTACATCGCGCAGGCAGCGGCTCGGGCGCACGGTGGCTGTATCCGCGTGGAGAGCGAGCCGGGCCGTGGCTCCTGCTTCACCGTGGCGCTCCCGCTGCATGCCCCCAAGGATGGTTCAAGGTGAAGGGTGTCATGACTTCAGTCGTGGACAGGGACGTGGCGCTCATTTCGAGCCTGGAGGCGGTGCCAACCATCCTCAAGGTCATCACCGAGACGACGGGTCTCCGGCTGTCCCTGGTGGCACGCGTCACGAAGGACTCCTGGACCGCCTGTGCCGTGCACGACGTGATGAGCTTTGGCCTCTCCGTGGGAGACCACCTGGAGGTGGCCACCACGCTGTGCAGCGAGGTGCGCGACTCACACCAGCCCATCATCATCGAGCACGCGAGCGTGGATCCGAAGTACCGCGAGCACCGCACGCCGAAGCTCTATCGCTTCGAGAGCTACATCGCGGTTCCCATCTTCCGGAAGAATGGGGAGTACTTCGGAAACGTGTGTGCCCTGGACTCCGAACCCGCGAGGCTCGCCGAGGCGAAGACGCTGGGGATGGTGAAGCTGTTCGCCGACCTCATCGCGCTGCAACTGGAGGCGGAGGAGCAGCAGGCGCGGACGCGGGCGGCCCTGCTGGACGAGCAGCGCACGGCGGAGCTCCGAGAGCAGTTCATCGCCGTCCTGGGACATGACCTCCGCAACCCCCTGTCCTCTCTCGTGATGGGCGCGGACATGCTGGGCCAGAGGACGCTCGCGGCTTCCGAGGAGAAGGTCGTCCGCCGCATGCAGGAGAGCGGCCGCCGCATCGCGCGCCTCCTGGACGACGTCATGGACTTCGCGCGTGGCCGGCTGGGGGGCGGCATCCCCGTGGACGCGCGCGAAGTGAGCGACCTGGGGCGTGCGCTGGAGCACGTCGTGGAGGAGCTGCGGACGATGCATCCCTCGCGGACGATCCACTTCACCGAGGATGGATGCGGCACGCTGCGGGGCGATCGGCAGCGTCTCGCGCAGTTGCTCTCCAACCTCCTCGCCAACGCGCTGGTCCACGGCGACCCGTCCGAGCCGGTCACGGTCGCGGTTCGCGGCGACGCGTCGCAGGTGGTGCTCAGCGTCACGAACAAGGGAAGGCCCATCACCGCCGACCTCCTTCCCCGGCTCTTCCATCCTTTCTTCCGCGGCGTGTCGGACCAGCACCCGAAGGGGTTGGGGCTGGGCCTCTTCATCGTCGAGCAGATCGCCCGCTCCCACGGCGGTGGCGTCCAGGTGCGGTCGACGGAAGAAGCCACGACGTTCGCCTGCACCCTGCCGCGGCGGTGAAGCCCGCCGCCATGGGGGTCATGGGCGCCTGGACCGCCAGGTGTCGCGGTCCTGGCCCCAGAGTTCTATGGGAGTGTTGTCATAGGGCGGCGGCAGCTTCCCGGGGCCCAGCAGGCGCGAACCCAGACGGAGGGCGACCTGTTGGGACGGCGTGTTGTCCGGAGCGATGGAGTGGATGACCTCGGTCCAGCCGAGGTGGTCGAAAGCCCAGTCGATGGTCGCCGCCGCTGCCTCGGTGGCGTAGCCGCGTCCCCAGCACTCGCGCAGCAGGCCCCAGCCGACCTCCGGCCCCGGCCAGCCCTCTGGCCTCCAGGGGCCAACCCGTCCCACCCAGCGGCCCGTCGCCTTTTCGATCACGGAGAACATGGAGAAGCCCTGGAGTGCCCACGAGCCCGCCATGGCGGCCATGGCCCGCCACGCCACCGAGCGCGGCTGCACTCCGCCCAGGAAGCGCGCGGACTCCGGGTCGCCGATGAGGGTCGCGAAGCCCTCCAGGTCTTCCAGCGACGTGGGGCGCAGGATGAGCCGCGCGGTTTCGAGGGTCGGTCCAGGCGCGATCACGTTCAGTCTCCAAGGGGGGAAGGGGTCCGGGTCTCAATCTAGCCTACCCCCTGCCTCCCCGGTCGGTCCGCGGGCTGGCCGGGCAGGGGGGGCTGCACCCCCGCGACTCTCAAGCTGTTTTTCTCTCTCGCTCGGAAGGCGGTTGGGGGCATTAGTATGGCCGAATGAGCAAGCCGCCAGCTGACCTGATTCCCGCCCCCGAGGCGCGCCGCTTGACGCCGAATTTCATCACGGACGTGGTCGACGCGGACCTCCAGTCGGGCCGCCACACGCGCGTCGTCACGCGCTTTCCGCCGGAGCCCAACGGGTACGCGCACCTCGGGCACGCCTTCGCCAGCTACCTGGACTTCATGACCGCCCAGGACTACCGCGGCGTCTGCCACCTGCGCATGGACGACACCAACCCCGAGGGGGAGACGCAGGAGTACGCCGACAGCATCATCCGCGACATGCAGTGGATCGGCTGGGACACCTCGCGCCTGTTCTACGCCTCGGACTACTACGAGCAGCTCTACGGGTTCGCGGTGGAGCTCATCCGCAAGGGGCTCGCGTACGTGGAGAGCGTCAGCGGCGAGGAGATGGCCCGCCTGCGCGGCACCGTGGACCAGCCGGGCACGCCCAGCCCCTACCGCGACCGGAGCGTCGAGGAGAACCTGGACCTGTTCCGCCGCATGCGCGCCGGCGAGTTCCAGAACGGCCAGCATGCCCTGCGCGCGAAGATCGACCTGGCCAGCCCGAACTTCAAGCTGCGCGACCCGGTGCTCTACCGCATCCTGCACGCGTCGCACTACCGGACCGGGAACACGTGGTGCGTCTACCCGATGTACGACTTCGCGCATCCGATCAGTGACGCCCTCGAGGGCATCACGCACAGCATGTGCAGCCTGGAGTTCGTGGACAACCGCGCCATCTATGACTGGCTGATGGACAATCTGTTCCCCGCCCAGAAGACCGGCGTGACGCCGCCGCGCCAGTACGAGTTCGGGCGGCGCAGCATGGAGTACACCGTCGTCAGCAAGCGCAAGCTGCGCCGCCTCGTGCGCGAGGGCGTGGTGAAGGGCTGGGACGACCCGCGCATGCCGACCATCAGCGCGATGCGTCGGCGCGGTGTGACGCCCGAGTCGGTGCGGGCCTTCGCGGCGCAGATCGGCGTGAGTCGCACCAACCGCACCGTGGACCTCGCCATCTTCGAGAACGCCGTCCGCGATGACCTGAACACCCGCGCGCCCCGCGTGATGGCCGTGACGCGCCCGCTGAAGGTCGTCATCCAGAACCTGGACGCGGAGCGCATGCTGAGCCTCCCGTACTGGCCGCAAGAGGGCGGCAGCGCCGATGGACGGGTGCTGCTCCCGAATGGGGAGCGCGTGCCGGCCGAGCAGGCGGTGCGAGAGGTTCCCCTCACGCGCGAGCTCGTCATCGAGCGCGACGACTTCAGCGCCGACCCGCCCAAGGGCTTCAAGCGGCTCACGCCGGGCGGCATGGTGCGTCTGCGCGGCGCGGGCATCATCCGCTGCGACGAAGTCCTCATGGGGGACAACGGCGAGCCGACCGAGCTGCGCGTCACGCTGCTCGGCGAGGAGGCCAAGGCGAGCGGCGTCATCCACTGGGTGAGCGCCACCCGCGGCGTGAAGGCCGAGTTCCGCCTGTTCGACCGGCTCTTCACGGTGGCGGAGCCCGACAGCGAGGCGCAGCAGTTCGACCCGGAGCAGACGGGCCACGAGGACGACACGCAGCCGCTCAACACGGACTTCATGCGGTTCGTGAACCCGCAGAGCCTGGTGGTGACGCAAGGGCTGGTGGAGCCGAGCGTGGCGCGGGATCCGTCCAGCGCCCGCTACCAGTTCGAGCGCGCCGGGTACTTCTGGCGGGACCCGGTGGACAGCCGCGACACCGCGCTCGTGTTCAACCGCATCATCACCCTCAAGGACACCTGGGACCGCAAGGCGGACAGCGCGGAGCCCAAGGCGGAGCGCAAGCCCAAGCCGGAGAAGAAGACCGAGGTGGCGGCCCCCGTCGTCCGTCAGGCGCTCACGAAGGAGCAGGAGCCCGTATTCGAGCGTCTGCTCAAGCGGGGCGTCAGCGAGAACGACGCGCACATGCTCGCCCGTGAACCGCAGCTCGCCGCCTACCTGGAGAGCGCGGGTGATGCGCGGCTCGCGGACCTCGCGCCGTGGGTGGTGAACGATCTCGCCACGGCCATCCGCGAGGGCTCGAACCGCGTGGGCGTGAAGGAGCTCGCGGCGCTCGTCGCGCTGCTCACGGAGGGCGGCATCAGCGCCCGCATCGCCAAGGACGTGCTCGCGGAGGCCCAGACGTCCGGAGAGGCGCCCGCGAGCATCGTGGAGCGCAAGGGCCTGCGCGTCGTCAACGACGAGGGGCAGCTCCGCGCCGCCATCCAGGGCGTGCTGGACGCCAACCCCGCGAAGGTCGCGGAGTACCGGGGCGGGAAGAAGGGCCTGTCCGGGTTCTTCACCGGGCTCGTCATGCGCGCCACGAATGGCCAGGCGGACGCGAAGACCGTCGCGCGTCTCCTGAATGAGATGCTCGGGTAGCAAGCCGTGGAGAGGCGCGCTCCCTAGAGGGATTCGACAAAAAAAGAGCGCGCTCTCTATACAAAGATTGGACAAAATTCCCGTGAGGCTGGCGGGCATGCAATCCCTTGCACGCTCCCTCTGGGAATTCCCGTGACTGGCGCTGTGTCCCTTTGGGCTCAGACAGTCACCATGACGCCATCTTCCAGCCCCCGAGCTTCCCTGGCCCGATCGACGCTCCTCAAGATGGGCGTACGCATCGGGGTCATCATCTCCCTCTCCACCCTCTTCAGCTACCTGCACATCCTGCACACCCTGCGCACCGAGGCCCTCGCGCAGCTGGGGCAGCATGTCTCGGAGCGCAGCCAACGCGAGCAGACCACCTTCGTGTTGGCGGAGGACAACCATGCCCTCTTCAACAAGGCCCTGGAGGAGAGGATCCGGACCCTCGCGCAAGAGGACGTGAGTTCCCGTTTCGACCGCCTGTTCGTGCGGCTTCCCGATGGCACGGTCCGCAACCGCCCCGAAGGCTTCGACGGCACGAAGATGGTGGGCGTCTACATTGCCCCGAACGTGGTCATCGATACCGAGTTCCGCACCCGGATCCTGGCCACATACGACGTGGTCGCCCAATACGGACCCGCCTTCCATGTCCGTTTCCAGTCGACCTACGTGGTCATGCCGGAGGGGGCGATCGTGGAGTATTGGCCGGAGTTCCCCACCTGGGTCCACGACATCGAGCCCGGCTTCGCGCTCCCCGCCGAGGAGTACTTCGTCATCAGCCGACCGGAGAACAACCCGCAAAGGCAGACCGCCTGGACCGGCATCTTCGAGGACACGGTCTCGAAGATCTGGATGACCTCGGTCTCCACGCCGCTGGACCTGGACGGTCGCCATGTGGCGACGGTCAGCCACGATGTCCACCTCAACGAGTTGATGACCCGCACCATCAACGACCACCTGCCCGGTGCCTACAACGTGCTCTTCCGTGAAGATGGCCAGCTCATCGCCCATCCTGGGTTGAAGCAGGACGGCACCGCGGGCGCCTACAACATCCTGAAGGCCGCCGAGCAGCCCGAGGTGGCGGCCAGGCGTCTCGGCTCACAGGAGGAGGTCGCCCACCTGCGGAGCCTCTTCGAGTGGGTGAAGCGCCACGGCTCCGAGCAGGCCGTCCTGGAGCTTCCGGAGTCCGACGAGTACATCGCCGTGACCCGGCTGCGGGGCACCGGCTGGTATTTCGTCACGGTGTTGCCCGAGAGCGTGGTGTCCCAGCCCGCCTTCCTCGCGGCGCGCTACGTGCTGCTGCTCGGCGTGCTGTCGCTGCTGCTGGAACTGGGCATCATGTACTGGGTGCTCCGACAGCAGATCTCCCACCCGCTGTTGTCCTTGACCCAGGCCACCGACAAGGTGGCGACCGGTGACTTCAAGGTGGGGCTGGACACCTCGCGCCAGGACGAGCTGGGTCAACTGGCCCGCAGCTTCCAGCTCATGGCCGACGAGGTCCAGCGGCGCGAGGAGGCCCTGAGACAGGCCAATGAGGGGTTGGAGCATCGGGTCGAGGAGCGCACCCGCGAGCTCAAGGAGATCCACCTCCAGCTGGTGCAGACGGCCCGGCGGGCGGGCATGGCGGAGATCGCCACCAACGTGCTGCACAACGTGGGCAACGTGCTCAACAGCGTCTACACCTCGGCCCAGGTCGCCAAGGAGCGGATGACCGGCATGCGCCTGGAGCACGTGGGCCGGGTGGCCAACATGCTCGAGGAGCGCCAGAAGGAGCTCACCACCTTCCTCTCCCAGGACGAGCGCGGGCGGAACGTGTTGCCCTTCCTGAACAAGCTGGGACAGCACCTGCTCGAGGAGCGCCAGGAGATCTCCGTACTGCTCGACGACGTGGGCCGCTACACCGAGCACATCGGAGACATCGTCAAGGTGCAGCAGAACTACGCCCGGACGCCCCGCCTGCACGAGCCCGTCTCCCTGGGGGAGCTGGTGGAGGATGCCTTGCGCATCAACTCGGCCGGGCTCGTCCGCCATCAGGTGAAGGTGCACAAGCAACTGGTCTCCCTGCCGTCCGTGCTGACCGACAAGCACAAGACGCTGATGATCCTCGTCAACCTGGTCAGCAATGCCAAATACGCCATGGATGGGGTGGTACCCGCCGAGCGGCTCCTGACGGTGAAGCTGGAGCAGCCGGGGCCCGACCGCATCCGCATCGAAATCCACGACAACGGCATGGGCATCGCGCCGGAGATGCTCACCCGCATCTTCCAGTATGGCTTCACCACGCGCGAGGAGGGGCACGGCTTCGGTCTGCACTCCAGCGCCCTGGCGGCCCAGGAGCTGGGTGGCTCCTTGCACGTCCACAGCGACGGGCCCGGGCACGGCGCCACGTTCACGCTGGAGATGCCCTACGTCCCGGTGCTGGAGACGAAAAGTGCGTGACGCCATGCTGGCCGGGCGCGAAGCTCCCGCCGGCCAAGAATGGAACTGACGCTCACCACTCCCGGACTCCTCTTTCCTACGATCTCGCTGCTGCTGTTGGCCTTCACCAACCGCTTCCTGGCCATCGCCGCGCTGATCCGCAGCATGTACGCCCAGTACCAGGAGAAGCCGGATCCGTTGCTGTTGCCTCAGATTGAAAACCTGAAGCTCCGGGTCCGGCTCATCCGCGACATGCAGTTCCTGGGGGTCTCCAGTCTGTTCCTCTGCGTGGCCTGCATGCTCCTGCTCTTCGCGGGCATGGTGCAGGCCGGGAAGTATGTCTTTGGCGGCAGTCTGCTGCTGATGCTCGCTTCGCTGGCCCTCTCCATCCGGGAGATCCAGATCTCCATCCGGGCGCTCCAGATTCAACTCGGGGACCTGGGGGAGGAAAAGGCGGGGAAGTGAGGTGACACGCCACCAGGCCCTTGCCCGGCCCGGGTCGGTCACGCTCTCATCCCGCCCATGTCGACCCCCGCGACGCTCGAAGCCCAGCAGCCGCCCGCACAGCGCCCGCTCACCCGCCAGGACGCCAGGACGCTCGCCCTGGCGGCGCTGGGCGGTGCGCTGGAGTTCTACGACTTCATCATCTTCGTGTTCTTCACCGTGGTGATCGGGCAGCTCTTCTTCCCGCCCGACACCCCGGAGTGGCTGCGCCAGTTGCAGGCCTTCGGTCTGTTCGCGGCCGGCTACCTCGCGCGCCCCCTGGGGGGCATCGTGATGGCGCACTTCGGCGACCGCAGCGGCCGCAAGCGCATGTTCGCTCTGAGCGTGTTCATGATGGCGGTGCCGACGCTGCTCATCGGCATGCTGCCCACCTACGCCACGGCGGGCTACGCGGCGCCGCTGGCCCTGCTGCTGCTGCGCATGGTGCAGGGCGCGGCGGTGGGGGGAGAGGTGCCCGGTGCCTGGGTGTTCGTCTCCGAGCACGTCCCGGAGCACCGCGTCGGCTTCGCCTGCGGCACGCTCACCTCCGGACTCACGCTCGGCATCCTGCTGGGGTCCCTGGTGGCGACGGCGATCAACAAGATCTACACCCCGGAGCAGGTGCTGGCCTTCGGCTGGCGCGTGCCCTTCATCGTCGGAGGTGTGTTCGGCTTCTTCGCCGTGTTCCTGCGTCGCTGGCTGGCCGAGACGCCGGTGTTCGAGGAGATGCGCCAGCGCAAGGCCCTGGTGCGGGAGCTGCCGCTCAAGGCCGTGCTGCGCGGCCATGGCACCGCGGTGGTGGTGTCGATGCTGCTCACCTGGGTGCTCACCGCCGCCATCGTGGTGGTCATCTTGATGACGCCCACCCTGGTGCAGAAGCTCCACGGCATCTCGCCGGCCCACGCCCTGGAGGCCAACAGCGTGGCCACGCTGTGCCTCACCCTCGGCTGTATCGTCTTCGGTCTGGCCACGGATCGCTTTGGCGTCGGACGGATGCTCGTCCTCGGCTGCTCGGCCCTGCTGGTGACGACGTACCTGCTCTATCGGGGCGTGGCGCAAGCGCCGGACAACCTCGTCGCGCTGTACGCGCTCACGGGGTTCTGCGTCGGCGTGGTGGGCGTGGTGCCCACGGTGATGGTGCGCGCCTTCCCCGCCGCCGTGCGCTTCTCGGGGCTCTCGTTCTCGTACAACGTGGCCTACGCCATCTTCGGTGGCCTCACCCCGCTGGTGGTCACCCTGATGATGAAGGGCAACCCGCTGGCGCCCGCCCATTACGTGGCGGCGGTGTGCGGGGTGGGGCTCGTGGTCGCGCTCTATCTGCTGAGCGCGGGCCGCTCACGGTTCGCCGCGGTGAGCACCTCCTAGGAGGACTCGCGACCGAAGCGCGTCGTGTTGGACCCGGTGCCCGGCTTGTTGCCCAGCACCTCGGCCTTCTTCGTGCCCTCCTCGGCCAGCACCGTCGCGGGCGCCGGGGTGCGCGCGTTCTCCACCAGGAGCATGCCGCCCGCCTGGTGCTTCTCCCGCCCGGAGTTCACGGCGTTGGCCAGGGTGTTGGGATCCACGAAGTAGCTGGAGGCGTTGCCCGGATCCTTCACCATGTAACGGCCCTTGTCGTCCATGCCGTCGATGAGCACCCAGTGCGCCTTGCCGGCCGGCTTCGCCTCACCCCCGGGGACGATCTTGTTGGAGTCCACCATGGCCACGGCCTTGCCGCCCGTCGTCAGCGTCCCGTCCAGCGCCCCCTTGTCGAGCTCGGCCGTGCCCTGCTTCACCGCGATGCCCTCGTGCGCCAGCATCTGGGTGAGCTGCTGCGGCGTGGTGCCCTCCTGCGTGGCGTAGCGAGAGCCCAGATCGTTCATCAGCTCCGCGTCCGAGACCCCCTCCTTGCCTCCCTTGGCGCGCGCCAGCATCGCCGCCGCCGCCGGGCCACAGTTGATGTCCGAGGTCTGCTGGAGTACGGGGGTGTAGGTCTTCCACCCACCCTTTTCGATCTGGTCGTTGGCCAGGAGGTTGCGGTGCTCGTTGACCTGGTTGGCCACGTTCTTGAGGCTGGCCAGGAGGTCGCGCTGGTCGTTGACCAGGTTGGCCACGTCCTTCTTGAGGGCGGGGTTGCGCGAGGCGAGGGAAGTGGCCTCCGCAGCGAACTTCGACACCCACGTCGTCAGGGCCTTGGTGGCCTCTTGAAAGCCGTCCGTGGAGGGGGCGCGGGTCGTGTTGGCCGCGGCCGGCGGGGTCTGGGCGGACGCTCGCGCCTGGACCGTGGCCTTCGCGACGGCCGTCTGCCACTGGGTGGAGATTCCACTCGCCTTGGAGAACGGGTTCACGCTCATACCTCCAGTATCGGTGGGAGCCGCGAGAAGTTGCTCACATTTACGTATCGCGTGATTTTTTTGCGAAGATGCCCCGCCATGAGCGAGGCAAAGGGCCGGGGCAGCAGGGACAAGAGCGGGCGTGAGCGCGCGCCGAACACGGGCCGTTCCGGACGCGGGATGGAGCCCGAGGACATGCCGCCGGTCTCCCAGGTGGGGCGCTACCTCCTGCTCAAGCGGCTGGGGCAGGGCGGCATGGGCGTGGTGTACGCCGCCTATGACCCCGATCTGGACCGCAAGGTGGCCCTCAAGCTGCTCCAGCCGGACGGGCAGACGGCCTCGGAGGAGGCTCGGGCGCGGCTGCTGCGCGAGGCGCAGGCCATGGCCCGGGTGTCCCACCCCCACGTCATCCCCATCTTCGATGTGGGGGTATGGGGCGATCAGGTGTTCCTCGCCATGGAGCTGGCGGACGGGGGCACCTTGAGCGCCTGGTTGGAGGAGGATCGTCCCTGGCGCGAGGTGCTGGAGCGCTTCCTGGCCGCCGGGCGGGGGCTGCTGGCGGCGCACGAGGCGGGGCTGGTGCACCGGGACTTCAAGCCCGCCAACGTCCTGCTGGGCCGGGGCGGCCGCGTCTACGTCACCGACTTCGGGCTGGCCCGCCAGGTCGGGGTGCCCGGGCAGGACGAGCCCCTGCCCGAGGAGGTCCAGGAGCTGCTGCCGCCCGAGCGTCGGATGCTGGAGACCACCCTCACCCAGAAGGGCCTGGTGATGGGTACGCCCAACTACATGTCTCCAGAGCAGTACCAGGGGACGGAGCTGGATGCGCGCTCGGACCAGTTCAGCTTCTGTGTGTCGCTGTACTGGGCACTCTACCGCCAGCGTGCCTTCGAGTCCTCGCGCATGCGGTCCTTCGCGGCCTCGAGGCGCAGGCCGGCCCCCACGGACCGGACCGAGCCCCTGGAGACGGAGGACCTTCCGAAGCGGGACGCGCTCCCCGCGGACCTCATCCAGGAACCGCCTCGGGACACGAAGGTGCCCGCGTGGGTGCGGCAGGTGCTGATGCGCGGGCTGGCGCTGGAGCCCGGGGCGCGCTTCCCCTCCATGAAGGAACTGCTGGAGGCGCTGTCGCAGGAGCGGCGGCTGGCGAAGCGGCGGCGGTGGGTGTCGGCGGCGTGCGCGGTGGGCGTGGGGCTGGCGGTGGTGGGGGGGACGGTGTACCGGCAGTCCCAGGTGTGCGCCGGTGCCGGGTCGCTCATGGCCGGGGTGTGGGAGCCGGCGGCGCGGCAGAAGCTGGAGACGGCCTTCCTGGCCACCGGACGGCCCATCGCGCGGGAGACGGCCTCGCGTGTCGCCGAGGTGCTGGAAGGGTACGCGGCCGGGTGGACCCGGCAGCACACCGAGGCCTGTGAGGCCACGCGCGTGCACGGCGTGCAGCCCGAGGAGCTGCTGTCGCGGCGCGTGGTGTGCCTGGAGCGGCGGCGCGAGGATATGCGGGCGCTGGTGGGGCTGCTGACCGAGGCGGACGGGGCCGTGGTGGAGAAGGCGCTGGACGCGGCGCACTCGCTGCCCTCCTTGGAGGAGTGCGCGGACGTGGAGTCGCTCTCCGAGCAGCAGCGGCTGCCCTCGGATCCGTCCAGGCGCGCCGACATCGCACGGCTGGAGGGAGGGCTCGCCGAGGTGAAGGCCCTGGTGGACGCCGGTCGCTACAAGGTGGCACAGGAGAAGGCACGCGGGCTGGAGGCGCCGGTGCTGGCCACCGGTCACCTGCCGCTGGTGGCCGAGCTGCGCTTCCACCTGGGCTGGCTCCAGGAGCAGCTCGGCCAGTCCGCCGAGGCGACGCAACTGCTGTCCCAGGCCGTCTACGACGCGGAGGCGGGGAGGGCGGACCGATTGAAGGTCTCCATCCTCAACAAACTGCTCTTCGTGGAGGATGGGCAGGAGCACTTCGCGCAGGCGGCGGGGTGGGGCGGGCTGGCGGAGGCCACGCTGAAGCGGCTCGGCGGCGAGCCGGTGCTGGAGAGCGACGTGCTGGTGAACCGGGCCAACCTGGCCGTGTCCCAGCAGCGCTTCGCGGACGCGCGCTCCTTGCTGGATCGGGCTCGGGCGCTTCAGGAGCGGGTGCTGCCACCGGGCCACCCGAAGCGGGCACGCACCACCTTCCTGCTGGGGCGGGTGATGCTGAGCCTGGGCGAGCACACGCGGGCGCTGGCGCTGCTGGAGGAGTCGCTGAAGCAGACGGAGGCGTCGGTGGGCGCGCTGCACCCGGACATGGCGCGGCGCCACCTCGTGCTCTCCTGGACCCTGCGGGAGAAGAAGGACCATGCGCGAGCGCTGGAGCATGCGCGCGCGGCGGTCCACATCCGCGAGGCCACCTTTGGCAAGGGCAGCCCGCAGGTCGCGGAGGTGCTGGACGAGGTGGGCATGTGCCTGCTGGGCCTCGCGCGGTATGAGGAGGCACTGCGGATCTATGAGGAGGCGCTCGCCGCCAAGCGCAAGGCGCTGCCCGCCGAGGACGAGCAGCTCCAATACTCATATGACGGCGTGGGCCAGGCCCTGCTGGGGTTGGGGCGGGCGCGCGAGTCCCTCGAGCCGCTGCGGCAGGCGGTCTCCTTCGCCTCGGCACCGGCCGACGTGCTGGCGGAGTCGGGCTTCGCCCTGGCGCGTGCGCTCTGGGTGTCCGGCCAGCAACCGGAGGCGCGTGGAGAAGCGGCCCGGGCCCGGGAGCGTTTCACCCAGGCCGGGCTGGCGCCGCGCGTGTCCGAGGTGGACTCCTGGCTGGAGTCCCTTCCCAAGGAGCCCGAGCGTCGTCCCGCGCGTCCCTCCCGCCGTCCCAAGCGCCGGTGAGCGCGAGACGGGGCGTGGGGGAGCCCCCGTCCCGTGGTAGCGTCCCACCCCGTGGCGGAGTCGCACGACGAAGGTGAGAATTCGGAGCCGACGGCGACCCTGCACCGTGCAGGCGCCGGTCAGGTGCGGTTGAAGCTCCTGGTGCTGTCGGGTGCGGAAGCCGGGCGCGGCCTCGTGCTCGAGCAGGGTGAGTACGTGGTGGGCAAGGCCCCCTCGTGCCATATCGTCCTGAGTGACAAGACGATCTCCCGCCAGCACCTGAAGCTGGAGGTGCGCGAGGGGCGCG
>NZ_DASVWK010000857.1:0-9149 GCF_036389735.1 Archangium sp. | reverse complement strand
GGAGAGCTGAGCCCCGAGGACGGAATGACAGGGGCCGCCTCCCTCCTGGGCGAGCGACCGGAGAAGGTGTCGAAGCACTCGCTCGCCCATGACGAGTCGTCCACCCCCCGGACGCCATGTTCAGGGGCGATCGCTCCGTGCGACAGGGGAGTTGACGCCTGAAGTCACCTCCTGGCACACCACTTCCGAAGAGACACTGGGTAGGCGAGGCGCACGCATGGACGAGGAGAAGAAGGCCGAGGCGAGCGGGGATGAGGTGGAGCGGGTGGGGCCGTATCAACTCCAGGAGCAGGTGCCGCAGGAGGACCACAGCCGGGTGGAGGTCTACCGGGCCACGCACGAGACGACCGGAGCGCCGACCCTGTTGCTCAAGCCCGCCGCCGAGGACGAGGAGGGCACGGAGCCACTGCCCGATTGTCGGGTCCGCTTCATCTCCTCGACCTCCCCCAGCTACGTCGCCGTGGAGGTGGAGCACACCCCGTGGTGCGTGGCCCCCGACAAGCACTCCGTGGAGGAACTGGTGTGCACCTTCGAGGATGTGCAGAAGGCCATGGGGCGCATGGACCAGGCCCTCCACCCTTCCAACGAGGCTCGCCCGGGGTGGCGCCTGCGGTTGGCGCTATCGGGTGCCGCCGCGCTCGTGGTGGCGCTGCTGCCGGGAACGTTGGCACCTGTTGACGAGGTGCGGGATTCCACGCTGGAGGCCTGGGTCACGGACGTCCACGTGGACCCCGTGCCGGGCCGGTCCGGCAACGCGCCGCGCCCGGTGAAGAACCAGAAGCAGGCGCCCTGTACGGAGGGCCTCGAGGTGGAGGTGTCCGGCGTGTGCTGGCTTCCGATTGCGAAAAGCCCCTGCCCACCACAGACCGTCCCCTACCAGGGCCAATGCCTTCTGCCCGTCGCGGTGCCGCGCCCTCCTGTCACCAGCCTGGACGGTGGCAGCGGCTCCGAGCCCCGCTGAGGCGTCGCCTCCGGACCCCATACGAAGTGCCTGACACCGCCCCCAGATTCCTGGAGCGGACGTCACGAAGTTCAAGGCCACCGGCATTCAAACCCAACGCTTTCCGTAGCTCGAACCGTGGAGGTTTGACCCGTGATGAGCCATCCCGACGCGAGCGAACTCGGCAAACTCGTGCGCCAGTTCTATCCCGCCTCCATGGCCAGCCATGACCCGGGCTATGGGACAGCCACCGAGCCCGTGCGGCGCGAGGCTCGGAGAATGGCCGCCCAGCAAGACAGGTCGGCCTGGCAGGCATTCCTCCAGCGAATCCAGGAGGGGCTGCCAGACTCCGGTCTCTGGGACCAGCCTTCGCTCCTCCATTACCCGTGCCGCAACGTCCGGGTCTATCTGCCGCACTCGCCCATGGGCACGGACGTCCAGGATGCCGTGGTCCTCCTCGCGAGCGTGCTCGGTCCCTTCCACGCGTTCTACGCCTCGCACCATCGCTACGAGGGAAAACGCGTCGTGGAGACCACGACCTGGTTCGCGCCACTTCCCGAGCGCTTCAGGCTCCACGAGGAGCGGCTGGACGCGCTCGCGAGTTCCGAACTGGGCTCCACACGTCTCACTGCCGACGTGCTCCTCGCCCCCCTACCGGACATCCAGGTCGAGAACGTCCGACCCGGCGAGACGAGGCTCATCCACTGTCTCTTCACGAGCAATCTCTGGTGATCACGTGAAGCCGTAGAGCCGTTTCCTAACGATTTCTACAGAGGGCTAACGCAAAACGGGGTGAAGCCCAGACGTCAAAAGAAAGGGAGAGGGGACCTCCGCGAGTCCCCTCCCCTCCGGGTGACTCCGCTCAGTCCTCGTGGGTGCTCAGCGTCGTCGTCGGACCCCAGGCTTCCTGGCCCTCACGCTGGAAGAAGAGCGGCTCCTGCTTGCGCTGGCGCCCTCCCACCTCGTTGAGCGTCATCGCGTCGAACAGCCGCCCGCCCACCATCGTGTACTTGATGGACGTGCTGTTCTTCAGGTCCTCCAGCGGGTTCTTGTCCAGCACCAGCAGGTCCGCCAGCTTGCCCTCCTCCAGCGAGCCGAGGTCCCCGTCCAGCCCCAGGTAGTGCGCCCCGGACAGCGTCGCCGCCTTCAGCGCCTGGTGCGGCTTCATCCCCCCCTGGCCGAACATCCAGATCTCCCAGTGCGCCCCCAGGCCCTCGCGCTGCCCGTGCGCGCCCAGCTGCACGCTCACGCCCCGGTCGTTCAGCTCCTTCGTCACCTCGGCGATGCGGACATGGTTGAACTCGTCCTCCGGCGCCATCACCGGCCGGCGGCTGCGCGAGTCCACCACCCGCCTCGGCACGAACGCGAGCAGCCGCTTGTCGTCCCACACGTTCGTCTTCTGGTACCAGTAGTTCTCACCCCACACGCCCCCGTACGCCACGATGAGCGTCGGCGTGTAGCCCGTGCCACTGCGCGACCAGAGCTGCTTCACGTCCTCGTAGGCGCGCGGAATCGGAATCGAATGCTCGATGCCCGTGTGTCCGTCCACCACCATCGACATGTTGTGCTGGTAGAGCGAGCCACCCTCCGGCACCACCATCATCTGGAGCTCGCGCGCCGCCTGGAGCACCTTCTGCCGCTGATCCCTCCGCGGCTGGTTGTAGCTCTTCACGCTGAAGGCCCCCACCGCCTTCATCCGCCGCAGGTGCGAGCGCGCATCGTCCAACGTCTCGATGGGCGCGCGGAACGCCCCCGAGGCGCCGTACAGGATGGTGCCCGTCGAGTAGACGCGCGGCCCCACCATCACGCCGGACTTCACCT
The DNA here is from genome assembly GCF_036389735.1 of Archangium sp. Lineage (GTDB taxonomy): Bacteria > Myxococcota > Myxococcia > Myxococcales > Myxococcaceae > Archangium. Next base: position 6,388 of record NZ_DASVWK010000857.1, on the reverse strand, counting down.
GCTCGCTCGTGGCGAAGATGGTGTCCGTGTCGTTCGACGGGTCGTGCACCGTCGTCACCCCGAAGGCCAGCGAGGACAGCAGCTTCCAGTTCTGCTCCGGCGTAATGCCCTCGTCCCCCATCGCCCCGTGCCAGTGCACATCCACGATGCCGGGCATGAGCGTCTTCCCGCTCACGTCCACCACCTTCGCCCCCGCCGGCACCGCCACCTTGCCCCGCGCGCCCACCGCGACGATGCGGCTGCCCTTCACCACCACCACGCCATCCTCGAGGACCTCGTCCCCCTTCATGGTGATGACGCGGCCACCCACCAGCGCCACCGTGCCCTCCGGCGCGTCCGTCTTCGCCGTGAAGCCGATGTCCAGCCCCTTCTCCGGCGCCTCGGGCAGCTTCTCCGGCGCGCCCTCCTGGAAGCGGAAGCTCTCCTTCAGCTCGCGCGTGTACAGCTCCGGCCCCAGCGCCCAGTGCAGCCGCTTGCCGTCCCCCGACCAGTGCAGCCACTCGCCCGCGTCGCGCGACACCTTCGCCACCGGCAGCGCCTTGCCCTCGGGACTCGCCACCGCCCCCTTCGCCCCGCGCGGCAGCGGCATCAGGAACCCGTTGAAGTTCTCCCGGAACGCCACCCACTTCTCGTCCGGCGACACCCGGTACTCCGTCGCCTCGTCGCTCGTCAGGTGCGTGCGCGGCTCGCTCCCGTCCAGGCGGATGCTCTTCAGCGCCCGCTCGTCATCCTTCTCGCGCTGCTCCACCGACAGGAAGAACACCCGCTCCGCGCTCGCGCCGAAGTGCGGCTGCTCGCCGTCCTTCGCCAGCCGGCGTGGCGTGCCTCCCGAGGCCGGCATCACGAACAGGCCCTGCTCGCGGCTGTAGAGCGCGCTGCGCAGGAGACCGCCGCCAATGGCCCGGTACACGATGGACTTGCCGTCCGGAGACAGCGCCGGCTCCACGTAGTGCCCCGGCCGCGCGCTCACCACCTTGCCCTCGCCGCCCGTCACCGGCACCACCCGGATGGTGCCCAGTTGCTCGTCGTCCCACGTCGTGTAGACGAGGCTCTTGCCGTCTCGGGAGAACGAGGGGAACAGCTCCGTGTGCTCCGTCTGCTTCGTCAGCCGCTTGGGCGTGCCGTTGGGCAGGTCTCGCACGTACAGGTGCCCCAGCGCCTGGTACACCACCTTGTCCCCCTTCGGAGACACCTGCACCCAGCGCAGCATCCTCACCGGGAACTTCTCGGGCGCCACCGCCTGGGGGAAGCGCACCGCCTCGTGAATCGTGCGAGTGCCTCGCACGTGGAAGGGAATCGGCGTCACCTTCTTCGAGGCCACTTCGATGCGCTGGAGCTTGCCGCCCGCCCAGAAGACGAGCGACTTGTTGTCCGGCGTCCACGCCATCGACGGGTACACGCCGTGGATGGCCCACGTCTCCTGCATGTCCCGCTCGAGCCCGTCGTACACGGGCCGCTCGGCACCACTCTTCAGGTCCGCCACGAACAGCGTGCTCTTGCCGCGCACCCGGCGGATGAAGGCCAGCGACTTGCCATCCGGAGAGGGCGTCGGGCGGATGGAGCCGCCGGGGCCCGTCACGAAGCGCTCCGTCTCCCGCGTGTCCAGGTCCAGCCGCTGGATGACGTAGATTTCCCCGTTCGGGTCCTTGTTGTACTCGAACGTCTTCCCGGGCGTGATGTCCTGGCTGTAGTAGACGTACCGGCCGTCCGCGGAGAACGCGGGCTCGCCCACGTCCTTCTGGTCGTTGGGGCGCTCGGTGAGCTGCACCCCGTCCCCGCCCGCGCGGTGGTACATCCAGATCTCCCCCGCGCCCAGCGAGCGCCGCGAGGTGAAGTGCTTGCGCGCCACGAGGTACTGCCCGTCCGGAGACCACGCCGGGCTGTTGAGCAGGCGGAACTTCTCCTGCGTCACCGCCGTGGGCTCGCTCCCGTCGCGCTTCATCACCCAGAGGTTGTCGCCGCCGCCGCGATCGCTCGTGAAGGCGATGGACTTGCCGTCCGGGCTGTAGCGCGGCTGCATGTCCCAGGCGACGCCACTGGTGAGCGCCTTGGCCTCGCCGCCCTCGAGGGGCAGCGTGTAGATGTCGCCCAGCAGGTCGAAGGCGAGCTCATCCCCCTGGGGGCTGACGTCCACGCTCATCCACGTGCCCTCGGTGACGTCGAGGTCCACCTGGGTGGCCGGGAAGCCGGGAGCGTTCACGTCCCACTTCTCCTCGGGCTTCTTCTCCTCGGGCTTGCCCGCGCCCTCGGCCGGCTTGGGGGCCTGGGGCTGCGCGGGAGGGGCCGGCGGCTGCGCGCGGGCGGACAGGGGCAACGCACTCGTGAGCACGAGCGCGAGGAAACGGAGGCTCAGACGTTTCACTACGGGTCCTCGTCGGTCCTGCGGGATGGGGGCACAGAGTACCCCGGACCCGGTCCGTGTGGAGGACCCTCCTGCTCTCCGCCGCCGAGCAGTCAGGGCGGCACGGGGCCACCGGCGTCACCTCGTCGAGGCGACCGCCAGCGGCCCGGCCGTGGACACGCCACTACTTCAACGTGGACAGGTACGACCAGAGCGCGCCCACCTCGGCGTCGCTCATCTTCTTGGCGAGCTCGACCGGCATCGGCATGCGCAGGTCATGGCCGTCGAGGGCCGACTTGCCGGAGCGCATGGTCTGGGTGAACGACGCCTGCGTCCAGCGCGCATCGGCGCCCAGGCGGAGCGAGGAGGCCGGCGCCCAATCGGGCGGCGCACCGGGGACCGGGCCCCCCTTGTACTCGGAGCCATGGCAGCCGGCGCAGGCCGTCACGGCCAGGTACTGACCAAACTCGGCCGTCGCATCCTCCACCGGCTTCTGGGCGAAGCCGCGCGAGTGATCCACGAGCTCGACCGGCAGCAGGGTCGGCAGCTTGCCGGCCGCGTAGAGCAGCTTGGCACCCGGACCGAGCTCCGGCGGCCCGATCTTCCGGTCGACCGCGGGCACGGTGCGCAGATAGGCGATGACCGCCGCGAGATCCTCCTTGGCCATGTGCTGATAGTCGTGGGCCGGCATCATGATCAGCGGGCGACCGTCGCGGCCGATGCCGTAGCGGATGGCCACTGCGATCTCGTCGTCGCTCCAGTCCTTGAGCGCGGCCGACGTGATGTTCGGCCCCTGCAGCTTGCCGACGAAGCCGTCGTTGGCGAAGGTGAATCCGCCCAGGTCCTTGCCGTGACAGTCGCTGCACGCGTTGCGGATGTCCACGATCCGCTGGCCGAGCTCGACCGGCGCGGAGCTCACCGCCTCACGGATGCCAAGTCGCGGCTTCTCGTAGCGTTTGGCCATCGCGGCCGAGGTCTTCGACGACGACCAGAACAACGCGCTGACCACGGCCAGCACCACCAGGGCCAACAGACCACCAATAATCTTCAGTATTGTCTTCATCATCGCGAACTCATCCCCGAGTCGGTAAGGGAGCGCCAGACTAGCAGGAATCCAAGGCGCTCCACCATACCCGGAAAGTCAAGTCCCTCGGCGGGGGAGGGGCCTTACCGGGAGGCGGTGCGCCCCTGTGACGCTTCCGCCCCGCCTCGGCGGACCTACTGATGCTGAATCCCCCGGCCGCGCCGTCGCGAGCCTGGGGTTGAATGGTCCCTTCACGCTGCGTGCGCCTTGCTCGCCGCCTTCACTACCTGGAGAGTTCATGCCGACCACCCGTGCCTATGCCGCCCCCAGCGCCAAGGCCCCGCTCGCCCCCTTCTCCCTGGAGCGCCGGGAGCCCCGGGCCCAGGACGTGCTCATCGACATCCTCTATTGCGGGGTGTGCCACTCGGACATCCACCAGGTGCGTGACGAGTGGGGCGGCTCCCTCTTCCCGATGGTGCCGGGCCACGAGATCGTCGGGCGGGTGGCCCGGGTGGGCAGCGCCGTCACCCGGTTCAAGGTCGGTGACGCGGTCGGCGTGGGCTGCTTCGTGGACTCGTGTCGCACGTGCGGCCCGTGCCGCAAGGGCGAGGAGCAGTACTGCGCCGAGGGCATGGTGGGCACCTACAACTCCCGCGAGCGTGACGGTGCGCCGACCTTCGGCGGCTACTCCACCCACATCACCGTGGAAGAGGGTTACGTGCTGCGCATCCCGGAGTCGCTCCCGTTGGATCGCGCCGCGCCGCTGCTGTGCGCGGGCATCACCACCTACTCGCCGCTGCGCCACTACGGGGTGAAGGCCGGTGACAAGGTCGCCGTGGTGGGGCTCGGCGGCCTCGGCCACATGGGTGTGAAGCTGGCCAAGACGATGGGCGCGGAGGTCACCGTGCTCAGCACCTCGCCCTCCAAGCAAAAAGACGCGCTGGCCCTGGGCGCCGCGCACTTCGCCGCCACCTCCGACAAGAACACCTTCACGAGCCTGCGCGGACACTTCGACTACATCCTCGACACCGTCTCCGCGCCGCACGACTACAACGCCTACCTCAACCTGCTGAAGGTGGACGGCACCATGATTCTCGTCGGCGCGCCGGATGCCCCTACCCCGCTGGCGGCCTTCCCCCTCATCATGGGCCGGCGCAAGCTCGGGGGCTCGCTCATCGGGGGCATCCGCGAGACGCAGGAGATGCTCGACTTCTGCGCCCAGCACGGCGTGGCCTCCGACATCGAGGTCATCCCCATCCAGAAGATCAACGAGGCCTATGAGCGCATGCTCAAGGGCGATGTGCGCTACCGCTTCGTCATCGACATCGCCAGCCTGCGCGGGCCGTGAGCGGCGGCGGGCTCAGTAGATGGCGAGCCCCACCGACCAGGAGCTGATGAAGTCGCGGGTGCCCGGGCTGGCTGTCGGCAGCCAGTCCTGCGTCCAGCGGAACGTCAATCCCAGACGCGTGGACACCTCGAACTCCGCCAGCCCGCCAAACGAGACATAGGGCCGCTCGCCCTGGGTGGTGGGCAGCCCCCCTCCGGCCGAGGCCGACCACGACTGGCCGCCGCCGACGAAGGGGCCCAGGTGCAGGCGCCACAGCGCGAGGGGGTACCACTGCGCCTCCAGGCCCGCGCGCACGTTGTAGAAGCCGCCCGTGCCGTCACCGCCGCTCTGGAGCCGCGAGTCGACGAGCAGGCCGAGCTTCTTCACGGGGAAGTAGCCGAGCGCGAAGCGGAAGCCGAGGCTCCTCGGGTTGAGCCCGCCCGGAAGGCCGAGGCTGTCCTCGCCCGCGCCGAACTGGTACGAGAACCCCTTGCGGTTGAGCGGCGCGGCACCCCGCAGCCACAGTCCCGCCCCCTCCCGGCCCGACAGCGTGGCCCGCTCGACGCCTCGCAGATGCTCGGGGGTCAGCTCGTCCAGCGCGACGATGTCCTGCCGTCCGCCCTGGTACCACAGGTGCACCGGGTGGTGCGGATGCACCGCCACCGTGCCCTCGTAGCGGGCCCCCTCGGAGGCGGCCAGCCCCACCCCCACCGCGACTCCCACGACGATGGCCGCCACCAGCAGCTTGTCCACGTTGTTGATGGAGGAGCCCACCGACGCGCTCTTGCTCGTGCCCGTGGAGCCCGACGAGCCCCCCCCGGAGCTGGCGTAGCCCACGGGCACGGCCTCGTGGTGGTTGGAAGGCCTCGGGGCGGGTGGGTCGTAATAGGGCGCGCCGTAGTCGATATAGAAGTCCGGCACCCAGTGGCCGTGCAGCCCCATCGAGTAGCCCAGCGGCGGCTCACCGGAGTGGGACACCCAGAGGGGGGCCGGCTCCGGCTCGGCGGCCGTCGAGAACTGCTGCACCGCATACACGTCCCGCCCGCGCTCTTGCGCAGGCGCCCGCACGAGCCGCTCCAGCTCCGGACGCTGAACCTCGTAGAAGTGACCGAGGCACCCGCTCGTCAGCAGCGCCACCAGCGTGGTGAGCACGTGCAGCCGCGCGGGCCGCGCCGTCGGGGGAACACCACTGTGCCGCCATGCCGCTCGACTCATGCGCCGCTCCTGGGTCGGGTCTACCGGGACGCCCGCGCGAACATAGAACGAGCGGGCCCGCGACTGAATCCCAGGCCCGGGGTGGCGGGGCTCAGTCCTCCACGGGCTCCATCCGCCTCGTGGCCTCGCGCATCCCCGTGGCCACTCGCGGCAGGATGCCCAGCCGCTGGTAGACGGGGTGCACCTGCTCCCGCAGTGAGGGCAACTTCACGGAGAACCACGCCGCCACCGCCACGCACACCCCACCCCCCAGGGCGATCGTCGCCGGAGCCCCGATGCGCGCCGCCAGCGCCCCCGCCAGCAGGCTCCCGAAGGGCGCCGTCCCCACGAAGGCCATCAGGTAGAAGCTCATCAGCCTGCCCCGCATCCGCTCCTCGACGATGGTCTGCAAGAGCGTGTTGCTCGCCGCTGTCGCCACCATCATCCCGAAGCCCGTCACCACCATCATCAGCAGCGACGGCACCACCTGCCTCGACAGCGC
>NZ_DASVWK010000856.1:0-6346 GCF_036389735.1 Archangium sp. | reverse complement strand
GCTGCTCCGCTGGCGCTTCTACCACCACTTCCGGACCGACCCCCTGTCTCCCCTGCGCCAGGCGCAGGTGGGGGTGCGCACGCCCGCGCTCGCCCATGACGGAAGGGACCTGGCGGCGGCGCTGATGACCATCCAGGACATTGGCGACCCCCGGGCGCTGCACGCCGCGGTGGAGAGCGCCTTCCCCGGCTCGCGGCTGGAGCTCGCCAGCGAGGCCGGGCGCTTCTCCCTGCACATGCACATGCCCGGGCTGATGCGCCCGCTGGAGGCGGCGGAGCTGTCGGACGGGACGCTGCGCTACCTGTGCCTGCTCGCCGCCCTGCTCTCCCCCCGGCCCCCGCCCTTCCTCGCCCTCAACGAGCCGGAGACGAGCCTGCACCCCTCGCTCCTGCCCGCGCTGGGGCGCCTCATCGCCACCGCGAGCCAGCGGGGCCAGGTCTTCGTCACCACGCACGCGCGCGAGCTGGCCTCCGTGTTGGAGGAGCACGCCGGGGCGACCGTCCTGCCCCTGGAGAAGGCGGGGGGAGCGACGGTGCTCGCCGGGTGAGGGGGAATCAGCGTCGCGGCTGACGTCTCTCGGCGATGCCGTTCGCGAGCTTCACCTGCTGCTTCCAGTGGCCGTAGAGCCGGCCCTGGGAGGCCAGCCTGTCCAGCTCGCGCTGCGTCTCCTCGTCCACCGAGCCCGGGGGCGCGTCCCGGTACGGCGTCCCCGGCAACGGCATGAAGGTGTGCCCGTGTACCTTCGCCCCGAGGTCCGCCAGCCGCTTCATCAGCGTCAGCGTCGCCCTCACGTCCTCCGGTGCCTCTCCTGGCATCCCGAGGATGAAGTCCACGTTCGGCACGAAGCCCGCCTCCACCGCCAGGCTCGCCGCCCTCACCACCGTCTCCACGTCGTGCCCGCGGTGGCTCGCCTGGAGGATGCGCTCGCTCCCGGACTGCCCTCCGATGATGAGGTTGTCGTTGTCCACGTAGCGCTTGAGCAGCGCCAGCGCCTCGGGCGTCACGTGCTCCGGCCGTATCTCCGAGGGGAACGTCCCGTAGAACACCCGCCCCTCGGGGCCCATCGCCTCGCGCACCCTGGCCAGCAGCCGCTCCACCGCCTCCAGGTTCACCGACTCGTCCGCCGTGCCGTAGGACATGGACGTCGGCGTGATGAAGCGCACGTCCCGCTTGCCCGCCTCGCGCAGTACCCGCGTCCAGTGCGCGATGTTCTCCACGCTCCGGTGCCGGAAGCGCGCCTTGCTCATGAAGGGCGTCTGGCAGAACCGGCACGCGTAGATGCAGCCCCGCGTAATCTCGATGGCCCCGAACATCGAGTGCCTCGCCGCGAACGGCGGGTAGGTGTCCAGCAACACGCCCTCACCCCGCCCCCGCGGCACCATCCGCCCGTCCACCAGCCGCGCGAAGCCCCGCGTCTGCCTCGGGTCCTCCCCGCGCACCAGCCGGCCGAGCAGGTCCAGCAGCACCGGCTCGCCCTCGCCCACCGCCACCAGATCGAAGCCCGCCCGCAGCGTCTGCTCGGTCTCCGCCGTGGCGTGCACCCCGCCCGCGATGCACAGCACCTCGCGGCCCTCCAGCCGCTCGCGCACCCAGGCCAGCTCCTCGACCGACGCGGGGAAGCTCGCCGAGTAGAACGACCAAGCCACCACCACCCGGTCCCCCGCGTCGTGGCGCTGGCGCACCGCGGCCAGCAACGACTCCCGATCCCTCGGGAAGTGCAGGGACACGTGCTGCCCCACCGCGTCCGCCTCCACCGCGCCCGCGAGGACGGTGAACGCGTACTTGCCTGGGTACTGATAGCTCAAGATGAGCGAGACCTTGGACGTGGACGACATCTTCATTGGAAATTACGCCGTGAGGCCCTCCACCGCCAGGCGAAGCTCGCGGAAGAGCCGCGCCAGGGCCTCCGGTTGGTAGTGCGCGTTCAACCCGCTCGGATTGGGGAGCACCCAGACACGCGCCCCGCCCAGCGACTCCGGCTGTGGCCCCAGCGAGGCCCGCGGGTGCCCGAAGGCCGTGCGCCAGGCACCAATGCCCAGCACCGCCAGCACCCGGGGCTGGTAGCGCCGCACCTTCCGCTCCAACCGCCGGCCCCCCTCGGCGAGTTCCTCGTCCGCCAGCACGTCCGCCGACACCGTGGCGCGATCCACCACGTTGGTGATGCCATAGCCGAGCGCCAGCAACTCCCGCTGCTCATGGGGGGCCAGCCGGCGCTCCGTGAAGCCCGAGGCATGCAGCGCCGGCCAGAAGCGGTTGCCCGGCCGCGCGAAGTGGTGGCCCACCACGGCCGAGTACACGCTGGGGTTGATGCCGCAGAAGAGGACCTTCAGTCCGGGCGCGATGAGGTCCGGCATCGTCCTGCCCACCGCGGCGAGCAGCTCCTCCTTCGTGGGCCTCCGGGATGACTTCAAACGTTCCTCCCTGGGCCTCAACCTATACCGTCTCCCGCGCGCTGCCATCCCCACCCGAAGGGTGCACCGGTGGACGTCGGCCGCCACGAGGCCCCCTCCCCGAGCCGGCGGGCGGCTACAGTCGTCCCACCATGCGCTCCATCGACATCGAGGATGGGAAGATTGGCTCCGTGCTCGTCGCCGACGACTTCGACCCGTCGCGGTCCGGCAGCCTGGACGTCGTCGTCCGACTGAGCGACGGCCGACGCTTCGGGCTGAGCCTGCTCACCCTGGAGCACCTGCGGCGCCAGCTCGACCAGGTGCTCTGCGTCGCCGCGCCCGGGCTGCTCGTCGTGAGAAACTTCTCCGACGAGGCCATCACCGAGGCGGTGCGCTCTTCCCTGCGCCAGGGCATCGAGCGCTTCGGCGTGCTTCAGCCCCTCATCGACCAGTAGCGAGCGCCGTGAGTTGCTCCCACACCGCCCGCACGTGCCGCTCCTCGGTGCGCGCGGAGCCGATGGCCATGCGCAGCACATAGCGCGCGGGCGCGCCCTCCACCCCGGGCAGCACGGTGTGCGTGAGGAAGGCCTTGCCGCCCGCGTTCAGCCGCTCCAACAACTCGCGGTTGCGCGCGTCCGTGGCCGAGGGCTCCTCGCCCGGACCCGGCCGCAGCCGGAAGCACACCAGGGCCAGCGAGCGCGGCACGGCCAGCTCGAAGCGCTCGTCCGCCTTCACCCAGGACTCGAAGAGTTCCGCCTGCCGCACGTGCTCGCGGATGTAGGCCCGCAGCCCCCTGGCGCCGTAGTGGCGCAGCACGAACCACAGCTTCAGCGCGCGGAAGCGGCGGCCGAGCGGCACCTGCCAGTCCCGGTAGTCGATGACCGCGCCGCTGGCCGTGGCCGCGTTGCGCAGGTACTCCGGCATCACGCTCAGCGCCTCCAGCAGCGCCTTGCGGTCGCGCGTGTAGAAGGCATTGCAGTCGAAGTTGGTGAGCAGCCACTTGTGTGGGTTGAAGGCGAAGGAGTCCACGCCCTCCAGGCCCTCCAGCATGGCGCGGTGCTCGGGGCAGATGAGCGCGGAGCCCGCCCACGCCGCGTCCACGTGCAGCCAGCCGCCCGAGGCGGTGAAGCCCGTGCGCTCCAGCACCTCGCCCAGGGTGCGCAACGGGTCCATGGCCCCCGAGGAGGTGGTGCCCAGCGAGGCGCACACGAAGAAGGGCTGGCGGCCAGCGGCCAGGTCCTCGCGAATGGCCTGCTCCAACGCCTCCGGGCGCAGGCCGTAGCGTGCGTCCGTGCCGAGCTGGCGCAGGTGGACGTCGTCCGACACGCCGCGCACCACGCCGCTCAGCATGGCCGCCTTCAGCACGGACGAGTGCGCCTGCGTGGAGGTGTAGGCCACCAGCTCCGCCTCCCGGCCGAGCTTGCGTCGCACCCGCTCGCGCGCCGCCACCAGGGCCACCAGCGTGGCCTCGCTCGCGGTGCCCTGGATGACGCCGCCGCCAGTGCCCGAGTCCGAGCGGAAGGAGGCCGGCAGCCCCGTCAGCTCGGCCAGCCAGTCCAGCACGCGCGTCTCCAGCTCGGTGGCGGCGGGGCTGGTGGACCAGAGCATGCCCTGCACGCCCAGACCGGCGGACAGCAGCTCGCCGAGCACCGCGGGCCCCGAGGCATTGGCGGGGAAGTAGGCGAAGAAGGAGGGCGACTGCCAGTGGGTGATGCCAGGCAGCACCACGTCCTCCAGGTCACGGAAGACGGCCTCCCAGCCCGCGTCCCCTCCGAGGCCCTCCTCGGGCGGGTGCTCGGGCAGCTTCGCCGTCACCTCGCCCGGGGCCACCGTCGCGCGTACCGGGAAGGACTCCAGCCGGGACCAGTAGTCGGCGATCCAATCCACCATCCGGTGGCCCAGCCGCCGGAACTCCTCGGCGCTCAAGTGGGGCACCGCCCCTTCACGCGCGTTGCTCATCTCGGGTCTCCTCTCGGGGGTCGCCTCATACGCCGGCCCCCGGAGCACGGGTAGTACCGAGTGGAGCCCCCCGCCTACCGGCGCCGGGTGCGACGCAGCAGGCCCCCGAGACCCAGCACCGCCAGCACCCAGGAGGCGCCGGCCGTGCTCGAGCAGCCGTGGAGGGAGAACTCCGCCTCGGGCGACGTCGGCTCGGGGGTGCCGGGCGACGGGCTCGGGGGGGGAACGGGGGGCGACGCCTCGCCCCCCTGGGATGGAACGGTGTCCGGCGTCGGCTCCGGCTGGGGCGGGGACGAGGGCAACACATCCTCCAGCTGCGTCGCCTGCACGAAACCGTCGTGGTACACGACGCCCACCGGCTGGATGGTGTCGCTGCGGTACAGGCCCAGCTTCAGGTAGATGCTGTCCCCCGGGTACATCGTCGCGTGCACGTACCGCGACAGCACGCGCTGGCCGTTGTGCCACAACTCGACGAAGCCCACGGCCGGATCCGGCGACCACTTCACGTGGAAGATGAAGTCCTGCCAGACGCCGCGCTCCAGCTTCACCTTCCACGGCGTCACGCTGTTGGTGAGCGTGAGGCGGATCTCCTCGCCATAGACGAAGAACTCCACGGGGGGAGAACCACAGCAGCCCGAGTGGTGCCACTGGGTGAAGACCTGCCACGTCCTCGCGCTGGGGTAGTCCTGTGGGAACAGCACCTGCCAGCGGTAGTAATACTCCGAGCCCTCCTTCTCGCGTCCCTGGTAGACGAGCTCGTTGCGGTTGCCGCTGGCGTTGATGGGGTCATCCCCCTGCCTCACCGTGGCCTTGAGCGCGTAGCGCCCCTGGTGCACCGGGGACTGCACCAGCTGCAGCCGGTCCGCGCTCACCCGCTGGGTGCTCGAGTACTGGCTGAGGTTGCCCGTCTCGAAGTCCCCCTTCCAGACGATGCCAGCCCACGACCACCCGGGCACCAACACGGCGAGCAGACAAACCAGGAGCTTCTTCACGGCACGCCCTCGGCAATGTTTGACTTCCAACGGGGGGCTCACCGTCTCATGTCCCTCCTTTATTTCAAGCGGCTGTTATTTCTTTTCCCTTGACAGCGGGACGAGCTTTCAAGTGAGCGATTGCCTCCCGTTGCTTGTCTTTTCTAGAGGGAAGCCGAGACGTTGAACCGGGCGGCCAGCCGGGCGGTCAACCCTCGACGCGCCGCGTCGATCCGAGATGGCGAGCGGGCGGCTGACTGCATGCCGGGCTGGTGTATGGTGCCACCCCCCGTCTGCGGTTACCCCTCACGAGAGGGGGGACCCGGGTACACCCATGCTCGTCTTGCGCGATGTCCAGAAGACCGACCTGCCCGGCCTGAAGCGGCTCGCCGCGGTGCTCAACACCGTCAACCTGCCCAACAACGAGGAGACGCTCGAGGCCATCATCGACAAGTCCGTGAAGAGCTTCGCGGGCAAGGTGAAGAACCCCTTCGATCGCGAGTACCTCTTCGTCCTGGAGGACGTGCGCAACGAGCTCATCATCGGCACGTCGATGATCATCGCGCAGCACGGCACCTACGAGGCACCGCACATCTACCTCGACGTGTCAGAGCGCGAGCACTACTCGGCCAGCATCGGCCGGCACTTCCGGCACAAGGTGCTCTCCATCGGGTACAACTACGAGGGCCCCACGGAGATCGGCGGCCTGGTGGTGGATCCGCCCTACCGCGCCACGCCGGACAAGCCCGGCAAGCAGCTGTCCTACGTGCGCTTCCTCTTCATGGCCATGCACAAGCGGCTCTTCCGCCCGCGGGTGCTCGCCGAGCTGCTGCCGCCCCTGCTGCCCGACGGGCGCAGCCTGCTGTGGGAGGCGTGCGGCAAGAAGTTCACCGGCCTCACCTACCTGGAGGCCGACCGCCTCAGCCGGCAGAACAAGGAGTTCATCAAGGAGCTCTTCCCCTCCACGGACATCTACGCCTCGCTCTTCCCCGAGCGCGTGCAGAAGGTGCTCGGCGAGGTGGGCCC
>NZ_DASVWK010000855.1:0-3886 GCF_036389735.1 Archangium sp. | reverse complement strand
AGCCCAGGCGTCGGAACAGGCGGCGCTGAAGCCGAGGTCCCGGCAGCAGGACCCACCACGGGAGCCGGTCTTGGCGGGGCCACTGGAGCCGGCTGCGCCGAGGCGGGCATCACCTGCGCCACGGCCCCGGGAGGCACCTGTGCTGGAGCCGAGGGCCGCTGCGGACCCGGAGCCCCCTGCCCCACCGGAGCCATCGTGGGCGATGGCGCGGCCAGGGCGGGCTTGGGCTGACCCGGGCGAGCGGGGCGCGTCGGCTTGGGGATGCCGTAGCGCTTCTCCAGGTATTGGAAGAGGCGCAGCTCGGACACGATGGACGGCACGATGCGCATCCCCGTGGCGACAGCGAGCGTGTCCACCTGCTTCAGATCGAACGGGCTCACCATGGCCACGCGCAGGCGGCGGCCCTCCACCGCCAGGGGGAAGGCCTGGTGGGTCCGCGCGAGCTCGGGCTTGAGGTGCGCCAGCGTCTCCGCCGACACCGCCTCCAGCTCCGCGTCCGTCGCGACGGGGAAGTGGTACGCGTCAGCCAGGGCCTGCCCCAGCGTGCCCAGGTCCATCAGACCCAGCTCGACCAGGTTGGTACCCAGGCTGCCGCCGTAGATGAGTTGGGATTTCAGGGCCTCATCAAGCTGCGCCTGCGTGATGAGTCCCTTGCGGACGATGTGCGCTCCGAGCTGTTCGGCCATGTCGCGCTGATTCTAGTCCGGACCCCCCTCACGAGCGCACCGGCCAGGCGCCGACTAGTACGTCAGCGCACAGAATCCGGAGTGTGCTTGGAACCACGCCTAGTAGGCGTTCTTCGACAGGAAGCCACCGAGTGCAGTACGGATGAGAATCTTCAAGTCCATCAGCAAGGACCAGTTCTCGATGTAGTACAAGTCGTACTCGATGCGCTTCTGGATGGACGTCTGACCGCGCAGGCCGTTGATCTGCGCCCAGCCGGTGATGCCGGCCTTGACCTTGTGGCGCAGGTGGTAGCGGGGGATCTGGCGCTTGAACTCCTCGATGAACACCGGGCGTTCAGGCCTGGGGCCCACGAGGCTCATGTCGCCCCACAGCACGTTGAAGAACTGGGGCAGCTCGTCCAGCGAGTACTTGCGCAGGAAGGTCCCGATGGGCGTGCGGCGCGGGTCCTCCTTGCTGGCCATCATCGCGCCCGAGACCTCCGCGTCCACGCGCATGGTGCGGAACTTGAGGATGTGGAACGTCTCCCCGTCCATCCCCATGCGCTCCTGATCGTAGAGCAGCGGCCCGCGACTGGTGAGCTTCACGGCGATGGCCACCGCCAGCATGACGGGCGCGCTCACAGCGATGGCCACCAGCGCGAAGAGGATGTCGAAGACGCGCTTGGCCACCATGTTCCAGCCCGTCATCGGATCGCCCTGGAGGCTGATGATGGGCAGTCCGCCGAACTCCTCGAGCCCGCCGTACAGGGTGACGTACTGGTACAGGTCCGGCACCACCTTCACGTCCACCGTGCGCAGCGCGAGCTGCTCCATCAGCGGCTTGACGGCGGCCTGATCCTCCAGCGGCACCGCGATGATGACCTGGTCCACCGGGTGCTCATCCAGCACGGCCTCCACGTCCTTCACGTGGCCCACCACCGGCACGCCCAGCACCTGCTGGCCCACCTTCTCCTGCCGCAGGGTGAGCACGCCCTCCACGCGGAAGCCCAGCTCGCGGTGGCTCTCCACCGTCTCGATGACGCGCTGGCCCAGCTCCCCCGCCCCGATGACCAGGATGGACTTGAGGTTGAAGCCGCGCCGGCGCACCTCGTTGAGCACCGCGCGCAGCACCAGCCGCACCGCCGACACCAGCAGGAACGAGTAGCCGGAGAAGAAGGCCAGCATCAGACGCGAGTAGCGCTCGCGCGTGAAGTACGTCAGCGCCACCACGATGAGCGTGGCCATGACGGTGGCCTTGAAGACCTCGAAGACCTCCCCGATGTGCGTGCGCGCCCGGTTGGTGGCGTACAGCCGCGCCTGCCGGTAGGTGATGGGGAAGACGAGCAGCACCGTCATCAGCGACAGCAGCGTCTCACCCACGGGCGGCATTCCGTAGAAGACGGGGATGGGGCCCTCGAAGCGCGTGACGTACGCGAGCGAGAAGGCCAGGGTCAGCATCACCACATCGGCGGCGACCTTGATGGACGTGTAGAAACGCTGGAACCGGCTGAACACGCGGGCCTCCTTCCCTACACTCCCATGGGCCGTCCAGTAACGGACAGCCCACGCGGCCGGTGCGCTCCTACCACGGAAAGTGCCCGAAACCCAAGGGGTTGCCCCTCCTACAGGGCAATCCTGTCAGGGTGTGACGAGACCCCCATGAGCGCGTCCACCTCGGCCTTCACCGCGCGCAGGAAGGTGGCACGGCTGAAGCGCTCGGCCTGGGCGCGGGCGTCGGCCGGGCGGAAGCCAGGCTCCCACCGCTCGAAGGCGCGCACGGCGTCCACCAGCGCGGCCGGCGTCTGCTCGTCGAAGAAGAGACCCGTGAGCGGACTCACCGTCTCCAGCGCCCCACCCCGCCCGTAGGCGATGACGGGGCGGCCCGAGGCCTGGGCCTCCAGGGGGACGATGCCGAAGTCCTCCTCGGGGGTGAAGATGAGGGCGCGCGCGTCCCGGTAGAGGCCGGCGAGCGCCTCGTTGGGCACGGGCCCGAGGAACCGGATGTGGGAGGGCAGCGCCCCCGAGGTGAGCCGGGCCGCCTCCTGGCCGGTGCCCACCACCCACAGCGGCGCGTCCAGGTGCCGGAAGGCCTCCAGCGCGATGTCCAGCCGCTTGTACGGGGCGAAGGCGCCCAGCCACAGGTAGTAGCCCCCCTGGCCGAGCCCCTCCAGCGGATGCTGGCAGAAGCGGTCCAGCGCGATGGGCGGGTACACCACCGAGGCGTCCCGGCCCCAGAAGCGCTTCACCTTGCCGGCGATGTGCTGGCTGTTGACGAGGATGCGGTCCACCCCGGCGGTGCTCTCCCGGTCCCACTTCTGCAGGTAGGGCCGCACCGCGTGCGCCGCCACGCGCACCGGCAGCGAGGCCCGCCCTGGCCCGAAGTAGTCGTCGAACAGGTCCCACATGTAGCGCATGGGCGCGTGCACGTACGCGAGGTGCCTGGCCCCGGCCGGCTTGCGGATGCCCTTGGCCACGCAGTGGCTGGAGGAGATGACCAGGTCGTAGCCCTCCAGGCGCATGGACTCGATGACCTGGGGGAGCACCGGGAGGAAGTGCCGGTAGAGCTTGTGGATGCGCGGCACGCGCTGGAGGACGGACGTGTGGATGGTCCGCGATTCAATCCGCGGGTGCACGGCTCCGGGACGGTGGACGAGGGTATGGATGTCCGCCTGCGGGAACAGCTCGCACAGTGCCTCGAGCACGTGCTCACCGCCGCGCTGGGTGACGAGCCAGTCGTGGACGAGGGCGACCTTCACGGGGGGCCTTGTACCACCGCTCGGCCCCGATGCCGACAACCGGGCAACCGAGCCCCCCATCCCGCCCGCGCGTGTGCTACGCCCTCCCCTCGTGGCGAGCGTCCTCATCGACCTGCGCATGGTCCGTGGCCGGCTGCACGGCATCGCGCGTTACGCGCTGGAACTGGCGTGCCGGCTGCCCGCGCTGGCCCCGGATCTGCGCTTCAGCGGCCTCACCGCGCCGGAAGGCCTGCCAGCGGGACTCGGCGCCCTCACCCCGCGCATCCCCCTGCACCGCTGCCCGGCCCCGTTCCTCTCACCGCTCGAGCAGCCCGTGCTCGGCGCGTGGCTGGCGCGGCTCAACCCGGACCTCTTCCACGCCACCTCCTTCTCGCTGCCCGCGCTGTGGCCGGGACGGCTCGTGGCCACGCTCCACGACGCCAACCACCTGGTGCTCTCCGAGGAGTACGGCCCGGGCCGCCGCCT
>NZ_DASVWK010000854.1:0-3449 GCF_036389735.1 Archangium sp. | reverse complement strand
GCACCTGCTGGGTGGCCTGACGGGCCATGGTGCTCTCCAGCTTCGCCATCTCGATGCGCTCCTTGGCCAGGTCGCCCTTGGCGTACTCGTACTTGGCGAGGCCGTCATTGATGAGGGCATCGGCATCGGTCTGGACGCGCTGGCGGTCGGAGCTGATGGCCTCGAGCTCGTTGCGGGCGGCGTTCAGGCTGGCGCGGGCGCTCTCGGCGTCGGTGTTCGCCTTGGTGAACTCGAGCTGGGCGAGCTCCAGGCTCCGGGTGGCCGTCAGGCCGTCCTCGTGCATGGCGCGCTGCCGCTCCAGGTTGAGCCGGGACGTCTCACGGGCCATCTCGGCCGCGGACAACGACTGTTCGGCGGAGCGGATGCGCTCCCGCACCATGCGCACGCGCGAGCCGGCCGCGTCGATGCTCGCCGAGCGCGAGGCGCGCAGCGCATCCACCCGGGACTCGTAGGCCATCATCTGGCTCTGGGTGGCGCTGATGCGGGCCTCGATGGCGGTGCGCTGCTCCTGCAGGCGCGTCATCAGGTCCGCATCGTTGTCGGACAGCTCGACGATCAGGTCTCCCTCCTTCACAGCGGAGCCTTCCTGAACGGCCCAGTTCGTGATGCGCCCGGCGATGGGCGCCTGGATGGACTGCTGGCGCTCCAGGGGCGCGTAGGCGATGACGCGGCCCTGGCCGGTGACGTTCTGCCGCCAGGGGGCCAGCAGCAGCCCCACCACGGCGAGCACCAGGGCGAGGGCCAGGAGTCGGGCCACCGTGCGAGCCACCCGGGTCGAGTGCCGCACGAGGCGCATCGCGGGGAGCTCGGCGGAGGAGGGACCACCATTTCGGGAAGTTGGCATCGTCGTCATGGTCTTGGGTCCGGACTCAGGAAAGGGTTGCCACGCGCGGCTGCCGCTCGGAGTCGAGCGGACTCAGCCGGCCGCCACTCAGCTCGTACGTCCGCGTGCAGCGGGCGAGCAGCTCGGGCGCGCGGGTGATGAGGAGCAGGGTCCAGGGCGCGTCGTCGGCCATCAGCGTCTTCAGCACGTGCTCACGCGCCTGCGCGTCGAGGCCGTCCAGCACCTCGTCGAGGACGAGCAGGCGCGGCCTCAGCACGAGCGCGCGCGCGAGGTGGAGCTGCGCCACCTGGCCCGAGGACAGGGGAAGGCCTCCGGTGGTGAGCTCCGTCTGGAGTCCCTCGGGGAGCTGGGCGATCATCTCCCCCAGGCCGACGGCCTCCAGCGCCCGGCGCACCTCGCTCAGCGGCAGGTCGGGCTGTCCCATCCGGACGTTGTCCACGATCGTGCCGGCGAAGATCTCCGGGGCCTTGACGATGGCCACGTCGCGGCGCAGCGAGGCGAGCGAGAGATCCCTCAGGTCGAGGCCATCGAGCAGGATGCGGCCCCGCGAGGGAGCGCGCAGGCCGTAGAGCAGCTCCACGAGGGTGCTCTTGCCGCCGGCGGTGGCGCCGGTGATGGCCACCTTCTCGCCGGCCCGCACCTCGAGGCTGGCGCCGCGCAACACGGGCGAGTCCTCGCGGTAGTGGAATTCCAGCCCGTCGAGACGGAGGGACGCGGGCCCGGGGGTCGGCGGGACGCTCTCGCCGTTGTCCTCCTCCAGCGGCAGGTCCACGAGCTGGCCGAGCTTGTCCATGGCCGCGAGCAGGTCGTAGTACGCCTCCAGGTGCTTGCCGAACTTGGCGATGGCGGCCACCACGGTGGTGACGATGAGCTCGGCGGCGACGAGCTGACCCAGGGTGAGCTGGCGGTTGATGACCAGCCAGCCGCCCAGCCCGAGCAGCAGCGCGCTGGCCACCGCCTGGAGGCCGAGCGCCCCGAGGATCTGCCGGAAGAGGTACTTGAAGTGCTTGCGCCGGGCGCCGAGGTAGTCGCGGGCGAGCTCATCGGCGCGCCGCAGGGCGTGGGCGGTACCGCCGTGCTGGCGGAAGGCGATGCGGTGGCGCGCCAGCTCCTGGAGCCAGGCGGCCACGGCGTACTTGGCCTTGGACTCCTTGATGCCCGCCGAGGCGGCCGCGTGGCCGAAGCCGAAGATGATGCCGGCCAGGGCCAGCAGGAGGAAGAAGTCGAAGGCCAGGAGCAGCGGGTGGTAGAAGGCGAGCATCAGCAGGCCGATGCTCGCCTGGAGCACCACGGAGAGGCCCTCGAGCAGCAGCGACGAGCTGGCCTTCTGGACGGTGACCACGTCGAAGAAGCGGTTGACGAGCTCGGGCCCGTGGGCGCGGTCGAAGGCGCGCGCCTGGACGCGGGGCAGCCGGTGGCTGAGATCGCTGACGACGCGGATGAAGATGCGCTGCTGGAGGATCTCCACCACCCAGTTCTGCATGGCCCGCAGGCCACCGGCGAACACCAGGCCGCCGAGCAGCAGGATGCTCAGCACCACCAGCGGCTGGAGCAGGGAGCCGAAGGCCACGGTGTTGACGAGCGACTGGACGGCGATGGGCGTGGTGAGGGCGAAGAGCCCGACGCCCACCGCGTACATGGCGACGGCCCGCAGGTCCGCGGCCTCCAGGCGCACCAGCGAGCGCAGCCGGGCGAAGGGCGTGAGGGGCTTGTGCGGGGCTGCCTCCTCGGCCCGCAGGGCATGGACGGGCTCGGACTCCTCGGCGAGCACCCAGGTGAGGGACTGCGTCGCCCAGGGCGTGAGCAGGCGCGAGAGTTCCTCACGGCTCATCCACGCCTGGCCCTCGGGCAGCAGGCTGGAGTGCACGAGGACGCGGTCGGGCGCCCACTCGGCGATCAGCAGCCACGAGGCTCCCCGCTCCGAGAAGCACACGGTGCCGAGCGGCCCCTGGGGGCTGCCCTGGCGGAGGACGTCCTCCACGGAATGCGTCAGGGTGGAGAGGGTGAGGCCGAGCGCCTGCCCCGCGTGGTGGAGGCGCTGGCTCCAGGTCTCGGCGAGGAGGCCGGAGCACTGCCGCGAGGCATCCAGGAGGGAGGCCTGGGTGGTGCTGGTGCTCGGCTCGACGCCCGCGGTGTGCGCGAGCTCGGTGAGCAGTTGTTCGAGCACCTCCGGGGCGGACGAATCAGATAACACAGGAGGGCCCAGGGGATTCTCAGTCGACGAGGGTCCGAGATCGCGGTCGTACATGGAATCCGGTGCCGATCGCGGCGTCGTGGCCGGGCGGAGTTGCCCGAACGGGCATATGTATGGGGCCTGGGGGTCTAAAGAAAAAACAGATAAATCGTCACGAGTTCATAGCGAAAACCGAAGGATGCGCGCTTGAGGGATTTTTCCGCGCCCCTGGTCTCGTGCCCGCGGGGGTTTACAGAACCGTGACCAACAGGAGCGCTGCCGCCGCGAGCCGCACGGCCTCGACCTTCGGTGCCCAGCTCCCCAAGCAGGTGAGGAGGCGAGCGTGGCGCTTGAGGCAGCCACCAGGAAGCAACCGAGTAGGCAGAGGACGCCGCGAGTGGACCAGGCAGAGCCGCCGCGCAGGACATTCGC
>NZ_DASVWK010000853.1:0-3856 GCF_036389735.1 Archangium sp. | reverse complement strand
TCCCATTTTTCGGGCGTCTATGAACAGTGTTTCCCTTCGTCGATCACGGAATCGCTGGTTCTTGGTTTTGTCTCGCGACAGGAACCAGAGGCAGACGGGAATGGCTGTCGAGTAGAAGAGTTGCCCCGGTAGAGCCACCATGCAGTCTACGAGGTCGGCCTCAACGAGCGCCTTACGGATCTCTCCCTCGCCAGACTGATTCGAGGACATGGAGCCGTTCGCGAGCACGAAGCCAGCCATGCCTGTGGGGGCAAGGTGGTGGAGGAAGTGCTGGACCCAGGCGAAGTTCCCGTTCCCCACCGGGGGCACGCCGTACTTCCAGCGCGCGTCCTCGCGCAGTTGCTCGCCGCCCCAGGCGCTGTCGTTGAAGGGCGGGTTGGCGATGATGAAGTCCGCCTTGAGGTCGGGGTGCTGGTCCTTGAGGAAGCTGCCCCGGGTGTCGGGCTCGCCCAGGTTCGCATCGATGCCCCGGATGGCGAGGTTCATCTTCGCCAGACGCCACGTCGTCGCGTTCGACTCCTGGCCGAAGATGCTCAAGTCTCCGAGCCGCCCTCCGTGCGCCTCCACGAACTTCTCGCTCTGGACGAACATGCCGCCACTGCCGCAGCAGGGGTCGAAGACGCGGCCCTTGTAGGGGGCCAACATCTCCACCAGCAGCTTCACCACGGACTTGGGCGTGTAGAACTGGCCGCCCTTCTTGCCCTCCGCGCTGGCGAACTCGGAGAGGAAGTATTCATAGACGCGGCCGAGGATATCCTTGCCTCGCGACTCCTTGTCACCCAGGCCGATCTTGCTGATGAGGTCGATGAGCGCGCCCAGCCGCTGCTTGTCCAAGTCGGGGCGGGCGTAGTCCTTCGGCAGCACACCCTTGAGGCTGGGGTTGTCGCGCTCGATGGCGACCATGGCGTCGTCCACGAGCTTGCCGATGACGGGCTGCCGGGCGTTGGCCTTCAGCTTCTCCCAGCGTGCCTCCCTGGGCACCCAGAAGACGTTCTGCGCTCGGTACTCGTCCGGATCCTCCGGGTCGGCGCCCTCGGCCACCTCGGCGAGGAGCTGATTGTGCCGCTCCTCGAAGGCGTCGCTCACGTACTTGAGGAAGATGAGGCCGAGGACGACGTGCTTGTACACGGCCGCGTCCATGTTCCCGCGCAGCTCGTCGGCGGCCTTCCACAGCGTGCCCTCGAAGCCGAGGTCTCCCCCGTTCTTCTTCGCGGCCTTGGCCTTGATGGAAGCAGGCTCCTCGGGGGCCGTTGGGGGAGGGGGGGGCGGCTGGAGCCCGAGCTGGGCCTGCTGGGGCCCGTCATGGCCGAGGATGCGCTGGACGAGCACCTCCTTCTCGCGTCCACCCCGGTCCAGTCCCAGGGCGTCGCAGATGGCCTGGAGCTCCTCGCGCTTGAGCTGGCCCAGGAGCCCGGCGAAGTCCACCGAGCGGGAGCGGACGAGGGCGTTGATGTGGTTCTCGATGACCCGGCGGTCCTCGACCTCGAGGCCGAGCTGTTCCGTGAGCTGCGAGAGCCGGTTCCGGTCCAGGACCTGGAGCGCGGCCCGGCGCTGCTGGGGCGAGAGACGAATCTCCTGTGAGGGCATGGGCGCACGTTACAGCACCGCGCCTCATGGGTGGCTCACGAGCAGCGGGGCGGCTGGAGCCCTTTGGCGGCCCGAGCGCTTCGGGTCGACTGGAGGCGTGTCACTTGTGGATGTCTACAAGCACCGTGTGGGTCTTCATGCTACATCGCTTGTAGACGTCTACAAGCGAGCGGCGCGGGAGCCGTGATTTCCGCTGAAGGGGAGCGCGCCCGGGAGGGCCCGTCTCTACCCGATCTCGCCGCGCTTTCCAGGGACGTCATTCTGACGGAGAGCGGTGCGCGCGAGCCGGGAGGTTGCCTCCCAGGCCGCGCCACTCTGTTTGTCGCGGTCCAGGACGAGCCTCCAGGCCTCGTGCGCCTCGTCATGGCGGCCGAGTCCGGCGAGGCAGTCGCCCCACGCCAGCAGCCCATCCCCGCCCTGGCCTTTGTACAGGTGCCTGGCTCCGGCTTCGAAGAGGCGGAGAGCCTCCTCCCGCCGTCCCGCCGCATGGGCGATGCGTCCGAGCAGGAAGAGCCCGTTCCTCGTACTTGAGGCCCGGCGCGCGAGCTTCAGTCCCGCGACTGCCTCCTGTTGCGCCTCGTCGTACCGGCGCAGGGCGAGCAACACCGCGGCCCGGGTGAAGCACACCTCGCTCCGGTATTGACGGGGCACGCTTCGCCACTCCACCTGCCGCAGGGCTTCCCACGCCTCCGCGCCACGCTCGGTGTGCGCCAGGATCCACGCCCGCTGGACGGGGAAGAAGTTCCACAGGAAGGGGTACCGGCGCGCCACCTCTTCCAATGCGTTGAGGCGCGCATGGGCGGCATCCCAGCCACCGAGGTTGTAGACGGCCTCGACGAGGTTGAAGCGCACCAGGGCCCACTCCTGTTCCGCGTGCGGCGTCTTGGGCTCCGAGGGACCTTGCCAGCCCCGTTCGATGTCGAGTGCCTCCAGATAGAGACCCGCGTTGATGAAGAGGTTGACCACGCAGGTGGCGCAAGGTGAGCAGCCCTCGGTCCTGGCATGGACCGCGAGGCGGCGAGCACCCGTGACGGCTGCCTCGGTCTCTCCGAGTGCCGAGAGCGCGTAGAGTTCCATCCGCCACAGCGAGGAGCGCATCCAGTCCGCGAGGGGAAGCTTCTCCAGGAAGCCGACGAGGGCGCGCGTGGCACGGAAGGCGCCCCAGTCGTAGCAGCACCGCGAGGCGAGGCGGAAGAGGAGCCAATCCACCCGCTTCCAGAGCAGCAGCCCGGCCACGAGGATGACGAGGAGGATTTCAGTGTCGAAGTGGACGGTGCCTGCGGTGACGGGATTCACGGGCGTTTGGCCTCCAGGTTTCTTCACCTTACCTCAAGAGACATGCCGCGCGGGACGACGTTTTACGTCATGATGTGCGCGCTCAACCGAGGAATCGGCGCTGCCACTGCTTCATGCGCGTGGGATTGAGGGAGCGCCAGCGGACGTACTCCTCGTGGAAATGGGGCTCCAGCACCCGTGTCAGTTCCCGGTACGGACGGAGGGCTTCCGGCTGTTCATCGTTGCCCGCGATGGGCCACTCTCTCAACGCCACGAAGATCTTCTCCTGCCCCACCTCCTGGACGTCTATCGCTGGAAGAGGCAGATGTTCTGGAGCCGCGCGACGTCATGGTCGCACGTTACCGCTGTCCAAGGGGCGGGTAGCATGACCCCATGAACTGGCGAGCCGTGCTGGTCCTCATCGCCGCGTCGCTGCTGGTTCTCCCGTTGCTGGTGCTCGTCGTTCTCTGGAGTCGGGTGCCCGCGGAGAGGGTGGTCGAGGGTTGGCGCTTCGTCCCCTGGGTGACGCCCGGGGAGACTCGCGGCCTGCGCACCCTCCGTCAACCGTGCCAGGACAATGCGCAGTGTGATCCTGGGCTCATCTGCTTCCATGACCCGCACGACCAGCAGCGGAAGTGCACGTCCACGTCGTGTGAGTCGGACGAGTGGTGCTCGCCGTATGGTGTCTGCCGAGCCGTTCCCCTGCCGGGCCGACGGGTGGCTCTCCGCTGGTGCGTCGTCGAGGGGACGCGCAAGGAGGGGGAGCAGTGTCTGCGGTTGCCGATGTTGCCCCAGCGGGAATGGGCGTGTGGGGAGGGCTCGTCTGCGCTGGCGCTGGCTGGTGCGGTCGGCGGTGCGTGCCAGGGAGGGAAGGGACGTGCCCGGAGGGTTTCTTCTGTGCTCGTGGTGACCCCGAGGGGCCCGTGTGCCAACCCACGTGCGAGGCCCGCGCGTGCCCCGACGGCCAGGAGTGCGTCCATCGGGAGGGGGGCGT
>NZ_DASVWK010000852.1:0-1881 GCF_036389735.1 Archangium sp. | reverse complement strand
CCCACTACCGCTTCCGGCCGGGCACCGACTTCTATTACCTCACCGGCAACACGGAGCCGGACTGCGTGCTCGTCCTCCAGCCGAAGGAGGGCGGCGGCCACACGGACATCCTCTTCGTGGAGCCCAACCCGGGCCGCACGGACGCCACCTTCTTCACGGACCGCGTGAAGGGCGAGCTGTGGGTGGGCCCGCGGCTCGGCGTGAAGGAGAGCCAGGCGCGCTTCGGCGTGCACGAGGCTCGCGGCCTGCCCGAGCTGCCGGGCTTCCTGGAGGGCCTGCGGGGCGCGGCGGTCATTCCCACGCGCGTGCTGCGCGGCCACTCGGCGAAGGTGGACGGCGCGGTGCCCGAGCACTCCGAGCGCGACAAGCAGCTGGCCACGGCCCTGTCCGAGATGCGGCTCATCAAGGACAAGCTGGAGGTGCGCGAGCTGGAGACGGCCATCGACTCCACGCACCGGGGCTTCGAGGACGTCATCCGCCGGCTGAAGGCGGCCCGGAGCGAGCGCGAGGTGGAGGGTGTCTTCAACCTGCGCGCGCGGGTGGAGGGCAACGACGTGGGCTACGGCACCATCGCCGCGGCCGGCCACCATGCCTGCGTGCTGCACTGGACGCGCAACGACGGGGACATCAAGAAGGGCGAGCTGCTGCTCTTGGACGCGGGCGTGGAGGGCAACAGCCTCTACACGGCGGACATCACGCGCACGCTGCCCATCTCGGGCAGGTTCTCCAAGGAGCAGCGGGAGATCTACGAGCTGGTGCTGGACGCGCAGAACCAGGCGATCGACGCGGTGAAGCCGGGCAACGACTTCATGGAGCCGAACCGGGTGGCCATGCGCGTGCTGGCCGAGGGCCTGTACACGCTGGGCATCCTCAAGACGAAGCCCGAGGAGGCGCTGAAGGACGAGAACCAGTTCTACAAGCGCTACTCGCTGCACAACGTCAGCCACATGCTGGGCCTGGACGTGCATGACTGCGCGCAGGCGCGGCAGGAGGCCTACAAGTTCGGCAAGCTGAAGGCGGGCATGGTGCTGACGGTGGAGCCGGGCCTGTACTTCCAGAAGGACGACCTGACAGTGCCGGCGAAGTACCGGGGCATCGGCGTGCGCATCGAGGACGACGTCCTGGTGACGAAGACGGGCTGCCGCGTGCTGTCCGAGGACATCCCGCGCGAGGCGAAGGACATCGAAGCCTGGATGAAGCAGATCTGGAGCGAGAAGAAGTAACCTACTTCCGGGCCCCGGATGCCCGGTCGTAGCACTTGAGCAACAACCGCGCGCGCTCGGCTCCAGGTTGGTGGTCCCACTTCACCACCGGCCTGGCCCCCAGGTAGGACTGGATCTCCCCCACCTGCGCACGCGACACGAGCCCCTGTCGCTCGAGGAACTGGAGGGCCCAGCAGTCCGCGTCCTCCTCGCGGCTCGGGGCCGCGAGCACCTCGTGCGCGCACGTATGCCCGAACCAGAAGAGCTGCACCGCCGGAGACAACCGCGCCAGCATTCCCGGGTTGTACTCGACGTGCGCCGGCACATCGGGCCAGGCGGGGAACCCCAGCCCCACGTCCGCGAGCAGGGTGTTTGGCACGAAGGCCACCGGCAGCCCCGTGGAGGACACACACCGGACGGGCACTCCCGCGATCCGAGGGTTGTAGGGACTGTCGACCTGGGCTCGCGCCAGGCCGGGAAGGCCCACGAGCATCGTGAAGGCCAGCAAGACGCAGCGCATCAGTGAATCCCTCGGGTTGGAAATTCCAGAGTCCGCCTCTACCCCGCGTCCACCTTGAACTCGCGGGGTCCCGTGCTGGTATCGGGCGTCACGGTGAAGGACAGGCGGCCAATCTCCCGTCCGTCCTCCGTCTCCATGGAGACGCGCCAGTCGCCGGGC
>NZ_DASVWK010000851.1:0-1625 GCF_036389735.1 Archangium sp. | reverse complement strand
CCTGGAACATCGTCCGAAGCAGGACCATCCCCTCGGAGATCCGCTGGAGGGGATGGGGAGAGGTCATCACCTCCTCGGCCAGGACCGCGGCCTCGGCGGTGACCGGATCCACCCCGGAGGGCGGCGGCCGGCGCGGGGGTGGAGGACCCGTCCTACCGAAGGGCCGGGATTCACCCAGGCAACACCTCTTGTATTTCTGCTTGCTGCCGCAAGGACAAGGCTCGTTGCGAGATGGCATGGCGCCGCCACATACCACGTCGAACTTCGGAAGTAACCCCCACCCACACTACTTTTCCCGCCATCCCCGGACACCCAGCGGACACGGCTCCCGGGCTTGCCCACCTCATGGCCCCCCCTCTCTTCAAGCCTCGGGCGTACTGCCGTAGACTGCTCGACACTCCGACCTCCGGAGTCCACCTGCCTCCCCCTTCAGGAGCGTCTTCGTGAATCGGCGCATCATCGGCCTGCTGGCCACTGTCTGCCTCGCCTCCGCCTGCAAGGAGGAGCCCGTGGGCCAGATGCAGCCCATCCCTCGTCCGCCCGACATGGCCGCCACCCCGGCCAAGGCCGATGCCCCGGCCAGGCCGGCCGCCGCCCCCGAGCCGCCGCCAGACCCCTCCAAGGTGGTGCTGCGCTGGAAGCTCGACGCCCCCACCGCCTTTCGTCTCACCACCACCTCCTCCTTCGAGTCCGCGCCGCTGGCCTCCAAGGGGAAGAAGGGCAAGCAGCCAGCCCCCGCGCCCGCGGCCGGCCCGCGAGAGACGACCTCCCTCTTCGTCCTGCGGAAGACCGAGTCCGGCTACGCCTTCCAGATCGTCCCGCAGGGCGCGGGCGGTGAGGAGGACCAGGGCACCATGAGCGAGCGCGGCTTCGTGCTGGACGGGCTCTCCGGACCGCTGCACACCACGGCGCTGCTGGTGATGGAGCTGCCGCTGGAGCCGGTGGGTCC
The DNA here is from genome assembly GCF_036389735.1 of Archangium sp. Lineage (GTDB taxonomy): Bacteria > Myxococcota > Myxococcia > Myxococcales > Myxococcaceae > Archangium. The sequence goes on along the minus strand of NZ_DASVWK010000851.1, from coordinate 676 downwards.
GGACGCCACCTGGGCGCTCAGCACGGATCTGGTGGACCTGAGCGCCGTGCGCAACTTCGTCGAGAAGAAGACCGAGCGTCAGAACCAGGTGAAGCTCACCGCGCTCACCCCCGCCGAGAATGGGGAGCAGGTGGCGACGCTCGAGTACGACCTGTCCGAGCGCATCTCCGGCAGCCTCGGCACCCCCAAGCGGCCGGCGCCCACGCCCAAGAAGTCGGAGAAGGACGCGAAGAAGGGCAAGGACGATCAGGAGGAGGAGCCCACGCAGTCGATGACGGCCGTCTCCTCCGAGATGCGGGTGAAGGCGCGGGGCGAGTTCCTCGTGAAGGCGGGCCGCTGGCGCTCCTGGGAGGGCACCCTCACCACGCGAAGCGAGGGCGACCTGCCCGGCGCGGGCAACGGTGAGCGCAAGCTGCGCCTCACTCCGCTCGAGGAGGTACCGCCGGAGCTGATCCAGCCGCAGGCGAAGAAGTAGCCACCGCCTCCGACTCGCGAATGAGCCGCACCACCCCGTCCACCCAGGCGGGGTGGGCGTTGAGCGAGGGGACGAGGGTGAACGCCTCGCCCCCGCTCGCGAGGAACTGATCGCGGCCCCGGATGGCGACCTCCTCCACCGTCTCCAGACAATCGGCGACGAAGGCCGGGCACATCACCGCCAGGCGCTTCACCCCGCGCG
>NZ_DASVWK010000850.1:0-1735 GCF_036389735.1 Archangium sp. | reverse complement strand
TGGCCAATCCGGGTACCTGCGGGGGGGAGCGAACGATAGATGCGGCTCATGGCGCGGTGCGTGGTAGCACGGAACCTCGCGCGCGTCCCACAGCATTCGGTTAGGCTTCGAGGCGGCGCAATCTTCGAGGAGACACATGTCCCGCACCATTCGTGCCCCCCGCGGAACCGCCCTGTCCTGCAAGGGCTGGGTCCAGGAAGCCGCCCTGCGGATGTTGATGAACAACCTGGATCCGGACGTGGCCGAACGTCCCGAGGACCTGGTCGTCTACGGCGGCATCGGCAAGGCCGCCCGCGACTGGCCTTCGTTCGACCGCATCGTGGACGGCCTGCGCCGCCTCACCGATGAGGAGACGCTGCTCGTCCAGTCCGGCAAGCCCGTGGGCATCCTCCGCACCCACCCCGACGCCCCCCGCGTCCTCATCGCCAACTCCAACCTCGTGGGCAACTGGGCCAACTGGGACCACTTCTTCGAGCTCGAGAAGAAGGGCCTCATGATGTACGGCCAGATGACCGCCGGCTCGTGGATCTACATCGGCACCCAGGGCATCCTCCAGGGCACCTTCGAGACCTTCGCCCAGGCCGGCCGCGTCCACTTCGGCTCGGATGATCTCTCCGGCCGGCTCGTCCTCTCCGGCGGCCTCGGCGGCATGGGCGGCGCCCAGCCCCTGGCCGCCACCATGAACAACGCCGTCTTCCTCGGCGTGGAGATCGATCCCACCCGCGCCCGCCGCCGCGTGGAGACGCGCTACCTGGACGTCATCGCCAAGGACATCGACGAGGCGCTCGCCCTGGTGAAGGAGGCCCAAGCCAGGCGCGTGGGCCGCTCCATCGGCCTCATCGGCAACGCGGCCCAGGTGTACCGCGAGCTGTACCGGCGCGGCCTCAAGCCGGACTTCGTCACCGACCAGACGAGCGCGCATGATCCGCTCAACGGCTACATCCCCGCGGACCTGTCGATGGAGGCGGCCGCCGAGCTGCGCAAGCGCGACCCCAAGGGCTACGTCGAGAAGGCCCGCCAGTCGATGGCCATGCAGGTGGAGGCGATGCTGGACTTCGCACGCGCCGGCAGCCACGTCTTCGACTACGGCAACAACATCCGCGCCCAGGCCCAGCTCGCCGGGCTGGAGAACGCCTTCGACTTCCCCGGCTTCGTGCCGGCCTACATCCGCCCCATGTTCTGCGAGGGCCTCGGGCCCTTCCGCTGGGTGGCGCTCTCGGGAGACCCCGAGGACATCCGCCGCACGGACGAGGCGGTGCTGGAGCTCTTCCCCCAGAAGGCGTCGCTGCACCGGTGGATCCGCATGGCACAGGAGCGCGTGGCCTTCCAGGGTCTGCCGGCGCGCATCTGCTGGCTCGGCTATGGCGAGCGCGCCAAGGCCGGCCTGCGCTTCAACGAGATGGTGCGCAAGGGCGAGGTGAAGGCCCCCATCGTCATCGGACGCGATCACCTGGACTGCGGCTCGGTGGCCTCGCCCAACCGCGAGACGGAGTCCATGAAGGACGGCTCGGACGCGGTGGCCGACTGGCCCATCCTCAACGCGCTGGTGAACGCGGTGAACGGCGCCTCGTGGGTGTCCTTCCACCACGGCGGAGGCGTGGGCATGGGCTACTCGCTGCACGCCGGCCAGGTCATCGTCGCCGACGGCACCCCCGAGGCCGCGCGCCGCATCGAGCGCGTGCTCACCTCGGATCCCGCCATGGGCGTGCTCCGCCACGCCGATGCTGGCTACCCC
>NZ_DASVWK010000849.1:0-23646 GCF_036389735.1 Archangium sp. | reverse complement strand
GCTTAACCACACGAAGTACGGGAGAGCCACGAAATCGCGGCAGGCTCACTCCGTGCGAAAGTCGTGCTTGAAGATGTTGGAGTTGCCGGCCTTCACCTCGACGGTGCGCGTGATGTCCTTGCCGAGGTCCCGATTGATGAGCCGCACGGTGTGCGTGCCGATGGAGACCTGGACGGGCGCGAGGGGCGTCTGACCGAGCGCCGTCCCATCGAGCAACACGGTGGCGTAGGGCCGGATGCGGAACGTCAGCTTCGCCTTCTGAGAGACCTTGGGCCGGGGGGCAGGCTCTGACTGGGGCGCCGGTGCGGCCAGCGGCGCCTGGGCCTCCACGGGTTGCTCCGGAGGGGGCTCCGTGGGGAGGGCCGCCTGCTCGACCACGGGCGGCGGCGGGACCTGGGGCGGAGCCTCCGCCGGTCGAGACGCCGCTACCGGCGGGGGCGTGGCCTTCACGGGCGGGGAAGCACTGGGGATGGACGTGGCGGGGACCTGCGGCGCGGGGCTGCCCCGGAAGAACAGGACGCCACTGCCCGCGGCGAGGAGCGCCAGTCCGCCCACCGCCACTCCCAAGCCGGTGCGGTTGCGGCGAGGCGGGGGGGCGACATCTTCCTGCTTGGGGTCAGCCGCCTTGCTGATCTCGGTCGCGGGCGGGAGGCCGTGGGCCGACAGGCGCGTGGGCTCCAGGACGATCTCAGGCTCCTGCTCGGAGGTGGGTGCCAGGGCGGGAGCGGCCATCGTCTTGGGGCGCGTCTTGCCTGTTGTCGGGGTCCTCTGGGGGGAGAGGGCGGTGGACTCGAGGCCGGTGGCGTCACCCGTGCTGACGGTGGGATGCCTCCCCGTCACGCTGCCCTTCGGACAGAGCCGCTCCACCCACTGCGCGAGCTCCCGGGCTCCCATTGGCTGGCCGGTGGAGAGGATGAAGCGCTCCAGGTCCGCTTGGAGGGCGAGACAGTCCGGATAGCGTTGTTCGCGCACCTTGGGCAGGGCTGCGTCGAGGATGCGGAGCAGGGCCTCGGGCAGGTCCGGCCGGCGCGAGGCCGCGGGCACGAGCGGCTCGAAGAGGATGGCCTGCATCATGCTCACGTCGGTGGTGGCTTCGAAGGGGTGGTGCCCGGTGAGCAGCTCGTAGAGCACGACGCCGAGCGCGTACACATCCACACGCCGGTCGAGGGGCTGCCCCTGGAGTTGCTCCAGCGGCATGTAGGCGATCTTCCCCTTGATGAGGCCCGTGCGCGTCTTGTGGCTCTGGTTGGAGGCCTTGGCGATACCGAAGTCCACCACCTTCACCGCCCCCTGCCGCGACAGCAGGATGTTGTCGGGGCTGATGTCGCGGTGGATGAGGCCGAGCGATTCGCCAGTGGTCGGGTCCGTGAAGTCGTGGGCGAAGGCCAGGCCCTCGCAGGCGGCGGAGATGAGCTTCGCGCAGAAGGCCGGGGGCAGGCTCACACCGGCCTGGACGGCCCGCGCGGCCAGTGTACGCAGGTCCGGCCCGTCGATGTGCTCCATCGCCAGGTAGTAGGTGCCGTCGGCCTGACCGAAGTCGAAGATCTGCACGACGTTGGGGTGGTTGAGCTGCGCGGCCACCCGGGCCTCGGTGAAGAACATCCCCACGAACTGCGGGTCCTCCGCCAGGTGCGGCAGGATGCGCTTGAGCACGAGCGTCTTCTCGAAGCCCATGGGCCCTTCCACCTTGGCCAGGAACACCTCGGCCATGCCTCCGGTGGCGAGCTTGTTGACGAGCTGGTACTTGCCCACTTGCGTCAAGGCGATCTCCTGGTCCCGCGGATACGGACGCCATCATAGCCCACCGGGCTTCTCGGGGAGGGGGCTGCCGGGGGGGCGTGCCTGCTGCTAGGTTGGCGCCCCATGAAAGCCAGCCCCTTCCGGACAGAGAGCGCGCGGGTGCTCGCCCTCTGCCTCATGGCCTGCCTGCCTGCCTTGGCGAGCGCCGCCCCAGCACCCGCGCGGAAGGCCCGGGTTCGCAAGACGCCGGTCCGCAAGGATGACTTCGAGGCCTCGTTCGCCGCCGCCGTCCGCCTCTACGACAACCTCGAGTACGAGCGAGCCCTGGAGCAACTGTCGCGGGCCAATGCGTTGACGCGGAACACGGAGCAGGAGGTGGCGGTGGCCCTGTACCAGGGCATCGTGCAGGCGGAGCTCGGGGACAGGGTTCAGTCGCTCGCTTCCTTCCGCACCGCCCTCTACCTCCAGCCGGACGCGAAGCTCCCCGTGCAGGTCTCCCCCAAGGTGGAGCGCGACTTCGAGGAAGTGCGCCAGTCCGTCCTGAACGACCTGGGGACCTCCGAGCCGAGCCCCCAGCCCCAGGCCCAGGCGGACCGTCCGGTGGCGCAGTCCCCCGGCCTCGACAGCCCGGTGGTGCCGCCGCCCCAGCAGCCCCCCGCCTTCGTCCCCTCCGTCAGCGAGGAGCAGCCGTCTTCGCCCCGCGTGCTGCCGCTGGCGTTCCTGGGCGTGGGCGCGGTGGCCGGCGGCGCGGCCGGTTTCTTCGGCCTGCAATCGGCGACCAACTTGAGCTTCGCGCGGGATGCCGCCTTCTATGACGAGCGCGTCACGCATCTGAGGAGCGCCAAGAACCAGGCCTTCGTCGCCAACATCCTGTTTGGCACGGCGAGCGCCGCCGCGTTGGGGGCGCTCGCCACCTTCCTCATTGCCGGGAGCCCGAGTGCTCCTGCCCCCGCTTCCACGGGAGGAGGTTCGCCGTGATGAACCCCATTTCGAGGCTCCTGCTGTTGTCCTGCCTCGCCTGCGCCTTCGCCTGCTCCGTGCCGACGCTCGAGGAGCTCGAGGCCGAGAGCCCCGCGGGCTGTAACGCGGAGCACCCGTGCCCGGGGGAGATGGTCTGCTTCGACAACCGCTGCATCCGCGCCGAGGGCCTGGACTGTCGGCCCGGGACGCGCGTGGCCTGCGGCACCGACGAGGGCGAGTGCGTTCAGGGAACGCGCCTGTGTGGCGCGGACGGCACCTTCGGGGCCTGTGAGGGTGGGGTGAGGCCCGCGAGACCGGTGTGCGGTCAGAGCAAGGACAACAACTGTGACGGTCTGGAGGACTGGGCCTCCATGGCCCTCACCAAGAGCCACGACCTTGGCACCTTCCTGGCCGCCGTCCCCGTGCGCCGCCCAGCCCCCAGCACCGAGGACACGCTGCTCGTCGTCACGACGGAGTCCGGGAGCCTCGCGACACGCACCGTCTCCATCGATGGCCTCCCGAGCCAGGGAGAGAAGCTCTCCCCCTCCGCGCAGAGCATCAAGTTCCAGAAGCCCTCGCTCGTGGCGGCTGGGGACAGGGCCATGGTGGCGTGGATCGAGGAGACGTTCGTGCAGACCACGGGGGCTCGCCTGTACAAGGTCTACCTGGCGCAGCTGGATGGGACCGGGAAGCGCACCTCCCTCCCGGTGCTCGAGCTGCCTTTCGGGAGCACCCAGCCCATCGTGTCGGAGGTCAAGCTGGCGATCAACACGGCCCGTATCCTCGTGCTCGTCACGACGGTGGGCGCTTTCGACCCGGCAGGGCCCCCTCCGACCACCGAGGTCTGGGCGATCACGGTCGCCCGGGACCTCCACCGGAGCAGCGTGAGCATCCCCGTCCGGCTCGCCGTTCCGGCCTCGAGTTTCGGCCTGCATGCCACGGCGAATGGCACGGGGGAGCAGTTCCTGGTGGCTTTCGAGAGCAACCATGTCCGGCAGACAGCGCTCATCGCGAACGACGGCACGCTCGTCGGGAGTGTCATGTTCCAATCCCAGGACGCGTTCACCCATTCGCCGTTCATCGTTCCGACCCGTGGCAGCCCAGCGGGACATACCCTCCACTACGTGCAGAACGGTGTCACCAGCCCGAACTCCAACCTCATGACCGTGGCGTGCAAAAGCACGGGATGCGAGACGCCAACGTCCATCCACCCCTATCCACGCGAAATCCAGCGCATGCAGATGGTGACACGGCCGGGAGAGCTGAACCCTGCCCTCTCGCTCTGGAGCTGGAAGGATGCGAGCTCGGGGGTGAACTATCTCACCCTCGCCTCCCTGTCGGGCACGGTGGTGGAACGGGTCTCCCCGCTACGGGTCTCGTCGATGCCCACCTTCAGCGAGACGCTCGTCCTCATGCCGGACCTCTCCCGCTACGTGCTCTTCCATCAGAATCCGCCCCCCTCGGCGGTGGGAGCCTCGGTGAGCGAGGCGTACGTCCTGCCCTTCTGCGGGCCCTAGCGCGTGCTCAGCTCGCGGCGGGGGTCTTCTGACAGCGAGGACAGAAGAACAAGGCCCGGCTGGCCAGCTCCCGGCGCGAGATGGGCGTGGAACACCGGGGGCAGGGCTGACCGGCGCGGTCGTAGACGCTGAAGCGGTCCTCGCGACGCCTGCCGGGAATCTCCCAGGGGGCGGGCGGGGCATGCGGGGCGACGATGCGCCCATCCCGGGCCGCGTCCTCCAACAGACTTCGGAGGGCCTCCCACAGGCGCTCGAACCCGGCGGGGCGCAGCTCCGAGGCGGGGCGCAGCGGTGGCAGGCGCGCGAGGAAGAGGCCCTCGGCGCGCAGGATGTTGCCCACGCCCGAGATGCGCTCCTGATCCAACAGCGCGACCGCGAGGGGCGTCCGGCCGCGTCGGAGGGCCGTGAAGGCCCGCGAGGGCGAGGCGTCCGGGCGGAGCGGATCCTCCCCCAGCCGGGCGCGGAGCTCGGCCTCGGTCTCGGGGCTCAGCAGCTCGCAGGCCTGGGGCCCGGAGAGGTGGAGCGTCGCGTGGGGGGAGGAGAGTCGCAGCCGGCAGGTGGGGGAGGGTGAGGCGGCTCCGGCGCGGAAGTGCTTCAGGTTGCCGAAGAGGCCGAGGTGGATGTGCAGCCGCACCCCGCCGTCGAAGTGGTGGAAGAGGTGCTTGCCGTGCGCATCCACGCTCACGAGGGCTCGCCCCGAGAGGTGCCGGGCCCCCTCCGAGAAGCGTCCCTGCGGAGAGTCCGCGGTGAAGTCGCGCCCCAGGAGCCAGCGGCGGTGGATGCGCGCGATGCGGTGGATGATGTTCCCTTCGGGCATTCCTCCCAGGTAACGGGGAGTGGATGACCTGTCTCGTAGGGGCGCCGTGCTCGCCCGCTCGGGCGATATGCGGGGAGGCCGTCGTCCATCATGCCGGGAGCGGTCGTCCACCGGCGCCCCTCACTCCGCTCCCTGATCCCCCGCCGGGCGGTGCTATCCTGGAGGAATGACGCAGCAGATCCGCGCGCTGGTGGTGGATGACTCCGTGGCCATGCGCCGCAGCCTCATGTACGCGCTGCAACGACTCGGCTCGTGGGTCCACACCGACGAGGCCCATGATGGCGCCGAGGGGCTCAAGAAGCTCACCCTGGGGCGTTACGACCTCGTGCTCACCGACATCAACATGCCGTTGATGGACGGGCTCAAGCTCATCCGACACATCCGCCAGACGGACGCCTACCGCACCGTCCCCATCGTGGTCATCACCACCGAGTCCGCCGTCGAGGACCGCGAGCGCGCCATGGCGCTCGGGGCGAGCGCCTACCTGGTCAAGCCCGTCCAGTCCAAGGTCGTCCAGGACACGGTGAAGAGCCTGCTGCGCCTGGAGTAGCCGGGGCGGGTGCTCGGGGTTGAACGCCTGCCCCTCGGGCGTGGCGGCCGGATGTCAGAGGGCAACGGAGGCAAGCGTCTGTTGTTGCCTGGGGGCTGGCATACCACTAAGACGCACCCCGTCATGGCCATGAACGAGCGCTACGAGCCGCAGGATATCGAGAAGAAGTGGCAGACCCGTTGGGAAGAGGCGGGGGTGTTCCGAGCGGGCAAGCGCCCCGGTGCTCCCAAGAAGTACATCCTCGAGATGCTGCCGTACCCCAGCGGTCAGATGCACATGGGGCACGTGCGCAACTACCTCATCGGCGACGTCTACGCGCGCTTCTTCCAGATGAAGGGCTACGACGTTCTGCACCCCATGGGCTGGGACGCCCTGGGCCTGCCGGCGGAGAACGCGGCCATCAAGGACGGCGTGCACCCGGCGGTGCGCACCCGCGAGAACATCACCTCCTTCAAGAAGGAGATGGGCACGCTGGGCTACAGCTACGACTGGACGCGCGAGGTCAATACCAGCGATCCCGAGTACTACCGGTGGAACCAGTGGTTCTTCATCCAGATGTTGCAGCGGGATCTGGTGTTCCGCCGCTTCAGCAAGGTGAACTGGTGCACCGGCTGCATGACGGTCATCGCCAACGAGCAGGTGAAGGACGGCACGTGCGAGCGCTGTGAGTCCCCGGTATTGGACAAGGAGCTGCCCGAGTGGGCGTTCCGGATCACCCGCTACTCGCAGGAGCTGCTGGACGGGTTGGACGGGCTGAAGGAGTGGCCCGAGCGCATCACCTCGATGCAGCGCAACTGGATTGGCCGCTCCGAGGGGGTGGAGGCGGACTTCGACATCCAGGGCGTTGACGAGGACATCCGCGTCTTCACCACCCGCATCGACACCATCCACGGCTGCACCTACGTGGTGCTGGCGCCGGACCACAAGCTGGTCTCGCGCATCACCACGCCGGGGCAGCGCGCCGAGGTGGAAGCCTTCGTGAAGCGGATGGCGGCCATTTCCAAGACGGACCGCACGGCCGAGGGCGTGACGAAGGAGGGGGTCTTCACCGGCGCCCATGCCGTCAACCCCTTCTCCGGCCAGCCGGTGCCCATCTGGATCGCCAACTTCGTGCTGGCCGACTACGGCACGGGCGCGGTGATGAGCGTGCCGGCGCACGACGAGCGCGACTTCGAGTTCGCGCGCAAGTACGGCCTGCCCGTGAAGGTGGTGGTGCAGCCGGCCTCGGGCGAGCCGCTGCCGCCGGGCGAGAAGTTGGAGGCCGCGTATACCGAGGACGGGGTGCTGGCGGACTCGGGCGGGTACACGGGTCTGACCTCGGCCGAGGCGCGCAAGAAGATGGGCGCGAAGCTCCAGGCCGAGGGCCGGGGCGAGCCCAAGGTGACGTACCGTCAGAAGGACTGGGGCTTCAGCCGCCAGCGCTACTGGGGCACGCCCATCCCCATCGTCTACTGCGAGAAGTGCGACCCCGAGCGCAGGGGACAGCCGGTGCCGTTGGAGCAGCTGCCGGTGCGCCTGCCGGAGATCGATACCCAGGCGGTGCTGACGGGCAAGGGCGAGCCGCCCCTGGCCAAGGTGCCCTCGTGGGTGAACACCACCTGTCCCAAGTGCTCGGGCCCGGCCCGGCGCGAGACGGAGACGATGGACACCTTCGTCGACTCCTGCTGGTACTACGCGCGCTACCTGTCGCCGAAGTACGACGCGGCGCCCTTCGATCCGAAGGAGGCCCAGCGCTGGCTGCCGGTGGACGTGTACGTGGGCGGCCCCGAGCACGCCGTGATGCACCTGTTGTACTTCCGCTTCTGGACGCGGGTGATGAAGCTGCTGGGGCTGAGCCCGGTGGACGAGCCCGTCACGCGGCTCATCACCCAGGGCATCGTCAACGGCGCGGATGGCCGGAAGATGGGCAAGCGCTATGGCAACGGCGTGGCCCCGTCCACCATCGTGCAGAAGTACGGCGCGGATACCGCGCGGACCTACGTGCTGTTCGCCGGCCCGCCCGAGCGCGACTTCGACTGGTCCCACGAGCAGGTGGAGGGCGTCTTCCGCTTCCTCAAGCGCGTGTGGACGCTGGCCTTCCAGCACCACGGGGTGGTCGGGGCCAGGCACGACGGGGCCTTCGAGGGCAAGGCGCTGGAGATCCGCCGCGCCGCGCACAAGTGCCTGAAGCGGGTGGGGGAGGCCATCGAGCGGCTGTCTTTCAACACCGCCATCGCCGGCATCATGGAGTACGTCAACGCGTTGTATGCGCTGGGCACGACGGAGACGGCCGCGGAGAAGGCCGCCATGGCCGAGGCCATCCAGATGCTGGGGGTGGTGCTGACGCCCTTCGCCCCGCACCTGGCGGATGAGCTCGCCGAGACGTACGGCTCCAAGACGTTCACCGTCACGCAGGGCTGGCCGGAGTTCGACCCGGCCCTGGTGGTGGACGACGTGATTCCCTACGCGGTGCAGGTGAACGGCAAGCTGCGCGCGGAGATCCGCGTGGCGGTGGACGCGGCCGAGGCGGATGTGCGCGCCCTGGCCGAGGCGGATGACCGGGTGAAGGCCGCGATGGCGGGCAAGACGCTGCGCAAGTTCGTCTTCGTGCCCAAGCGGCTGGTGAACTTCGTCGTCGGCTGAGACGGGAGCCCGGTGACCACCGAGGTCCTCGTGATGTGCAAGCGGTGCGGCCGCCCGCAGCAAGCGGGAGCGGGCCGCTGCGCCGCGTGTGGTGGTGAGCTGCCCGAGGCCCCTCTGCCTCCCAGCGCCCCCGCCACGCCCCAGCACCCCTTCTTCTGGGCGGAGCTCGGGGGAGGGCGGGTCCTCACCGGTGAGGGCAACCGCCTCTCCTTCCGTCCGGGCACCTCCGCCACGCCCTTCCTCCTCGAGCTGCCCGGCCTGCGGCGTCTCTCGCTGCTCCACCGGCCACGCTATGAGGCCCTGGCCCTCACTGTCGGGGCGCTCGTGGCGCTGCCCTTCGTGTCCAGTGCGGTGGGCGTGTTGCTCGGCCTGGTGGCCCTGGTGGGCGTGGTGCTGGCGCTCTCGGTGCGGCGCTACACGCTCGCCCTGGAGTCCGCGGGCGGGGTGGAGACGCGCTGGGAGCTGGGCTCCCCGTGGCGAGGTTCCCTGTCGGAGCGGCGCGTGCGGTCCGCCTGGAGTGCCCTCGCGCTCGTGATGGCCTCGCGAGGCGTGGAAGTGAACGGCCGTCTCCCCTAGGAGAGGGCTGCCCCTCGCGCTTGACCGCCGGGCTCGCGCCGCTACTGTGGGCACCATGTCCCGGTTGAGCGTGATGGGGTGCGTCTTCGTGTTGTCGGGTCTCGGGTGCGGCTACCGCTTCACGCCCAGGGACGGAGGGCTGCCCGAGGGGGTGCGCTCGGTGTGCGCGCCCGTCTTCCGCAACGACACGCCCGAGCCGGGCCTGGAGCTGCTCTTCACCCGGGCCTTCCGCCAGGAGATGGGGCGCTCCGGGGTGCTCGGCGGCAGTGGGGCCTGCGAGGCCACCGTGGAGGGTACGGTCCTGGGGGTGGGCAGCACTCCCACCATCATCACCGAGCCCGTCTATCAGGGGAACACGCGCATCGCCGAACCGCAGCTCGCCAGCTACCGCGCGTCGGCGACGGTGCACTTGCGGCTGGTTCGGGACGGACGGGAGCTGGCGACGGCGACCGTTTCCGGTAACGAGGACTTCCTGCCGGGCACGGCGAGCGTGTCCGGCGACGTCCTGGAAGCCGAAGCCAACCGGCAGGCCGCGCTCCACCGTCTCGCCGAGACGATGATGCGCGAGGGTCTGGACCGGTTGGCGAGCGGCTGGTGAGAGCCGCGAGGACTACTTCGCGGCGGTCTTGGCCTTGTTCGCGGCCTTGGCGAGCCGGGAGATGCGGCGCGAGGCGGTGCGCTTGTGGAGGACGCCCTTGGAGGCGGCCTTGTTGAGGGTGCGGGTGGCGGCCTTGAGGGCATCGCCGGCCTTGGCCGCGCCCTGGGTGGTGAGGGTCTCGCGCGCGGCCTTCACGGCGTCCTTCACCGTGGTGCGGACATTGACATTGCGAGCGCGGCGCTTCTGCGCCTGGCGGTTACGCTTCTCTGCGGACTTGGTGTTGGCCAAGGTGATCTCCAACGTACGGCTGTGGAAAAGAGGCGCCGTACCTACTTCGGCGCCTCCTTAGCGTCAAGGCTTGCGTGATCCGTGCCACCGATCTGGGCCCGGAAGGTATCAATCAGCGGCTCCCGAAGGCGTATTCCCACCGGAGACCGGCTGGATCCTGGAAGGTGAGCCGGCCTGTTCCGCCCCCGCCCTCCAGGACGGAGCCCGGCGAGGTGCGCTCCAAGAGGGTGCGCAGCCGCTCCACCGCCGCGGCCGAGGGCGCACCGAAAGTGAGGGTGGCGGGGGAGGGGGGGCCCGCACCAACGGTGAAGGCGAGCCGGTACAGCCCATCTCCGTAGACGGCCTCGTCGGCGCCTGCCCGCTCCGCACTCCAGCCGAGCAGCGGGGCCACGGCGTCCCAGAAGACCCGCTGGGCCGCGAGGTCCACCACCGGGAGGCGCAGGGCCACCAGGGGAGCACGGGGGACGCGGGTGGGCGGGGGGAGGGCCTTCTCCGCCGCCTTGGCGGCCTGCCAGTGGCGCTCCATGTGCTCCACCGTGGCCTCACCGAGTGGGACGCCCTCCGCGCGCAGGGCGGTCTCGATGTGCTGGAAGCGGGTGGTGAAACGGCGGATGGCCATCCGCAGCGCGTCCTCGGCCGGCGTGTGGAGGAAGCGCGAGAGGTTGGCCAGGGAGAGGAGGACATCGCCCAGCTCGTGCTCCAACGCGTCCCGGTCCCCCGAGGCGATGGCCTCGTCCAGCTCGCCCAGCTCCTCGTCCAGCTTGGCGCGCACCTCCTGGACGTTGGCCCAGTCGAAGCCGATGCGGCTGGCCTTCTCGGTGAGGCGCTCGGCCCGCATCAGCGCCGGGGCGCCCGTGGGCACCCCGTCGAGCACCGAGCCCTCCCGGCCCGTCTTCTTCTTGCGCTCCTCGGCCTTGAGTTTCGCCCAGTTGGCCAGCGGCTGTGGGGTGCCATCCGCCTGCTTCTCCCCGAAGACGTGCGGGTGGCGGCTGGTGAGCTTGTCGCTGATCGCCGCGGCCACGTCGGCCATGGAGTACTCGCCCAGCTCCTCGGCCAGCCGCGCATGGAAGACGATCTGGAAGAGCAGATCCCCATGCTCCTCGCACAGGGCGCGCCACGGGCCTCCCTGGGCCACCCGGTCCATCTCGTCGACGACCTCGAAGGCCTCCTCGATGAGGTAGGGGCGCAGCGAGCGCACATCCTGCTCCCTGTCCCAGGGGCAGTCGGCCCTGAGACGGGCCATGATTCCCATCAGCCTGTCCAATTGCTCCCCTGCTGCACTCATGGGTGCTCCTCTCTCTCCGACCGAGCGGGCTGCCTGTAACACGGGAAAACCGATAGAGGGGCGCTACAACTTCCGTGGGGGGTGGCCCTCGCCTATCATCCGGGCCCGAATGTCGCGCCTCCCTCTGTTGCGCTTCCTGCCTTTGATGCTGTGCCTCGTGCTGTGGACGCCGCTAGGGCCGGCGTACGCGCAGAAGTCGCAGCGCCAGGCTCCCGCGAAGAAGCCCGCCGCGGAGAAGCCCGCGTATCTGGATCCCTCGATGCTCGATGCGTCCGAGATGACGGTCGAATCCTCCGACGAGGAGATCGACGAGTCCTCCGGCGACGAGGAGACGGACGAAGGCTCCACGAGCGCGGGCCGTGACAAGAACCGCAAGGGCCAGAAGGCGTCGGAGGATGGCGAGGAGGCGCAGCCCGCGGAGCAGCCGGAGACCCCGGCGGTCGCGGTGCAGCCGACGACGCCCGTCCCGGCCCCGGTGGTGCGGCCCCCTCCGCCGACCATCCTCGCCCCGAGGAAGTCCGACGCGGACCTCCAGCAGGTCTGGGACACGTGGCAGAAGGCGGTGGCCGCGCTGGACATGGAGACGGCCCGCCAGACCCAGCAGCAGCTCGTGGACCTCAAGGAGGACGTGGCCGCGCTGGACATGGAGTCGCTCAGCATCGCCTTCATCCGGGCGGCCGAGGGCAGGCGCAAGGCCAACGACTCGGCCGGCGCGCTCCAGCTGGTGGAGCAGGCGGTGGCGCTCTCACCGAACCTTCCCTATACGCGACTGGCGCTCGCCGAGGAGTACATGCGTCGCTCGCCGGGCGACGTGGGCCCGTACTTCCGCGAGGTCAAGGCCGCCATCTCGGTGCTGCTGAAGGATCCGCGCTACCGGCGCCCGGCGCTGGCGGACCTCGGGGCGGTGTTCCTGGTGGCGCTGCTGGCCACGGCGGCCGTGGTGGTGGGCGTGCTCTTCGCGCGGCGGGTGCGCTACTTCCTGCATGACTTCCACCACCTCTTCCCCCGCGCGGCGGCCAAGTGGCAGTCCGCCGCCCTGGCGGTGCTGCTGCTGATCGGCGCCCCGCTGTCCATGAGGCTGGGCCTGGTGCCCGTGCTGCTCATCCTGCTGGCGTCGGTGGCCCTCTACCTCTCGGTGGTGGAGCGGGCGGTGGCGGCGGTGCTGCTGGTGCTGGCGGCGATGGTGCCGCTGGCCGCCGGGAAGCTCGCCCAGTCCACCACCTTCGCCGGCACCGTGGCCGAGGACGTCTACGTGCTGGAGCGCGGCGGGCTCGCCGTGGAGCAGGTGGCGGACCGGGTGCGCGCGCGGCACGAGAAGAAGCAGGCCGGCTTCGCGGAGCTGTTCGCGCTCGGGCGCTTCGAGGCCCGCCGCGGCCAGCTTCCGGAGGCCATCGCCCACTACAAGGCCGCCGCCGCCCTGCGCACCGGGCACGCGGCGCTGATCACCAACCTGGCCAACGCCATGCTGGCCAATGGCGATCAGGACAGCGCGGCGCGGCTCTACGCGGATGCCTCGCAGGCGGACCCCTCGCTGGCCGCTCCCGCCTTCAACCTGGCCGAGGTGTACCGCCGCCGGGCCGCGGTGGCCCCGGACGACTCCATCGGCGCCGAGAACCAGCGGGCGCGTGATGCGCTCGCCGCCGCGCAGCGCCTGGACGCCGCGCTGCTGCTGTGGAAGCGCCCGCCGGATGACCGGCTGCTGATGAACCGGCTCCTGCTCAGCCCGCCGCTGTCCGAGGCGGACCTGCCGGTGACCGAGGATCCGGTGGCGGTCGAGCGCGTGCAGGCGCAGCTGTCGCGCCGGCTGCTCGGGGGTGGAGGCCTGGCCTGGGGCCTGACGCTGCTGGGCGCGCTGGGCGCCTTCGCGTTCGGCTTCGCGGGCCGCTCCCTGAAGACCTCGCGCGAGTGCGAGAAATGTGGTCGCGCGGTGTGCCGCCGGTGCGACAAGGAGCTGGGCGTGGCCGCCAAGATGTGCGCCCAGTGCGTCAACGTCTTCTCGCGCAAGAGCGCGGTGGAGGCGCGCATCCGGGCCCGCAAGCATCTCGAGATCGAAAGCCACCGCCGCTGGCAGAGCGGCCTGTCGTACGCCTTCGGCGCGCTGGTGTCCGGCGCCGGCCACCTCTTCCAGGGGCTGGCGGTGCGCGGCACCCTCTACGCCTTCTTCTTCCTGCTGGCGGTGTCCGGCGTGCTGCTGCGCTCCGGGGTGCTGCGTTCGCCCTACGGCGAGGTTCCGCTGTACCTCAAGCTGGCGCCCTTGCTGCTGCTCCTCATCCCCCTCCATCTCTTGACGTTGCGCGGGCTGTACCGCCGCCAGAACGAGTAGGTCGGAACGACGATGGCCATTACCGGAACGCTCAAGGGCTTCGGCATCGCCGACATCCTCCAGCTCATCGGACAGCAGCAGAAGACGGGTGTCCTGTACCTCAAGAGCAAGGACCAGGACGTCCAGGTCTACTTCCTGGACGGCAACATCGTCCGTGCCGAGAGCATCACCCGGAAGAAGAAGGACCTCATCGGCAACATGCTGGTGCGTGCCGAGCTCATCACCGAGCAGCAGCTCACGACCGCGCTGGAGACCCAGAAGCGCACCCTCAAGCGGCTCGGGGACGTGCTCACCACCAGCGGCTTCATCACCGCCGAGAAGCTCAAGCAGATGATGCAGCTCCAGGTGACGGAGACCCTCTACGGGCTCTTCTCCTGGAAGGCGGGCTCCTACGAGTTCAAGGTCGAGGACGTCCAGGCGGACGACGACTCCATCAAGCCGCTGCGCGCCGAGAGCGTGCTGATGGAAGGCTTCCGGATGGTGGACGAGTGGCCCCAGGTCCGGAAGAAGATCTCCCATGAGGCGATGACCTTCGAGAAGTTGAAGGAGCTGCCCGCCAAGGTCGCCCAGGACGACGACTTCGACGCCTCCTTCGACGACGCCTTCTCCGAGGCCAAGGAGGAGAAGAAGGACGAGAACAAGGGGGAGTTCAAGTCCATTGGGAGCGCCGAGCGCCGCGTCTACGGGCTCATCGCCGCTGGCCGCGACGTGCGCAAGCTGGTGGACTTGAGCGGCCTGGGTGAGTTCGAGACCTGCAAGGCGCTCGTCAACCTCCTCAACCTGGACTACATCCGCGCCATCCAACCCACCGGGAGGGCGGCCTCCGTGGGAGGCGCCAGCCTGCTCGTCCGCGTGGGCGGCATGGTGGCCCGTGGCGTCGTCACCATGATGGTGCTGGCGGCGCTCGGCTTCGTCGGCTCGCGTCTCAAACCGGACACCTGGGACCTGGGGGACGAGTCGGCTTCCTCGTATGCGGACCCGGCGACCCAACGGCTCGTGGGGCGCGCCCAGCAGGCCCGAATCCAGGCCGCGCTGGAGGTGTTCCGTCTAGAAAAGGGGGCCCTCCCCGAGCGCCTGGAGGCGCTGGTGGAGGTAGGGCTCCTGCAGCGGGAGGATCTGCGCTACCCCTGGCGGGACGATTACTACTATCGCCGCACGTCAGAGCGTCAGTTCATCCTGCTGCCTCCCCTGCGCTAGGTGGGTTGTCTGCTTCCTCCTTTCGCTCTCCGTGGGGGGGCGTTAGCTTGAAGTGTGAGGTCGATTTTCCGACCACCCGCCCGAGGACTTAAGGGATTGGACGAATTGCGAAATTCCGCCCCTGTCGAAGCTCCCGTAGTCAACCCCACCTCCGCCAAGGTGGATGTCCGTGACAACGCGACGACCCTGGCGCTGTGTGGCAACCAGAACGAGAACCTGAAGCTCATGGAGCGTCGTCTCGGTGTCCGGGTCGGACAGCGAGGCACCGAACTCCACCTGTCCGGACCGGCCGACGCCGTGGCGTTCGCGGTGCGTCTGGTGGAGAACCTCGAGGAGCTCATCCGCGCCGGTCGTCCCGTCTACCGGGAGGACGTGGAGCAGGCCATCAAGGTGCTCGGCCGTGGAGGCGCGGAGTCCCTCCAGGAGGTCATGCTAGGGCCCGTCCTGAAGAGCTCGGGCAACAAGCAGATCTCTCCCAAGAGCCTCGCGCAGAAACGCTACGTGGACGCCATCCGTGCCCATGACATCGTCTTCGGCATCGGCCCCGCCGGTACGGGCAAGACGTACCTCGCCATGGCCATGGCGGTGGCCTTCCTCCAGGAGCGCAAGGTCAAGCGCATCGTCCTGGCGCGCCCCGCGGTGGAGGCCGGCGAGAAGCTGGGCTTCCTCCCGGGTGACCTCGCCGAGAAGGTGAACCCGTACCTGCGCCCGCTCTACGACGCCCTGCACGACATGATGGCGGCCGAGCGCGCCCTGCACCTCATCGAGCAGGGAGTGGTGGAGGTGGCCCCGCTGGCCTTCATGCGTGGTCGCACGCTCAATGACTCCTTCGTCATCCTCGACGAGGCGCAGAACACCACCATCGAGCAGATGAAGATGTTCCTCACCCGCCTGGGCTACAACAGCAAGGCGGTCATCACCGGCGACGTCACCCAGGTGGACCTGCCGGTGGGGAAGGCGAGTGGCCTGCACCACGCGCGCTCCATCCTCAAGAACGTGGAGGGCATCAACATCTCCGAGTTCACCGACGTGGACGTGGTGCGTCACCCGCTGGTGCAGGAGGTGATCCGCGCCTACGAGCGCTACGACGCGACGGTTCAGGCGGCCAAGGCGCACCCCAAGGGAGGCCAGGCGGCTGCGGCCCCCGCTCCGGCGGCCTCCTCTGAATCCGACACGCCAAGCCCTTGATTTCCTTGGCCTGGTCACCGGACGAGCAAGCACGGGCGGCGGAATGAAGTTCCCGCCGCCCGCTTTGCTTGCTGTCCACATCATGCCTCCCATAGGTTGAGCAACCCCATGTCCGAACCGGAATCGTCGCCCCCCGGACCCAGTCCGCTGGACGCGCTCGCCCGCCGTTTCCGGCTCGGTCCCTGGTGGGGCCGGCGCCTGACGAGCGTGCTGTTGCTGGCGGTGGTGTCGGTGGCCGCGGGCTTCGTCATCTCGCCGGGCCTCTACAGCCAGCAGATCCCCGCCCTCACCGAGGACCACCTGGGCAAGCCCTTCCGGGCGAGTTCCCCGGCGGGTTTCAAGGCCGGGCGGGACTACGAGATCGTCCACCAGGCGATGACCGAGCAGCGGCGCCAGGAGGCCCAGGGCGCGGTGCGGCCGGTGTACGACTTGAGCCCGGGCGTGGTGTCGGAGATCCGCGTCGCGGTGAACGGGGCCTTCGCGGAGATGCGCCAGCGACTGGTGACGAAGCCGGCCACCAGCGAGGAAGGGGCCGCCGAGGGCGGGAAGGCGCAGCAGGGGCGCAAGCTGGAGGATCGCGAGCGCCAGCGGGAGGACTTCCAGGTCCTCCTGTTCGGGCGCAGGGACGCGGCGTTGGAGCCGGACGACTTCCAGGCGCTGTCCACGGCGCGCTTCTCCGAGGCGGTGGAAGCGGCCACGCTGGCGTTGGTGGAGCGGGCCTACGGTTTCTCGGAGCCCATGCCGGTGTATGTCGCCGGCTCGCGCGAGGAGCTGTCGCGCGAGGGCCCCGAGGGCCTCACCGTGAGGGACCTGCGGCACAGCGGGGAGCAGTCGCTGTCGGGGCGGGCACCCACGGTGGTGGATGTGCGAGAGGCGCACACGGAGCTGGATCGCTTCGCCTCCATTCCGGGCAACCTGCTGCCGGACTCGCCGGGCGTGCAGCGCCGGGCGGTGCTGCGGCTGGCCAAGCGGCTGGTGCGGCCCAACCTCACCATCAACCTGGCCGAGACGGACGTGCGGCGGCGTCAGGCGGCCTCGGCGGTGAAGGACGCCGTCATCTCCATCAAGAAGGGCCAGCGCGTCATCGGCGACGGGGAGCTGGTCAACGAGACGCACCTGGTGGCCATCCGGGGCATGCGCTCGCAGACGGACCGCCTGGATCTGGTGCAACTCCAGGTGGGCGGCACGGGGCTGGTGGCGCTGCTCATCTCGGCCACGTACCTCTTCTGCCGCACGGCCTTCCGGCGCTTCCGGCCCACCCGCAAGGACGGGCTGCTGCTGGGCGTGCTGCTGGTGATGATGCTGGGGCTGATGCAGCTCTGGGTGTCCATCGCGGACGCGGTGCAGGACCGGTACACGGCGCTGCCGCTGGAGGCCTTCTATTACGCCTTCCCCGTGGCGGCCGGCGCCATGCTGGTGCGCTTCGTCCTCTCCGAGGAGCTGTCGCTCTTCTTCGCGCTGGTGCTGGCGTGCCTCGCCGGGGTGATGCTGGGCAACTCGCTCTCCTTCGGCATCTACGCGCTGGTGGGCGCGCTGGTGGCGGCCGATCGCATCACCAAGGCGAAGGACCGGGTGGGCCTCTTCAAGGCGGGCCTGACCACGGGCACCGTCAACTCGCTGGCGGTGCTCTGCCTCTTCCTGGCCGAGGGCAAGGGGCTCACCAGCGACACCCTCCTCACGGCCCTGTCCGCCCTGGCGGGCACCGCGCTGGCCGTACCGGTGATGGTGATGGCCCTCACCCCGCTCATCGAGGCCGTGTTCGGCTACGCCTCGGACCTGAAGCTGCTCGAGCTGGCCAACCTCAACCACCCGGCGCTCAAGGAACTCATCGTCCAGGCCCCGGGCACCTACCACCATTCCATCATCATCGGCACGTTGGTGGAGAACGCGGCGGAGGCCATCGGCGCCAACCCGCTGCTGGCGCGCTCGTGTGCGTACTACCACGACATCGGCAAGGGCCGGAATCCGCTCTACTTCGGTGAGAACCAGAAGGGGGAGAACAAGCACGACAGCCTCGCCCCGGCGATGAGCGCCGTCATCATCAAGCGCCACGTCACCGAGGGGCTGGAGATGGCGCGTCAGTACCGGCTGCCCAAGCTGGTGGCGGACGCGATTCCCCAGCACCACGGCACGCGGCTGGTGGGCTACTTCTTCCACAAGGCCGTCAAGGAGCAGGAGGGCAAGGAAGGCGCTCCGCCCATCGACGAGAGCATCTACCGCTACCCGGGCCCCAAGCCGCAGTTCCGCGAGGCGGCCCTGGTGATGATCGCCGACGCGGTGGAGGCCTCGACGCGCTCGCTGCCCGAGCCCTCCACGCCCCGACTGCACACCCAGGTGCAGAAGATGATCAACCTCATCTTCTCCGAGGGACAGCTCGACGAGTGCGACCTGACGCTGAGGGACCTGAATCTGATCGCCCAGTCCTTCCTGCACACGCTCGAGGGCATCTACCATGCGCGTCCGGAGTACCCGGCGGGGGCATTGCAGACGGGCCCCAAGGGAGCGGCGCTGATGGTGGCGGGTACGACGACGAAGCAGGACGGTGGCAAGGCACGCGCGGCTGGAGGAGGCCCAACGTGAGGCTGCGTAAGGGGAAGATCATCCCGCGCGACGACGGGAAGCGCATCGAGGAATTCGTGGGCGCCGCGACGACGGGCACCGAGTCCATGTCGGTGGCGCGGATGCTGGCGCCCCCGGGCTGGTCCGAGCCGGCCCAGACGCCCGAGTTCGACGAGGTGATCATCGTCCTCAAGGGCCAGCTGACGCTGGTGGTGGATGGAAAGCGGCAGCTCGTGGGCGAGGGGGAGATCGGGCTGGTGCCCAAGGGCCGTCGGGTGGTGTACCGCAACGACGGGCAGGGGGCCTGCGACTACTACTCGTTCTGCGCGCCGGCCTTCCGGGTGGAGCTGGCGCACATCGAGGAAGAGTCGGAGGAGCCCGAGGCCAACCGGGTGACGGTTCAGGTGGCACACCCGCAGGGCAAGCGCTTCTCCAAGCAGGTGACGGAGCTGGCGGAGACGTTCCTCGGAAAGCTGGAGCTGACGGGGTGCGAGCTGTCCATCTCCCTGGTGGGCGACCACGCCATCCGCCGGCTCAACCGCACGTGGCGCAAGAAGGACAAGGCGACGGACGTGCTGAGCTTCCCGGCGGGGGAGGCACCCAAGGGCACTCCGGGGCCGAGGCAGCTCGGGGACGTGGTCATCTCGCTGGACACGGCGAAGCGCCAGGCCAAGGAGTACGAGCGCACGCTGGAGGCGGAGGTGGCGCGCTACCTGGCGCACGGGCTGCTGCACCTGCTCGGGTATGACCACGAGCGGCCTCGGGACGCGCAGAAGATG
Organism: Archangium sp.; assembly: GCF_036389735.1. Lineage (GTDB taxonomy): Bacteria > Myxococcota > Myxococcia > Myxococcales > Myxococcaceae > Archangium. Next base: position 4,647 of record NZ_DASVWK010000849.1, on the reverse strand, counting down.
GCGCGCACGGAGGAGTCGCTGCTGGGCGAGGGCGGCATGGTTGGTGACGCGGTGGCCCCCAGGGCCCGCAAGCTGATGACCTGACGCCCCACCATGCGAATCCACGTCAACGGGGTCTCCCTCTTCTTCGACACGGAAGGTTCCTCGCTGGAGCAGCGGGGCGGTGAGCTTCGCGAGAAGCCCACGGTGCTCGCCATCCACGGGGGGCCCGGCATCGACCATGCCATGTACCGGCCGACGCTCTCGCCGCTCGCGCGGGTCGCCCAGGTCATCTACCTCGACCTGCGAGGCAACGGGCGCAGCGACCGGAGCACCCCGGACCGGTGGAACCTCGCCACCTGGGCCGAGGACGTCCGGGCCTTCTGCGAGGCGCTGGAGATCCAGAAGCCCGTGGTGCTTGGAACCTCCTTTGGCGGGTTCGTCGCCCAGGCCTATGCCACGCGCTTCCCGGAGCATGCCGGCAAGCTCATCCTCTGCTCCACCAACCCGCGGTTCAACCTGACGCGGGCGCTCGCGATGTTCGAGCGGCTCGGGGGGACCGAGGCCGCCACCATCGCCCGGCGGTTCTTCCAGGATCCCACCCCCGACATCTTCCAGCGCTACATCCAGGTCTGCTTCCCGCTGTACCACCGGCTGACCATCCAGAACCCGAGCCCGGCCTCCCTCATCCACTTCGACGTCGCGCGGCACTTCATCGGTGGGGAGTGGCACACCTTCGACTTCACGTGCGAGCTGGAGCGGATCCGCTGCCCCACGCTCGTGCTCGCGGGCGCGCATGACCCGGTGCTCCCCTTCGAGGGCTCCGAGGATCTGGTCTCCCACCTGCGGCCGGAGCTGGTGCGCTTCGAGCGCTTCCCCGACTGTGGCCACGAGCTGCTCTCCGAGCGTCCGGAGCGGGCCCTGGCGATCATCGAGGAGTTCCTCTCCCAGGAAGGATCAGGGGCTCGGTGACGGAGGGGCGGCCCCGTCCTCGGACCAGGACTGGGGCGGAGGCACGGTGAGGGTCATGGAGCTGGCGTGGACGCTGACCAGGGCGGCGTCGCCAAGCTGGAAGGGGAAGCGCTCCGACCAGCCCTCCACGTTCAGACCGCCGGGGGCAAGGCGGCCGCGCAGGCGCCCGACAAAGGAGGTCCACTGACCGGGGGCGCCGCCAATGCCGGGGACGGGCATCGGGAGCGAGGGCCCGAAGCCCGTGCGCCGCTCCACCCCCAACGTGGCGATGGGGGCCCCGCGTGCGTCCTTCACCCGTACCCGTCCCTCTTCCCAGGTGAAGGTGGCCATCTCCTTGGGCAGGCTCCAGATGCGGCGTCCGCCCCAGAGCGAGGTGGCGCTGTCCACCCAGATGTGGGCGACCCACAGGCCCATGCGTGTGCCGTGCCGCACCAGCGGGCCCACCATCAGCTCGTCATAAGAGAGGGTCCCCTCGCGGTAGCGCATCAGCGCCACGATCACCAGACGTGGGGAGAGCACGTGTTTCCAGGGAGCGGGGCAGGGGACGTCCTGATCCGCCTGGAAGAGCCCGATCCAGCCCTCCCCGGACAGGTTCCAGGGGGCGGGCGGGAAGGGGACCTCGGGGGGAAGCTTGTGGGTCTTCATGAGGAGACCATGGGGAGGATCTCGGGACGCCCCCACTGAACGCCCGCTCACCTGGCGGGCACACACGGGGTTGAGTCGGGCGTTGCGCGTGATAGGTAGGCCCGCCCTCGTTTGTTGGGACGGACAATGCCCCGCCTTGCCCCATTGCTGACCTGCCTGCTCGGCCTGCTGCTGCTGGCCGCGACCCCGGCGCGCGCCGATGAAATGCCCCCCTGGGGGACGGGCGAGAGCCAGGGCGAGGACCTGTCCATCTACCTGGTGACCTTCGGGCCCGGGGACGACGTGGCCTCCTGGTGGGGCCATGGCTCCCTGGTGGTGGAGGACCGGCGGCTGCAGCGCTCGCGCCTCTACAACTACGGGATGTTCTCCTTCGATGAGCGCATGCTGGCACGCTACGCGATGGGGCGGCTCGAGTTCTGGGTGGACGACGCGAGCCCCTCGGGGACGTTCCGCTTCTACCGCTCGTTGAACCGCGACGTGCGGCTCCAGGAGCTGAACCTGTCGCCCGCCCAGAGGCTGGAGATGGGGCGGCTGCTGGCGGTGAACGTGCTGCCGGAGAACCGCGAGTACCTGTACCAGCACTACGACGACAACTGCGTCACCCGGCTGCGCGATGGCATCGATAAGGTGCTGGGTGGGCATTTCCAGCAGGCGATGAGCGGCCCCGGGCGCATGACACTGCGCGACCACACGCGCCGCTACACGGACGTCGGCCCGGCGATGAGCCTGCTGCTCGACTTCTTGATGAACGACGAGATCGACCGGCCCATCACCCGTTGGCAGGAGGCCTTCCTCCCGGACGAGCTGGAGCGGCAGGTGGCGGAGTTCCAGGTGGTGGGGGAGGACGGGCAGAAGCGCCCGCTGGTGGCGAAGACGATCCCCGTCTACGAAGCGCAGGGCCGCCCGAAGACGCCCGCGGAGCCGCCGAGGTACGGGCCGGTGCTGCTGCTGCTCGGGCTCGCCCTGGGGGGCGGCGCGATGGGCCTGGCGCTCTGGAACCGGCGCACCGGCGCCCGAGCCCCCCGCATCCTGCTTGGCCTCCAGAACGTGCTGGTGGGGCTGGTGTTCGGCGTTCCGGGCCTGGCGCTGCTCGTCATGTGGCTGGGGACGGAGCACACGGTGACGTGGCGCAACGAGAACCTCTTCCTGGCCAATCCCCTCACGCTGCTGGCGGTGCCGCTGGGCTTCCAGTTGATGCGCGGCTCGATGAAGGCGCGCGAGCGGCTGGGGCACCTGTGGCTGGTGCTGGCGGGGCTGGGCGTGCTGGGGCTGGCGCTCAAGGTGCTGCCCATGTTCGACCAGGACAACTGGCGGCTCATCGCGCTGCTCCTGCCCCTGTCGCTGGGCCTGGCGGGGGCGCTGCGGCTGGCCCGGGCGGGGGCTCCGTCGTCGGCGGGCCGCGCTCCGGAGCCAATGACTTCTTCCCTGAAGGCTTCCTGAAGCTCAACATCCAGCAATCGCGCGCGAGGACTCCTCGCGCGCTCACCGAGGACATCCATGGCGAACGATTCGATGGAGAAGATCAACGGCCTTCGGGAGCGGTTGTTCGCGCTCCGGGGGCATCTTTGACCTCGACCGCAAGCGGTCGCGCATCGCGCTGATCGAGCGCGAGTCCACGCTCCCCACCTTCTGGGACGACAACACCAAGGCGCAGGCGATGCTGAAGGAGAAGTCCACGCTGGAGTCGAGCGTGGGCACCTTCGAGAAGACGCTGCGGGGCCTGGAAGACGCGCAGGTGCTCTTCGAGCTGGCGGCGGAGGTCAACGACGAGGCCAGCACGCAGGAGGCCGAGGCGTCGCTCACCACGATTGAAGCGGACGTGGCGAGGCTCGAGCTGGCGCGGATGCTCTCGGGCGAGCAGGACCGGTCCAACTGCTTCATGGACATCAACGCGGGAGCGGGTGGCACGGACTCGATGGACTGGGCCGCCATGCTCATGCGCATGTACACGCGCTACTGCGAGCAGAAGGGCTGGAAGGTCGAGATCAACGACTCGGTGCCGGGCGAGGAAGCCGGCTTCAAGAACGTCTCGCTGCGCATCGAGGGCGAGTTCGCCTACGGCTACCTCAAGGCCGAGGTGGGCGTGCACCGGCTGGTGCGCATCAGCCCCTTCGACGCCAATGCGCGCCGGCAGACGGCCTTCGCCTCGGTGGATGTCTACCCGGAGGTCGATGACACCATCCAGATCGACATCCCGGAGAAGGACTACGAGCTGAAGTTCATCCGTGGTGGTGGCGCGGGCGGCCAGAAGGTCAACAAGACCTCCTCGACGGCGCAGCTGCGCCACCTGCCCACCAACATCCTCATCACCTGCCAGACGGAGCGCTCGCAGTCGGCCAACAAGGACATGGCCTTCAAGATCCTCCGGGGCCGCCTCTACGAACTGGAGGTGAAGAAGCGCGAGGCCGAGCAGGCCGCCGCCGAGGCTCAGAAGAAGGACATCTCCTTCGGCTCGCAGATCCGCTCCTACGTGCTGGCGCCCTACCGCATGGTGAAGGACCTGCGCACCGGCGTGGAGACGGGCAACGTGGACGCGGTGCTGGACGGTGCCTTGGAGGACTTCGTCACCGCCCAGCTCATGGGCGTGAAGAACCCCAACCGCAACGCCCCCGAATAGCCCGGAAAAAAGGGCCGGAACCTTTCCGCGACCGGGTTGTCCAAGGTCGCGGAACGGGGCGTAGTGGGATGGAGTAGGATGGAAGTGCGCGGTGTAGGCGCCGTGCGGGAGGTCACCGGTGTCTTCGAGCGGGGTGCTCGGGATGGAGCTGGAGGGGACGTCGGTGACCGACGAGGCGGCGGCGCGCGAGGAGCGGCTGCTGCTGGGGCGGCTGCGCCGGGGAGAGCCGGAGGCCTTCGAGGTGCTGGTTCGGGCGCACCAGGATCGGCTCTACGACTTCTGCCTGCGGATGCTGGGGGATCGGGAGGAGGCGAACGATCTGGTGCAGGACGTCTTCGTGAGCGCCCACCAGAACCTCTCGCGGTTCCGCGAGGACTCGAAGCTGTCCACGTGGTTGTTCCGGATTGGGAAGAACCACTGCATCAACCGGTTGA
>NZ_DASVWK010000848.1:0-11169 GCF_036389735.1 Archangium sp. | reverse complement strand
ATATTGACCGTTCAGTGCGAGGTCCAGTTTGAAGGACTTGCGCTCGGCCCGGTACACCTCCCGCACCACGGTCAGGCCCAGCACGTCCGTGTAGAACCGTTTCGACACCGCATAGTCAGAACAGATGATGGCGATGTGGTGGACGGAGGAGAGCGGAATCATCGGGCCTCGCGGAGGAAACGGGGAATTGACTCGGAGTGATTATCTCGACTAATGAGAAAATCCGTTCGTCTGCTCGCCACCCCCTGGCGAGGACGAGACCGAGGAGGCCGCACCATGGAGAAGAACGAGAAGGGCCAGAAGCAGCAGGGAAAGAAGCCGTTCTTCGCGCGTCTTCTGGAGACGCAGGAGCTGGACAAGGTCTCGGGCGGTCTGGCGTCGCAGTACGACGCCACCAACAAGGCCCCCTCCGACACCGACGAGGTCTCGAAGCCTCCCGAGCCCTGAACCACCGCTTCCTGGTTGGCGCCCTCCTCCATGCCCTCGACTCGCCGCGTGGTCCTGCTGCTCACCCACAGCGGCGATTACTACACGATCGACCGCGTGGCGGAGGAAGTGACGCGCCGGGGCCTGCTCCCGGTGCGGCTCGACACGGATGACTTCCCCGGGAAGTGGGGGCTGGCAACGGCCCCGGGGGATGAGGGCTGGCTGAACACTCCCGCGGGCGAGCTGCGGGAGCGGGAGGTTCAGGCGGTGTGGCTCCGCCGCCTGATGCCTCCCCGCTTCGATGAGGAGCTGGAGCCCGCCTACCGGACGTCCTGCGCGCGTGAGTCCCTGGCGACGCTCGAGGGATTCCTCGACACGCTGGAGTCCTCGGGCTGCCGCTTCGTCAATCCACCCGCGGCGGATCACCTCGCCCACAACAAGCCGCGCCAGCTCCGGCTGGCCCGTGAGTTGGGGCTGGAGGTGCCGCGCACATTGATCACCAATGACGCGGCGCGGGTACGTGCCTTCTTCCAGCAGGTGGAGGGCGGAGCCGTGACGAAGATGCTGACGCCCTTGAGCCAATCCATGGACGGCTCGCGGCCCTTCCTCTACACGAGCGAGCTGCGCGCCGAGGACCTCGAGGACCTGGAGGGGCTGCGCTACAGCCCGATGGTCTTCCAGGAGCGGATTCCCAAGTCCCACGAGCTGCGCGTGGTGGTGGTGGGGAACCACTGTTTCGTGGGCGCCATCGACGCCTCGCGCTCGGCGGCGGGCCAAGTCGACTGGCGGCGGGCCAGGCCGGACGAGTGCTCCTGGCAGGCAGGTGCCCTGCCCTCGGGAGTCTCCACACGCCTGGTGCGACTGGTGGCGGCCCTGGGACTGGTCTACGGCGCCGTGGATCTCATCGTTACCCCGGAAGGACGGCACATGTTCCTCGAGGTCAATCCCGGCGGCGAGTGGGGCATGCTCGAAAAGGAGCTCGGCCTGCCCATCGCCGAGGCGCTGGCCGAGGCGCTCGCGGAGAGCCCATGACCATCCTGATCGTCACCCGCTCCAAGGACAACACGGCCCCTGTCCTCGTGACCCGGGCCCTCGAGGAGCGCGGCGAGCGCGTCTACCGGTTCGACACGGACCTGTTTCCCACCCAGCTCCAGCTCGTGCTGGATGAGGCGGGGGACGGGCGACTCGTCGGCCCGGCGGGCGTGCTCGCGCTCTCCGAGATCACCTCGGTGTGGTACCGCCGCAACGAGACGGGCGGCGGCATCCCCCAGGACCTGGAGCCCCAGCTGCGCCGCCCCTCGGTGGAGGAGAGCCACCGGGTGGTGTACGGCCTGCTGGCCTCGCTCGGGGTCTTCACCGTGGACCGACTGGACCGGGTGCGGTGGGCGGAGAACAAGCCGCTGCAGCTCAAGCTGGCGCGCAGCCTGGGCCTGGAAGTCCCCCGCACGCTGATGACCAACGACCCGGAGGCCGTGCGCGCCTTCGCCGCGAGCTGTCCCCAGGGCGTGGTGACGAAGATGATGACGGCGTTCGCCGTGCACGACGAGCAGAAGCGGGAGCATGTGGTGTTCACCACGCCGCTCGGCACGTCGGAGTTGGAGGACCTCGAGGGGCTGGACCTGTGCCCCATGACGTTCCAGGAACTCGTCCCCAAGGCGCTCGAGCTGCGGGTCACGGTGGTGGGCGAGCGGGTGATGGCGGCGGCCATCGACTCGCAGGCCCTGCCGGGCTCACGGTACGACTGGCGGCGCGAGGGGCTGGCACTGATCGACGCGTGGCGCGCCTACGAGTTCCCCGAGCCGGTGCGGGTGCGGACGCTGAAGCTGATGGACGCACTCGGGCTCAACTATGGAGCGCTCGACTTCATCGTCACCCCCGAGGGGCGCCATGTCTTCCTGGAGATCAACCCGGCGGGCGAGTTCACGTGGCTGACGCGCAACCCGGGACTGCCCATCCACGAGGCCCTGGCGGATGTCCTCACGGGACGCGCACCGCGCCGTTCGGTGGCTCGTTGAGCTCGACCGCCTGATTGCTCCGAGACCGCGCCGTCTCGCCTGGCAGCTCGGCCTTGCCCGTCTTGAGCAGTGCGTACCCGACCCCCACGGTCAGCGAGCCGGCGGCGATCGCCAGCAGGTACAGCAGCACGTGATTGACCGCGTTGGGGATGAGCAGGACGAACAGGCCTCCGTGGGGGGCCATCAACCGCACGCCGAAGAACATCGACAGCGAGCCCGTCAGCGCTCCGCCGATCATGCAGATCGGAATCACACGCAGGGGGTCCTTGGCCATGAAGGGAATGGCCCCTTCGGAGATGAAGCACAGGCCCAACACCAGTGACGCCTTGCCCGCTTCGCGCTCCGGCTTCGAGAACTTGGCGCTGGCGATGAGGCTCGCGATGCCCATGCCGAGGGGCGGCACCATTCCGGCCGCCATGATCGCGGCCATGGGACCGTAGCCTCCGGCCCCCGTCGCGAGCAGGCCGACGCCGAAGGTGTACGCCGCCTTGTTGATGGGTCCGCCCAGGTCGAAGCACATCATCGCGCCGAGCAGCGTGCCCAAAAGGATGGCGTTGCCGGAGTTCATGTTCGTCAGGAACGTCGTCATCGCCGACATGATCGCGGCCACCGGCGTACCGACGACGTAGATCATCACCAGTCCGGTGATCAGACTCCCCACCAGCGGGATGATCAGGATGGGCTTCAACGATTCCACGCTGGCCGGGAGCTTGACGTGGCGGCTCAAGCCCAGCGCCACGTAGCCCGCGATGAAGCCGGCGACGATACCGCCGAGGAATCCGGCCCCGAGGGTGCTCGCCAGATAGCCGCCGATCATCCCAGGGGCGATTCCGGGCCGATCGGCGATCGAGTACGCGATGTAGCCGGCGAGCAGCGGCACCATCAGCTTGAAGGCCGCACCGCTGCCGATCTCCATCAGCGCCGCCGCCAGGGTGCCCTTCTGCTTGAAGGCCTCGATGCCGAACACGAACGACAGCGCGATCAGCAATCCGCCCGCGACCACCATCGGGAGCATGAACGACACGCCCGTCAGCAGATGTTTGTAGAGGCCGCGCTTCTCACCCCGCTCGGCGCTGGCGCCCTGCGCCGCGGGACGGCCCGGCTCTCCGCCCATGACCTTCGCCTGTTCCAGCGCATCGCGAATCGTCTGGGTGGACTTCTTCAGCGCGGTGCCCGTCGACGTCCGCCACACGCGCTTGCCGGCGAACCGCGACGTGTCCACCTCGATGTCGGTGGCGAGGATCACGACGTCGGCATCCCGGATCTCCTCCGCCGTCAGCGCGTCCTGCGCGCCCACCGAGCCCTGCGTCTCGACGCGGAGCGGATAGCCGAGCCCTCGCCCGGCCTGGGTCAGCGCCTCGGCCGCCATGAACGTATGGGCAACCCCGGTCGGGCAGGCGGTGACGGCCACGAGCTTCGGCGCGCCACGGGCGGACGTGGTGGCGCTGGCCCCTCCAGTGCTCGCGACCGCGCCCAGGGTGCTGGCCTCACGCTCGGCACGGGTGAGGAACGCGTCCGGATCCGGCAGCGCTTGGGAGATCGGCGCCTGATAGACGCTCTTGCCGACGAACCGCGAGAGGTCCACCGGCGCGCTCGCCGCGACGATGACCAGGTCCGCGGCGGCGAGCGTCGCGCCGTCCACCGGGACGACGGGCTCCAGCTGGCTGTGCATCTCCACCGCCACGTTCCAACCACGTCGCGTCGCGGCGCGGACGAGGCCACGAGAGGCCAGGAAGGTCGTGGCCACACCACTGGGACAGGCCGTGATGACAATCACATTCATCCGCGTGTCTCCCCGGTGAGCGAGTCCACGGACAGGCTCCGGACAAGGGTTTGTTTTTGGAGCAGCTCGAAGTCCTCGGCCCCCGGATTTCCGACGCCGATGTGGCGCACGGACTCGGCGGCGAGCGCCGTCGCGAAGCGGAGCCCCCGCTCCCGCGGCCACTGGGACAGGACCCCGTGCAGCATGCCCGCCAGCAACGTATCGCCCGCGCCGACGGTACTGACGACGGAGACCCGCGGCGATGCGGCCGCCAGGGCGCTACCTCGCTGGGCCCAGATGACGCCCTCGGCACCGGCGGAGAGGATCACATCGTCAACGCCCTCGTCGTTGAGCCGCAGCGCCGCGCGGAGACGTGCCTCCGGGGTGTCGAGCGGACGGCCCGCCCAGTCCGCCAGCTCCGTCTCGTTGGGTTTGACTCCGGAGGGCCGCGCGGCCAGCCCCGCCATCAACGCCGCTCCGCTCGTGTCGAGCCACACCGGTACCTGGCGTGCTCGGACCAGGGTGATGAACTCGGCGAGCTTCTCCGGCGTCACGTTCGGCGGCAGGCTGCCGGAGATGACCACCGCCTCGAGCCCGGGCAGCAGCGACGCCAGGCGCTCGGTCAACGCCTCCATCGCGTGCGCCGGAATCCGAGGTCCCGGCCCGTTCAGGTCGGTGACGCGCCCCTCCGGCTCGGAGAGCTTCGCGTTGATGCGCGTCTCGCCCGGCACGCGGATGAAGGCATCACGCAGCTTGCATTCCGCGAAGACCCGCAGGAAGGCCGTCTCGTTGTCCGCACCGAGCAGCCCCGAGACGGTGACGTCATGGCCCAGCCCCGCGAGGACGCGTGCCACGTTGATGCCCTTGCCGGCGGCGTCGAGGCGGGTGCTCTCCGTCCGGTTGACCTCGCCCAGCCGGATGGGCCCGGTGCGGATCGCGAGATCCAAGGCGGGATTCAGCGTCAGCGTCAGGATGCGCGCCATCTCAGAGCGCCTCCAGGGCTTCACGCACCGCGGCGGCGGTGGGCTGCTTCAGGGCGAGCTCGGCCAGCTCCCGCGCTCGCGGCAGCGTCAGCTCGCGGATGAGGGCCTTCACCATCGGCACGCGGCGGCTGCTGACGGACAGCTCATCGACGCCCAGGCCGACCAGCACCGGAACCGCCAGGGGATCCGAGCCGAGCTCACCGCAGACGCCCACCCAGCGGCCTTCGGCATGAGCGGCTTCGACCGTCAGACGGATGAGCCGCAGCACGGCGGGATGAATCGCATCGGACTGCGCGGACAGCTGGGGGTGGCCGCGGTCGATCGCGAGCGTGTACTGGGTGAGGTCGTTGGTACCGATGGAAAAGAAGTCGGCCTCCTTCGCGAGCGAGGGGGCGAGCAGCGCGCAGGACGGCACTTCCATCATCACGCCGAGCTGGACATCGGTCGCCTTCACCTCGGCCTGTACCCGGTCGAAGATCGCCCTCCCCGCCCGGAACTCCTCGATGTCCTTGACCATCGGAAACATGATGCGCAGCGGACGAGTGCCCGCCGCGGTCAGCAGGGCGCGCAGCTGCGTCTCCATCACCTCCGGCCGCGTCAGCGTCAGGCGGATGCCGCGCAGGCCGAGGAACGGGTTCTCCTCCTGCGCCATCGGCCAGTACGCCAGCGGCTTGTCACCGCCCACATCGAGCGTGCGCGCGACGAGCGGACGGCCCGCCAGCGCATCGAACGCCTCGCTGTACTCGGCGATCTGCGTCGCCAGATCCGGCTCCTTCGGATGCTCCATGAACACGAACTCGGTACGCAGCAGGCCAATGCCATCGGCCCCACGCTCGACGGCATCGGCGGCATGCGCGGTGTTGCCCAGGTTCGCTCCGACCTCCACGCGGTGGCCATCTCGCGTGCGCGCCTCCTCGTGACGCTGAGCGTAGGCCACCCGCTGCCGCACCTCCTGCTCCTCGATACGACGCTCGGTGCGCTGACGGCGCGACAGGCTGGGCGCGGGGATGACACGTCCGAGCTCCCCGTCGACGATCAGCTCGACGCCGGAGGTCAACGCCATCACGCGCTCCCCCGCGCCCACGACGGCGGCGATACCGAGCGCCCGCGCGAGAATGGCGCTGTGAGAGGTGGCTCCACCGCGCACGGTGACGAGGCCGCGCACCTTGGCCGTATCCAGCCGCGCGACATCGGACGGCCCGACATCCTCGGCCACCAGGATGTAGGGCTGATCCGGCGGGGTCGGCATCTCGACGCCACACAGCAGCCCGAGCACGCGCCGGCCGACGTCTCGCAGATCCGCGGCCCGTTCGGCCAGCAACCGGTCGGCGAGGGACTCCTGCGCGCGCGCCGCGGTGTCGATCGCGCGCCACCAGCCAGCCTCGGCCGACGCGCCTTCGCCAATGGCCTCGAAGGCCGCATCGCGGAGATCCGGGTCCTTGAGCATCTCCGCGTGGATCGCCAGGATCTTCGCGACCTCGCCCCCCACCGTGCGCTGCACCAGGGCCTCGAGCTGCCGCCGCGCCCCCTCGAGCGCACGCTCGAACCGCCCGCGTTCCCGTCCGGCGTCCTCCGCCCGCTCGGCATACTCGAATCGCGGCAGCTGCAGCACGTAGGCGGGTGCGATCGCGACCCCCGGCGCCGCCGGCACGGCCGTCAGGGGCTCGTCGGCCACCGGGGCGGCGACCGGCTCCTTCACGACGACGCGGACGGGGCGTTCCTCGCGCGTCTCCTCGAGCGGCGTCACCGGCTCGCCCAGGCCCCCGCGCACCGCGTCGACCAGCGCCGAGAGGGCCCGCGCGGCACCGTCGCCCTCGGCGGAGAACACCAGCGTCTGGCCGCGACGCGCCCCCAGCCCGAGGATCTTCGTCAGACTGGCCGCGGAGACCGTCTCGCCACTGCCCTCGAGCAGGCGGACGCGGACGGGCACGGGCTGCTGCCGCGCCACCTCCACCAGCTCCTTGGCCGGCCGCGCATGCAGCCCGTGGGCGTTGAGCAGGCGGACGCGAGCCGTCCCGGCTCGCGCGGACTCGCCGGACAACCGCGAGAGGATCTGCTCGGCCGGCAGTCCAGCGAGGCTGTCGCCATCGCCGCGCGCGAGCATCCCGTCGAGACGCTCCAGCAGCGCACGATGCGCGGCACCTTGAGCCGCCAGGCAGAAGACTCCGGCGACGTCTCCGGCGTCATCGCGGAAGCGCCGGTCCGGTGTCGCCAGTGCCAGTGCCGGGGCCATGACGCCCGAGGCGCCGTACACGAGCCAGAGCCCCTGCCCCAGGGGAAGCGGCGGCTGTCCGGCGATGGCGGCGACGAAGCTCGCGTCCGCGCAACCGAGATGGCGCAGACGCGCCGCGGCGGCCAGTGCCAGCTCCAGACGGTCTCGGACCGGCAGGCCCAGACAGAGCGTCTCGGCGTCGAGTCTCGCCGTCACCGTCCGGCGGGACAACGTGGCGATGACCTCGTCGGCGTTCGTCGCGCCCGCCAGCGTCGCGGCCACGCCCTCGCGATCCAGCACGTGCGTGAGCTGGCGCAGGATGTCGAGGTGCTCATCGGACTGGGCGGCGATCGTCACCAACAGGTTCACCCGGGCGCCGTCATGCCATTGGACGCCTTCGGGAAACTGGAGCACGCGCACCCCGGTGGAGCGCACATGGCGTCGGCTCTCCGGCGTGCCGTGCGGAATCGCGATGCCGTGGCCGAGATAGGTGGAGGATTGGGCCTCACGGGCAAGCAGGCCCTCGCCGTACTCGGCGGATACGCGACCGGCCTGCACCAGCGCCTCGGCGGCTTGAGACAGGGCCGCGCGCCAATCCGAGGCGCGACAGCCAAGCCGCACATCGTCCCGGGTCAGCGTGAGCATGGGGGTACCCTCCTCGAACCAACCTAATACTCCCCGTCCTACAAGCTCTCCTGCTCGGGCTCCGGCGGAACGAGGACTCAGGCCCCACGCGGCGTGTCCCAACACCCAGGCAGTCCTCAGATTGCTCGGCGGAGGATTTCCTTGATGAAGCGTGAGCGTCTGTCGTGGGCTCTTGGCTGGGCGAGCATGGGATGCGGACTGACGGAACTGACCTTCCCGGAGCACATCGGTCGCGTCCTCGGTGCACCGAGGCACTCCGGGCTGCTGCGGTCGCTCGGGCTACGGGATGTCGCCAATGGATTGGGACTGCTCCTCCAGCCACATCGGAGGGAGTGGGTCTGGGCGCGCATCGTGGGTGATGCCCTCGACCTCGCGCTCCTGGCGGTGACCTTCCGGCTTCCGCGCGCGAACAAGGTCTGGCAAGGCGCCCTCACCCTCGGAGCCATCGGGGTGGCGCTCGTGGACCTCTACGCCGCGACGAAGTGGAGCGCTCCCCTGCTCCGCTCCGGCGCCGTGACGCCCTCCCTCGGGATGGACGTGGGGAGCAGCGGCCCCCTGGAGAGCTGGCGGGGAAGCGGCCTCGCCGAGGACGTGGGCGTGAACGAGCAGCGGGGAGAAGAGAGCGAACCCGAAGAGTTGAGGCAACGCCGGATGGACGAGGCCGCACGGGCACTCGGACTGCCGAAGCTGGACGAACACGGGACACGGCAGTAACCGCCCAGAACAAACTTTGTACAAACCCTGAACAAAGCCTTGCCACGGCGCCCCTGGGCGAATAAGACTCGCGCCCATGAGGATGACCGTGGCGCGGCTGTTGTCGGTGTCGGTCCTGCTGTCCGTGGCCGTGGGGTGTCAGCGAAACCAGGAGGTCCCCACCGTGCCGGAGAAGGTGGTGGGCCACTGCGTCTATACGAACCAGTTCAGCGACCTGCGGGAGTGCCGCGACTACGTGGGCGAGTGGACCGACAAGGCCGCCACGGAGGATTGCAAGGACCAGGGCTCGACGGTGGTGCTGGGCTCGGCCTGCGGCGAGCAGGAGCGCCTGGGCTACTGCTTCCTGGGCGAGGGCAATCAGTGGACGCGTATCTCGCTGCTGGGCGGAGACGCGGAGAAGTGTGGCTCGATGCAGCGCGGCTGTGAGGTGTTCGGCGGCGGCGTGTTCGACCCGGCACCCATCTGCGGTGGGAAGGTGGTGGACACGGGCGGCACGGGGCTGCCGACGTTCCAGCAACCGGTGCTCACGTGCATGGATCCCAAACCCGGCGAGCTGCCTGGAATGTCGCCCGGCGGGCAGGTCTGCACGTGGGAGATGATCTCCGGTGCCACCGAGCCCGGCCGCAGCTTCATGGACTACGCGAGCTGCGACCGCGTGCGCACGCAGCGCCCGTACTACCCGGTCCCTCCCGCGGAGAACGCGACGCGAGAGGATGCTCGCCTGAACGACCCGGCGTACGTCACCGAGCTCACGTGGGTGCGGTCTCAAATCGAAGCGACGGCCTGCATCTGCTGCCACTCGACGCGCGCGCCCAAGGGACCGTCCAATTGGTTCGTGGAGTCGCCCGGCAACTTCATCAACTCCTTCTATCCGAGGGGGCTGGCGATGGGCGCCGGGTGGATCAACACCCTGGGCTTCGGGGCGTACCGACCCGAGCACAACAACGGCTTCTCGCGCGCGTCACCCGAGCGCCCGAACGATTCCATCTTCGTCACGACGGATGCGGTGCGCATCGCCCGCTTCTTCGAGGCCGAGCTGGCGCACCGGGGCTACAAGCGCGAGGACTTCGCCGACCAGGTCTACGGCGCGGGTCCGCTGGACTCGCAGCGCCTCTACCAGCCGACGGCTTGCGAGGACGGAGTGGGCGTCGGCGCGGACGGCATCGTCCGCTGGCGAGGCGGCAAGGCCCGCTATGTGTACGTGCTGGAGCAGGGCACCACGTCGCCGACGGTGCCGCCGAACCTCGACCTGCCCGAGGGCACGCTCTGGCGCATCGACGTGCCCTCGACGGGGACGCCCATCGAGAGCGGGACGGTGCGCTATGGCGTCGTTCCGCCTGGCCTGTCACAGCGCTTCCCGGCGTCGGGCGAGCCGGCCACGCTGACGAGCGGCAAGACGTACTACCTCTACGTGCTCGCGGACATCATCGTCCCCATCACCCGCTGCCTCTTCACCGCGCCGTGAGCCCCTCGGGGGCCGGCCTCCCCGGGGGCCGGGCATCCAGGCTCCGGCTCCCGCCCGCATTCTTGGGGAAGGCTCCGGTCTTCCACCTGTGTACAATCAGGACGGATGTCCGCCTACCTGTCCCCCGCTCCCTCGCCCGCCATGCCATCCCACCGTCTGTCCGTCGCTCCGATGATGGATTGGACGGATCGCCATGACCGCTACTTCCTGCGCCTCATCTCCAAGCGCACGCGGCTCTACACGGAGATGGTCACCATCGGCGCCATCCTGCATGGTGACCGGCCGAGGCACCTCGACTTCTCGAAGGAGGAGCACCCGCTCGCGCTCCAGCTCGGGGGCAGTGAGCCGGAGAAGCTCGCCGAGTGCGCCCGCATCGCGGAGCAGTGGGGCTACCACGAGGTGAACCTGAACGTCGGCTGCCCCTCGGACCGGGTGCAGAACGGCATGTTCGGCGCGTGCCTGATGGCGAAGCCCGAGCTCGTGGCCCGCTGTGTCGAGGCGATGCGTGGGGCCACCCGCCTGCCCGTCACGGTCAAGCACCGGATCGGCATCGACGACCTGGACTCGTACGAGCTGCTGACCCAGTTCATCCGGACGGTGAGCGGCGCGGGCTGCGACACCTTCATCGTGCACGCGCGCAAGGCCTTCCTCCAGGGGCTCAGCCCCAAGGAGAACCGCGAGATTCCTCCGCTGCGCTACGAGGTGGTGCGGCAGTTGAAGACGGACTTCCCGCACCTGACGCTCGTGCTCAACGGGGGCGTGAAGTCCCTCGAGGAGGCCCGTGCGCACCTGGAGTGGGCCGACGGCGTGATGATTGGCCGCGAGGCGTACCAGAACCCCTACATGCTGGCCCAGGCGGACGCCCTGCTGTTCGGCGAGGACCGCCCCGCCCCCACCCGGCGCCAGGTGGTCGAGGCGCTGATGCCGTACGTGGAGGAGCTGCTGTC
>NZ_DASVWK010000847.1:0-15712 GCF_036389735.1 Archangium sp. | reverse complement strand
CGCGCGGCGGGCACCTGTCGTGGGTCACCCGCCACATCCTGGGGCTCTTCGCGGGACAGCCGGGAGCGAGAGGTTGGCGGCGGGTGCTGAGCGAGCGGGCCTGTAAGCCCGGGGCGGGGATGGAGGTCCTCCGGGATGCGCTCGCGCAGGTGCCGGAGCGGGTCCTCGACGAGACCGCCGCCGCGGCGTAGTCGTTCAGGACAGGCCGGGCAGCCGCATCCTGAGTGAGGGCAGCACCACCCGGTCGTCCATCATGCGCTGGTCGAACACGAAGTGCTCGGTGGGCTCCACCCGCCACCGGCCTCCATGGCGCTCGTTCAGCGCGCGGACGATCTCGTAGTAGGACCACCGCTCGTTGGCGTCGAGCATGTAGAGCCCCGGCTCCGCCCACGCGAGCGCCAGCAGCGCCCTCACGGTGTCATCGAGGAAGGCGCACGCGGGGAGCCAGCGCGTGCTGGCCTCCACCCTGCCCCGCTCGCGCATCTGCGCCTCCAGCGAGGCCAGCATGTTGTTGCCCGAGGGCTGGTCGTCGATCTGCCACCCCAGCCGCACCACGCGCGCCTCGGGGTTCTGCTGGAAGACGCGCTCCTCCGCGCGCCGCTTCTCGTACCCGTACCCCTCGGGCGCCTCCGGCTCCGAGTCCACCGTGAAGGGCCCGGGCGCATGGTCCGAGAACACCATCGCCGTGCTGGAGAACACGAAGCGCACGCCGAGCTGCCGGGTCAACCACGCCAGCTCGCTGGTCCACTCGTAGTTGATGAGCCACGACTCGTTGGGCCGCCCCGTGGGCCGGGACGCCGTGGCCAGGTGGAACAGGACGTCCGGCGCCACCGAGCGCACGAACCTCTCCATGGCCCCATAGTCATCCACCGGGACGCCCTGGCGATCCCAGGACACCACCTCGACGCCCTGGCGCCGGAGGTACTCGCACAACCGCGAGCCGACGGTGCCGCTGGCACCCGTGACGATGGCCCTCATTCCCGTGTCTCCGCTCGGCCCGGCACCCCGTGCCCTATTGCGTCTTCCGCGCCTTGTGGGTGCGCGGGAGCGCGTGGTGGATGAGCCCCAGGTAGTCCACCGCCTGCGCCGGGGGCGGCGGAGGCGGCGTGCCCAGCGCGGCGAGCCGCTTGCTGAACGCCGAGATGATGTCCGGCACCGGCCGCAGTGCCTGGATGAGGGCGTTGGGCCCCTCCAGCGCCTGCACCAGCGCCCCCGCCGCCTGATGCAGCGGCAGGCCCCGGCGCAGCAGGTCCTGGAACGAGTTGGACAGCGTGATGATGTTGTGCCCCGCCGTCTGCACCATCTCCACGGCGATCTTGATGACCTGCGGGGCCGTCAGGTGCCCGTCGGCCAGCAACACCAGCGCGGCCTGGAAGTAGTTGAAGATGGGCACCACGCGCGGGCCGTAGTCCGAGAAGTGCGCCGGCGGCGTCAGCCGGTCCAGGTGGATGAAGATGCGCCGCACCGGATCCGACACCGGAATCTTCTTCCACGCGGTGAGTACCCGCTCGGTCTCGTCCGGGTACAGGTTGGCCGTCTCGAGAACCTGCTTCAGCACGCGCTCGTCCACGCGCCCGGCCACCATGTCCGCGAAGAGCGAGTAGATGAAGGCATCCGCCTCGGCGTCATCCCCGAAGAGCACCTCCTCGGCCTCGATGGGGGCCTTGGCGCGGCTCTCCAGGAGGGCGGGCAGCTTGTAGCCCACCTGCCCGCGCAGGGCCCGGAAGCGCCCGCGCATCAGGTTGCCCACGTTGTCCTTGAGGACGAACTCGTCCCACACCACCCCGTCCAGCTTGAGCTTCTCCTCCAGCACCGAGCGCAACTGCTTGGGGCTGCCAGAGACGATGCACAACCGCGTGTCCCCATTGGCCGCCAGCTCGCGGATGAGCGCGGACGCACCCGGCACGGCCTGCTTCTCGTGGGCCTTCTGGAAAGCCGTGCGCAGCAGATCCCGGAGCGAGTCGAACTCCGTCTGCAGGTACGTCTTGTCCAGGTCCCAGCGGTAGATGCGCCGCGGAGGTCTGGGGTCGATGCGGTCCGGCAGGCTCACCGCGCCAGACCCTGCTGGATGGCCCTGCCCAGGTCGTGCGACACCGCCTTGGCGGCCACCTTGCCGGCGTTGGCGATGGCCTGCGCCTTCGAGCGGCCATGGGCCTTGATGAAGATGCGATCGAACCCGAGCACCGGTGCTCCCCCGTACTGCTCCCAGTCAGTGACATCCTTGATGCGCTGGATGCCGCCGGACAGCATGGCGAGCCCCGCGCGCCAGCGCAGGCTCTCCTTGTACGCGTACTGGGCCAGCTCCACCACGGTCTCGTGCACGCCCTCGAGCATCTTCAGGCACACGTTGCCGACGAAGCCGTCCGTCACCACCACGTCCGCCGTGCCCTTGGGGATGTCCACGCCCTCCACGTTCCCGATGAACTGGAGCCCGCCCAGGCTCGCCAGCCTCGCGTGGGCCTCCACCACCTGACGCGGCCCCTTGTTGGGCTCGGTGCCGTTGGACAGCAGCGCCACCCGGGGGTTGTCGTTCTTGGAGATGATGCGCGCGTACGCCGCCCCCATCACCGCGAACGTCACCAGGTCCTCGGCGGTGGCCTCCACCGTGGCCCCCCCGTCGAGGATGAGCGAGAACGGATCCTGCTTCTCTCCGCGCCGGGCGCGCGTGGGGTACACGGCCGCCAGCGCCGCGCGCCGCACTCCCGGCAGCAGCTGGAAGTGGCGCGCGCACGACAGCACGCAGGCGCCCGTGTTGCCGGCGGACACCAGCGCGTCCGCCTCGCCCTCGGCGACCAGCCGCGCCGCCACCGACACCGAGGCGTCGGGCTTGCGTGCCAGCGCCTCGCCGGGTTTCTCGTCCATGCCCACGAACTCGGAGGCATGCTGCACCGACACGCGCTCGCCGCTGTGCTTCGTCTCGGCCAGCGCGTCGTCGATGACGGCCCGGTCTCCCACCAGCAAGGCGTGGATGTGGGGTGATTCCAACGAGAGCTGCGCGGCCCCCCTGATTACCTCCGCGGGGCCGTGATCGCTCCCCATCACGTCGAACGCAATGGTGATGAGCTTGGTGGCCATGGTGGCGCTATCCTACAAGGTTGGGAAAAAAGCGAGGGGGCCGGACCCGCTCGGATCCAGCCCCCGGAGGAAGGTCGACACCCGGACGGCCCCCCCTGGAGGGAGGGAGCCGCCTGGGGCACGGGCTCAGTTGCTCTCGCTGGCCTGGATGGTCCGGTTGGCCGAGTCGCGCTGGATGCAGCCCTTGGTGAGCGTATACTGGTAGGTGCCCAGCTCGTCCCGCCAGTACTCGCCCTCGTACGGCCAGTAGAGCTGGTCATCCGCTACGGCGACCGAGTACTTGTACTTCTTGACGATGGAGACGCTGCCGCCCGCCTTGAGCTGCTCCTCGAGGAACTCCTTCTCCTTGGTCACGGTCTCGAACTTGATGCGCAGACCGTTGGCCAGCAGCTGCTTGAGGGACACGAGCTCCGTCTCCAGCTTGCCCTTGGCCATGACGCCCGCCTTCTCGATGAGGCCGGTGCGCTGCTGCTTGAGGCCCTCGAGCAGCTTCTTGGTCAGCTCGGAGTAGCGGAAGGTGTCACCCTTCTCGCCGAAGGCGTCCATCTCGCCCTCCAGCTCGAGGATGGACTCGTTCGTCTTCTTCAGGTCCTGGTCCGTCAGGGCGAGGCGGAGGATGCGCTCGAGGATGACGTCCGTCTCGCCGCGCTCCAGGCCCTCCTTGTTCTTCTTCTGCACCTCGGAGAGCACGCCGTAGTACTCGCTGGCCTCCAGCTGCTTCTTGGTGATCAGCTCGAGCTGATCATGCACGGGCAGGTAGGTACGCTCGAAATCCTGGAGGATGAGGCTGGACTCGCGGTAGCGGCAGTTCTCGTAATAGATGACCGCCTTGAGGATGAGCGCCTCGGGGAAGTACTCCTCGCGGAAGAAGGGCGAGGACAACGTGATCAGGTTGCCGAGCGCCTGCTCGTACTGGCCCACGCGGTAGTTGGCCCAGCTGGACTCGAACATGGACTCGAGCCACTGGGACGTGCCGCGCTCCACCTTGTTGAAATAGAAGAGGGCGTAGCGGTTCTGCTGCATGCCGTAGTGGGTGCGCGCCAGCTGCATGAAGGCCAGCTCGCGCAGCTTCTGGTTCACCGCCGCCTGCTCCGCGTCCAGGCCGGACATGGAACGGGTGACGCGGACGATCTCCTTCATGGCCTCGATGGCGCCCACCGTGTTGAGGTTGGCGCGCTTCTCGGCCGCGCTCCGGGCCTGGTTGCCGAAGCGGAAGAAGGACAGGCCCTCGAGGTACTTGGCGCGGGCGTAGAACACGTCCGTCTTCGGGATGAGCAGCGTGAGCCGCTTCACCTCGTTGAAGCTCTTGTCCGCGTCCTCGGCGCGGCCCACCTGATCCAGCGCCTTGCCACGCACGAAGTGGTAGCGGGCCAGCAGGTAGTGGAACTCGCTGCGGAAGCGCTCGGGGAACTCCTGGTTCGCGTAGCGGGCGATCTCATCCAGGATGACGGTCTCGTTCTTCGTCTTGCGGCTGATGAAGAAGAGCCACTCCAGGCTGGTGCGGAAGAACTTCGTCTCCGGACCGGCGTTGAGGATCTTCGAGAACTCGCCCAGCGACGAGTGGTACAGCCCCATGCGGAAGAGGGACTTGGCCAGCACGTAGCGCGCTTCCAGGTGGAGGCCGGCGAGCTTCGCGTCCTCGAGCATCTCGAAGGAGCTCATCGCCGCCTTCTCGTACTCCTCGTTCTTGAAGAGCGAGATGGCCACGTCCAGGCGCTGGCGATCACCGCTCTTGCCATTCAGGTCCACCGCGTCGAAGGACATGGCGGGCGCGGTCTTGGGCGCGGCGGTGGTGTCGGACGTCAGGTCCAACCCCATGCCCATGCCCTCGGCGGGGGACTCGGGCTGGGCGGCCGGCGCCGCCGTGTCCGTGGAGGGGGTGGCACTGGAAGAAGGGTCGGCGGCCGAGGCATCCGACTCGGAGTCGGACGTGTCCTCGGCGGCCGTCGCGGGCTTCTTGCCGCGAGCCGGCTTGCGGGCGGGCTTCTTCTTCTTCTTGGAAGGCTGGGAGAGATCCAGGCCCTCGAAACTCTGGGCGGGCGCGGGGTTGGCCCACGCCAGCGAGAGCCCGAGGACAGCGACACAGAGGGGCCGGAGCAGACGGGTCATGACTCGGGATGGGCAGTGGGGAAGAAGAAGGAGACACCCAGCTCGAAGAGGAGCTGGTTGCGGAGCATCTGGGCCGGGTTGACGGACTTCTCGACGTAGATGAGGTCGCGGAACTCCGTGCGCACCGTCAGCCAGCGGTTGAGGAAGAAGCGCATGCCCACGCCGACGTTGCCGCCCACGGTCATGAGGGACGACTGGTCGGGCCCGCGGTAGCGGAGCGCGGAGGCACCGGCGATGCCGTACAGGTCGAAGTGGACGAACTGCTCGGCCAGCAGCGACACCTTGCCGTAGATGGGCGCCCACTGGGCATCCACCCCGCCAATCAGGGAGATGTGACCGGGCGCCGACTTCTCGTCCAGGTCCTCGAGGGTGGGCAGGTGGCAGCCACGCGTCGTGGAGCCATCACCCTCGTTGGTGAAGGTGCAGATCTGCGCGGCCCCGGCCACCGTGGGGACGGCGTAGCCGGCGCGCAGGCTCAGCCCCAGCGTCTCCAGGGGGTGGTAGGTGAGCGTTCCACCGAAGATGTACTTGGTGAAGAACGCATCCGTCAGCGAGAGCGTGGCGGAGGGGCTGAACTCGAACCGGCCCTTCTTGAGGAACAGATGGCCGGAGACGGGGCTGACGCGCTCGCGCAGCGGCCCCATCCGGTCCTTGTCCACCTCGGAGACGTCACCGGCCTCCTGCTCGGAGGAGCCGGAGGTGGACGGGGCGGGCCTGGCCGGAGCGGCGGGCGCGGACTCCTGCGCCAGCGCCGACACGGGCGCCAGGCAGAGCGCGAGCAACAGACGGGCGGTCTTCATTCGGCCTCCCGACCCGTCGACTTCAGCGGGAAGAAGACGGAGATACCGGCATTGACGGTCATGATGTTCTGGGTAGCGCCCTTGCTGGTGTTGAGGGGCTGGTCCACATAGGACGTGTTGATGAGCGCCACGTTCACCGCGAGGAAGTCCCGCGCCACGAAGCGAAGGCCCAGGCCGAGATCGGCCGCGAGGCTGGGGCCGCGGTTGTCCACCTTGGACATCTCGGTGTTCACCACGCCCATGCCGCCCAACAGGTAGGCGTCGAAGTGGAGGATGGAGTTGAGGAAGGCCACCTTGCCGTAGAGCGGGCTCCACTCCACGTCGCCCATGGCCGACCACTGGGGCACCGAGTAGAAGATGCGGCTCTGGAAGGTGCGCTTGGCGATGCGCACGTCATCCGAGGGCACCACCTGCATGGCCGACACGCGCGCGGCGATGGCCAGCGTGTCCGCCAGGTACCAGGCCCCGCGCACCGCGGCGCCCACCTTGGAGTAGTAGGGGTCGTTCACCGAGAAGGTGACGAAGGGGGCCAGCTCGAAGCGACCCTTCTTCAGGTACACCTTGCGCTGGACGCTCTTCACGCGGTCATCGAGCGTGACATCGCGCTCGGCCGGGGTGAGCGGCTCGGCCGGGGGCGGCTCCGCCGTGGTGGAGGGCAGCGGCGGCGGCTCCTCCGTGGGCGTCTCCGCGCTGTTCTCTTCTTGCTGGGACTCGTCTGGATTGCTCAGATCGAGTCCCATCCCCTCTTGATTCTGGGCAAGTGCCGACACTGGCGCGAGGCACAGCGCGAGCAGGATGGCCTGGAGGCGTTTCACTTCCGGAAGCTCCGTGGTTGGGGCATCCGCCCACCGATGACATTCAGAATCGGAGGCCGAGGCTGGCGCGCATCCTATCCGCCACGCTCACGGGCCATCAACCGATCAAAGCTCGCCTGCTCCCTCCATAGGCGCGCCGAGCACTCCCGGACACTTCGTCGTCTATCCACTCGGTATTCTTGCAGACAGGGCACCCGAGCCCCTCGCAACCCGAGCATCCTTGCGACCACGGTACCGGTTGGCAGCGGGGAGGGGTGTGTTACCGTGCTCGCCCACATGCGACTCAAGAGGTGCACGTCGATGTCTTCGCGTCTGGCCCTGCTGGTGAGCGCCGCGCTGCTGTGCGGCGGGTGCAAGGTCACTTCCGATATCGGAAAGCCGTGCCTGTTGGTGAAGAGAGGGACTGGCTCCAACTCGGCGCCCGTCACGGAGGCGGACTTGCGGCCGGGCCAGGACTTCATCTCCTTCGGCGCGCTGGACTGCGAGGATCTGGTCTGCGTGAAGGATGCCAACATGCCGACCCAGATCGCCGACAACGAGGCGAAGCAGGTCATCGGCTACTGCAGCAAGGCGTGCGTGGCGGAGACGCAGGACACCTGCGCCGTCACCGACGCGGAGGCTCTGGCCGAGGTGAAGGACCGCATCGCCTGCCGCCCCCTGCTGTTGGATCAGCAGGCGCTGGACGCACTGCGCGCGGCCGACCGCGCCGCCTACCGCGCGACGTTCGGCGACAACACCTCGCCCTACTTCTGCGCCTCCGCCGCGCCCACCACGCCTTGACGTGAAGCGGGCGCGCGAAATGGCCTAGAACTTTTTCGCGCGCCGGACGTCCACAGCGGGGCCCTCGTCGCAAGGAGCCCCCTGTCATGAACAAGACGGTCGCCTTCGTCTCCCTGGCCGCTGGACTCGCCCTCACCGCCCTGGTGCTGGGCCTGCCCCGCGTGGGGGCGCGTCACCACCCCGCCACCCCCGTCGCTCCGACCCCGCCCGCCACCGCGACGAATGGCTCGCTGAGCATGGCGAGCCGGCTGTCCCACCCCTACATCGTCCCGGGCACCGCGGACCTCTTCGTCACGGTGGACCTCACCGGCGTGGAGGTGCCGGGCGCCCGCCGCAAGCCGGTGAACCTCGCGGTGGTCATCGACCGCTCGGGCTCCATGAGCGGCTACAAGCTGCAACAGGCGAAGCAGGCCGCGCGTCACCTCGTGGGGTTGCTGGGCCCGGAGGATCGGCTGGCCATCGTGCACTACGGCTCGGACGTGAAGAGCCTGCCGAGCCTGCCGGCCAACCCCTCCAACCGCGAGCGGATGCTCCAGTTCATCGAGGGCATCTGGGATGAGGGGGGCACCAACATCGGCGCGGGGTTGCACGCGGGCCGCTCGCACGTGGCGGTGGGCCGGGGCAACTACTCGGTCAACCGCATCATCCTGCTGAGCGACGGCCAGCCCACCGAGGGCATCACCGAGGACGCGGGCCTCACCGAGGTGGTGAAGGGCATCCGCGCCGAGGGCATCAGCGTGAGCTCCATTGGCGTGGGCACGGACTTCAACGAGGACTTGATGCAGGGCTTCGCCGAGTACGGGGCGGGCGCGTACGGCTTCCTGGAGGACGCGGGGCAGCTCGCCACCCTCTTCCAGAAGGATCTCCAGCAGGCGGCCACGAGCGTGGCGCGCAACGTGGAGCTGACCTTCGTATTGCCCGAGGGGGTGAGGCTGGGCGAGGTGCTCGGCTACCGCTCGCACCAGGAGGGACGCACGGTGCGGGTGCCGCTGCCGGACTTCTCCGCGGGCCAGGTGGAGCGCGTGGTGGCGCGGCTGACGGTGGTGGGCATGCGGGCGGGCAGCGCGGTGGACGTCACCGGGCTGAAGCTGGCGTACACGGACCTGCTGAAGGACGCGGGGGTGGAGAGCGGAGCGAGCCTCTCCGCGATGGTGACGGAGCAGCGCGAGGAGATGCTGGCGAGGCAGGACAAGGACGCCACGGTGTACGCCACGCGGGCGCTGAGCGCGAAGAACCTGAAGCTGGCGGCCCAGGCCCTGCGTGAGGGGCGCAAGGAGGAGGCGAAGGGGTACGTGGTGCAGAACCAGGCCCTCTTCGAGCAGGCCGCCACGGTGGCCAGCCCGGCCGCAGTGGAGGCGGACATGGCCGAGCAGCGCTCCGTCCTCCAGGACTACGAGCAGGCGGACAGCGACGAGGCCGTGGGCACGGCGGTGAAGCGCTCCAAGGCCCGGGCGATGAAGAGCTTCGGCAAGCTCGGCTCCACCTACTGAGCGCCCTTCCCTCCCCTGCACCCCTGCCCGCCGGCCCACACTTTCCGTGTTGACCGGCGGAATCGTGCCGCCCTATCTCCGCGTTCCCGTTCCTCCTGTTATCACCAGGAGGACGCACCGGAGGCGAGAGCTTGAGCGCGGACACACCGTGGGTGGGCGTCATCATGGGGGGCAAGAGCGACCTGGAGCATCTGCGCCCTGGTATCGACGTGCTGAAGGAGCTGGCCATCCCGCATGAGGTGCGGGTGGTGTCGGCGCATCGCACGCCGGATTGGATGATGCAGTACGCGGAGACGGCCGAGGGGCGTGGGCTGTCCGTCATCATCGCGGCGGCCGGAGGCGCGGCCCACCTGCCCGGCATGGTGGCGAGCAAGACGCTGCTGCCGGTGCTCGGCGTGCCCATCCCCGCCACGGTGCTCAACGGCTTCGACGCGCTGCTGTCCATCGTGCAGATGCCCAAGGGCGTGCCGGTGGGCACCATGGCCATCGGCAAGCCCGGGGCCATCAACGCCGCCCTGTACGCCGCCTCCATCCTGTCACTCAAGTACCCGGAGCTCCGTCCGCGGCTGGCCGCGTGGCGCCAGGCCCGCACCGACGAGGTGCTTCGGGACCGGGAGCTCGCATGAAGACGAAGATGGTCCTGCCGGGTGGAACGATCGGCATCCTCGGTGGTGGGCAGCTGGGCCGGATGATGGCGCTGTCGGCGCGCACGCTCGGCTTCCAGGTGCAGGCCCTGGACCCGGATCCCGCGTGCCCGGCACGCTGGGTGGTGGACCAGTGCTACACGGCCGACTTCGGCGACGCGGACGAGGCCAGCCGGCTCGCACGCGCGAGCGACGTGGTGACGCTGGAGATCGAGAAGATTCCCCTGGCGAGCCTGCGCGCGGTGGCGCAGCACGCGCCGCTGCGGCCGGGCGCCTCGGTGCTGGAGGTGGTGCAGCACCGCGGGCGGCAGCGGGCCTGGCTGACGATCCACGGCTTCCCCCAGGGGCCGTGGAAGCAGGCGGACTCCGAGGAAGCACTGGCCGCGGCGGTGACGGAGCTGGGCGGACGCTGCTTCGTGAAGTCCTGCGAGGGGGGTTATGACGGCCGGGGCCAGTACCAGGTGACGTCGGCGGCCGAGGCCCCCCAGGCCTGGCGCGGGCTGGGCCAGAGTCCAGTGGTGGTGGAGGCCGCGCTGGACCTGGAGTCCGAGCTGTCCATGCTGGTGGCACGCGCGCCCAACGGCGAGGTGGCGGTGTACCCGCCCGCCTACAACCACCACGAGGAGCGCATCCTCGACTGGTCCCTGCTGCCGGGCCACGTGCCGCCGAAGGTGGCGACGCAGGCGGCGGACATCGTCCGCACCATGTCGGCCGCGCTCCAGGTGGAGGGCCTGCTGGTGGTGGAGCTGTTCCTGCTCAAGGACGGACGGCTGCTGGTGAACGAGCTGGCGCCTCGCCCGCACAACAGCTTCCACACCACGGAGGTGGCCTGCCTCACCAGTCAGTTCGAGCAGGCCGTGCGCGCGGTGTGCAACCTGCCCCTGGGCTCGGTGGAGGTGGTGCGGCCGGCGGCCATCGTCAACCTGCTGGGCGACCTGTGGCTGCGCGACGGCGGGCCTCGGTTCGAGCGCGTGCTCGCCATGCCGGGCGTGCGGCTGCACCTCTACGGCAAGCGCGAGGCGCGCAAGGGCCGGAAGATGGGACACCTGTCCGCCGTGGGCACCACGCCCGAGGAAGCCGTGGCCCGCGTCAAGGCCGCCCGCGAAGCCCTGGGAGCCTGAGTCCATGAAGACGAACGCGGCCCGGCTGCTCGATACGCTCGGCATCCGCTACGAGCTGCGCGACTACGACGTGGACCCGGAGGACCTGTCCGCCGAGACGGTGGCCGCCAAGGTGGGGATGCCTCCGGAGCAGGTCTTCAAGACGCTCGTGGCGCGCGGGGACAAGACGGGCGTCCTCATGGCCGTGGTGCCGGGCAATGGCGAGCTGGACTTGAAGGCGCTCGCGCGGCTGAGCGGGGACCGGAAGGTGGAGACGGTACCGCTCAAGGAGCTCCAGCCGCTGACGGGCTACATCCGCGGCGGCGTCACGGCCCTGGGTGGCAAGAAGGAGTACCCCGTCTTCGTGGACGAGACGCTGGAGCTCTTCGACGTCGTCGCCGTGTCCGCGGGCGTGCGGGGGACGCAGATCGTCATCGCCCCCGCGGACTACCTGCGTGTCACCAAGGGCAAGGTGGGGCCCATCTCGCGCGACAAGGCGTGAGGCGCGCGGGCCCCGCCTCTCCTACTTCGTCACCGCGCCCGGCTTCTGCCCGGTCAGGCCCTGGTACACCGTCGTGAGCCACTGCTCCGTCTTGATGAAGGCGCTGCCCCAGTCCTTGTACTTCTCGGGCATGCCCTCGGCCTTCACCTGCTCGAGCGTCTTGCCCGCGGCGATCTTCCCCTTCACCAGCTCCACCGACTCGCGCAGCATCGTCGCGAAGCGCTCGAGGTCCTCACGGCTCGCGAGCTGGCCGTGGCCCGGGATGATCTTCGCCCCCGCGGGCAGCGTCTGGAGCACCCGCTCCACATTGCGCATGTAGCCATCCACCGAGCCGCCGCTCTCCAGGTCGATGAAGGGGAACAGGTCCCGGGTGAACTGGTCGCCCATGTGCAGCACGTTGGAGCCGGTGAAGTACACCATGCTGTCGCCATCCGTGTGCCCGGTGGGCAGGTGCGTCACCTGCACCTCCTCGCCATTGAAGAACAGGGAGAGACCCTGGGTATAGGTGATGGTGGGCAGCGCCTCCTTCGGCGCGGGGGCGATCTTCATCCCCATCAACTCCTGCCCGTTCATCAGCCGGGTGCGCACGTGCGTGTGCGCCACGATGGTGCCCTCGCGACCGAAGTCGGCGTTGCCCCCCGTGTGGTCGAAGTGCCAGTGGGTGTTCAGCACGTACTCGGGCGTCTTGTCCTTGCCCTTGGTCAGCTTGCCGAGCGCCGCGCGAATCTTCGGCACCAGAGGCGCGAACTGGTCGTCCACGATGAGGATGCCATCCGGGCCCACGGAGACACCGATGTTGCCGCCCGCGCCCTCGAGCATGTGCACGTTGCCCGCCACGGGGGTGGACTTCACCTGCACCTTCGACATGTCGCCCATCTGGGCGGACGCGAGGCCGGGCAGCAGCAACAGCGCGGAGAGGAGGACTTTCTTCATTGACGAGAGCTCCGTTGAAGTAAGGGGCACGCACCATAGCGCCCCCCCATGGACGGAGAGGACTACTTCGCCCAACCCTCGCGCTCCAGGAAGGACGAGATGCGCGAGCGCACCTCGTCGCGAATCTGACGCACCCGCTCCACCGGCTTGCCCTTGGGGTCCTCCAGGGGCCAGTCGTCCCGCTTCAAGCCGGGCACGTGGGGGCAGGCCTCGCCGCACCCCATGGTGATGAGCCACCCGGCGCCCTGGGTCAGCTCGTCCGTGAGGCGCTGGGGTCTGGCGCCCGACAGGTCGATGCCCACCTCGGCCATGGCGGCCTGGACCTCGGGGTGGACGCGCTCGCCGGGCCGCGTGCCGGCGGACACGGCGCGGGCCTTCTGGGAATCGGCCAGCGCGTTGAAGAAGGCCGCCGCCATCTGCGAGCGGCCGGCGTTGTGGACACAGGCGAAGATGACCGTCTTCATGGGATGACCTCGAGGCCCTCCAGCCCCTGGAGCTCCACGGTGCCCCCGGAGGCAATGCCCACCGCCTGGCACCAGCCGCCGGGCACCTCCAGCACGTAGCGCCCGGGCACTCCCACCGAGCGCCCGGTGAGCGTGCGCGGCTGGGCGCGCTCGATGATGCCGAGGATACGGCCCTCCGAGTCGATGAAGAGCATGTCCAGCGGGATGAGCGTGTTGCGCATCCAGAAGCTCTGCACCTCTTCCTCGGCGAAGACGAAGAGCATGCCCCGTCCCGCGGGCAGCTCCTTGCGCCACATCAACCCGCGCGTGCGCGACTCGGGCGTGGCGGCCACCTCCACGTCCACCGCGTGCACGCCCCCCTGGGCATCCTTGAGCAGCACCCTCGCCCGCGGCAGCGTGGGGCCCCCGTAGTCCTGCGCGATCACGTCCGTCACCTTCCGACGACCCACCCCTGGCGTCGGCCTGCCCCGGGCCTCGACGGCCTGGCAGGACGCCAGCAGCAGCCACACGGCCCAGAGGGCACTCGGCCCCCGCCGCCTCATCCCGGGTGGAGCTGTTTGTTGAGCAACTTCTCCGCCAGCTGCGTCCCGAGGCTGTCCGACATCAGCCGCTCCACCACGCCCTCGAACTCCGCGCGCTGACCGTCGTCGCTGTAGATGAAGCGGATGCCCATGCCGGGCTCCTCCACATCTCCCTTGGACCAGACCACCTCGCCGAGCAACTCGAAGGGCGCCTCTCGCTGGGGAACGGTCAGCTTGAAGAGGAAGCGCGTCCCGATGGGCAGCGGCTTCTTCGTCTTGATGAAGGTGCCTCCCTTCGAGATGTTCTTCGTGTAGTCCGCGAAGAAAGAGTTGAGCTTCTTGTAGTCCACCTTCAGCTCGATGGGCGCTCGAGTGAATTGGCGGAATTCAGCGCCTGTCTTCTGTTCGGCCATTCTGCGTGGAGTATAGGAGAAGCCCATGCGCCAAGTCCTCTTCCGCGCCAAAGAGCTCCTCCGGCGCCCCCCGGTGCTGGTGCTCGCCGGGGCGCTGGCCGTCGGCGGCTCGGCGCTCGTCCTCCTCCCCCTGTACGGGGTGCCAGGCTTCGAGCTGGGGCTCACCCTGGCCATCGCCGTGGGCCTGCTCGGTGGGGGAATAGGCATCACCGCGGTGCATCAGGAGCGCCGCCTCCGGGCCGCCCAGGCCGCTCGGACTCCCGGTGAACCCCTCCCCCCGGAGGCTCCGTCGCACGCCGTCTGGCGGGCCCTGGCCCCCGCCCTGCTCATCAACGGGGGGGTGCTGGTGCCCCCCTTCCTCGCCGCCACCCTGTACTCCCTCGTGGGCACCCGGTGCGACCCCTTCGCCCTGGTGGGCTTCTACCCCCTGCTCACCGTGCCCTCGGCGGTGCTGGCCGCCGTGGTGGGCGTCTTCTGCGGCTTCGCCACCCGGCGCTTCGGCGGGGCCGTCCTGCTCTACCTGGGCCTCCTCCTCCTCTCCGGCGTGGCCACCGGCTGGCCCATCGTCTTCGGGCCCCAGGTGTACGCCTTCAACCCCTTCCTCGGGCACCTGCCGGGCCCCCTCTATGACGAGGCGCTCGCCGTCTCCGCCGGCCTGCTCTGGTTCCGGCTGGAGACGCTCTTCCTCGCCCTGGCCTTCTTCGCCCTCACCGCCCTCTGCCTGGACGGGGCTCGGGAGCGCCTGGGCCGCCCTCCCCTCCGCCCCGGGCTCCTGGTGCTGCTCGGCCTCGCCCTCGTCCCCCTCGTCCTCATCGAGGCGCACGGCACCGACCTGGGTCTGCGCATGACGGACGCGGCCCTCCAGGAGCGGCTCGGCGGGGTGCGCGACACCGAGCACTTCCAGCTCATCTACCCCCGCGGCAAGCCCCGCGAGGAGGTGGACCGGATGGCGAGGGACATGGAGTTCCGCTACGCCCAGCTCTCGCGCTTCCTCGGCGCGGCCCCCGAGGGCCGCATCCGCGTGTGGCTGTACCGCTCGGACGAGGAGAAGCAGGCGCTGGTGGGGGCCGGCCGCACCCAGTTCGCCAAGCCCTGGCGCCTGGAGCTGCACCTCAATGAGCGCGACTACCCCCACCCCACCCTCAAGCACGAGCTGGCGCACGTGATGGCGGCCCCCGCGGGCAGCGCGCCCTTCCGCGTCACCACCCGGCTGGGCGTGTGGCCCCTCATGGGCGTCATCGAGGGCATGGCGGTGGCCGCGGACAACCCGGTGCAGGGCGAGCTCACCCTGCACGAGTGGGCCGCGGGCATGCGCAAGCAGGGGCTGGCCCCGGACATCCGCAAGCTGGTGGGCCCCGAGGGCTTCTACCAGTCCGCTCCCGCCCGCGCGTACACCCTGGTGGGCTCCTTCCTGCGCCACCTCGCCGACACCTACGGCCCGGAGAAGCTGCGCGCCCTCTACGCCCACGCCGACTTCGAGGCCGCCTACGGCCGCTCCCTGGACGCGCTCGCCACCCAGTGGGAGCAGCACCTGGACGCCCTGCCCCTCGACGAGGCCACGGTGAGCCGCGCCTTCCAGCGCTTCCGCACCGGCAGCCTCTTCTCCCGCTCCTGCGCCCGCGAGGTGGCCCTCCTCCAGGAGGAGGCCCGCGACTTCCTCGCCAGCGACCCGCAGCAGGCCTACGAGCTGTACCAGCGCGCCGCCCGCCTCCAGCCCCAGGAGCCCTCCTACCAACTGGGACAGGCCACCGCGCTGGACCGGCTGGAGCGCCCCGAGGAGGCCTCCCAGGTGCTGGTGGCGCTGGCCGAGCAGGTGAAGGGCCAGGCCTCGCTGGAGGCGGAGGTGGCCCTGCTCCAGGCGGACGTCACCTCACGCCAGGGGCGCAAGGAGCAGGCGCGGGCCTTCCTGGAGCGGGTGCTCGCGCTCGCCCCCAGCCCGGAGGTGACGCGCACCGCCCAGGTGAAGCTCGCCGCGCTCGAGTCCGAGGCCCGCGCCGCCCCCATCCAGGCCTACTTCCGGGAGACGCAGGAGGAGCTGCGCCTGCTGCGGCTCGCCACCGCCCTGG
>NZ_DASVWK010000846.1:0-6618 GCF_036389735.1 Archangium sp. | reverse complement strand
GTGCGCTTCGTGCCGCTGCAGGATGACGTGCAAGGCATTGCGCCCGGCCCCGAGGAGTCGCTGCCGTACGAGTTCCAGCACCAGGGCGAGCGGGTGAGTGGCCGGGCCACGCTGCACATGGAGCCGGGCGAGTACCGCCTCACCGCGCTGTGCGAGGCCGGTGAGCACCGGGCGCTGTGCGTCGTCAGCTTCGATGATCCGGACGAGCAGGACTGGGCGCTGGGCACCTGGCGCTCGCTGGACCACGCCGTCGCGGCCTGAGGTCGGCCCTCGCTCCCTCACGAATGCCGGACGCGTCCACGCTCGCTCAATGGGGGTTGCCGGGGCTCTTCCTCGTGGCGGCGGTGGCCGGCTCCATCCTCGCCGCCCCCTCCGAGGCGGTGCTGGCCGCGCTCGTCTACGGAGGGGTGTCCCCGGGGCTGGCCGTGGCGGTGGCCACCGGGGGCAACGTGCTCGGTTCCATCACCGTCTATCTGCTGGGGCGCTGGGTGGCGGCCGGCGGCGGCGGGCCGGTGGGACGCTGGGTGCGGCGGCGCGAGGCCCGCGAGGGTCCCCGGCTGGCGCGGGCCCGGGCGCGGCTGGCCACCTGGGGCGCGCCGGTGCTCGCCCTGGCGTGGGTACCCGTGGTGGGAGACGTGTTCGTGCTCGCCGCCGGCCTCGTGGGCGTCCGCTGGGGGCCGTTCATCGCCTTCGTCACCCTGGGGAAGGGACTGCGCTACCTCTTTGTCGCCCTGTCCGCTCTGGCGGCGCGCCAGGCTGGAATTTCACCGTGAGGCTGCGAGACGAGTGAGGGTCGAATGGGCGATGATGCGGGCGTCGTCCTTCCCTCATCGTCCGCCTGTCGCGGGCAGGAAGCCTCTTCATGTCACAGCACCTACCCCTCTCGAAGCGGGCCGGCCTCGGTTCCTGGCTGATGTTCCCGCTGCTCACCCTGGTCCTCGCCGCGTGTGGTGAGGGCGCCCTGGAAGGAGATGGCGCGGGCGATGGACTCCTCGAGAGTGGAGCATCGCTCACCGACGTCCGGGTGCGGCTGATGGCGGCGAACATCACCAGCGGCAACCTTCAGAGCTACGACCCTGGTCACGGCGCCCGCATCATGCAGGGCACGAAGCCGGACGTGGTGATGATCCAGGAGTTCAACTACGGGGACAACTCGGCGAGCGCCATTCGCGGTTTCGTCGACGCCACGTTCGGGCCAGGCTTCTCCTATTACCGCGAGGGTGGGGCGCAGATTCCAAACGGCGTCATCAGCCGCTGGCCCATCATCGACGCGGGCGAGTGGGACGACACGCAGGTTTCCAACCGTGACTTCGCCTGGGCGCGCATCGACATCCCCGGCCCGAGGGACCTCTGGGTGGTGAGCGTGCACCTGCTCACGGCCAGCAGCAGCGTGCGCAACACCGAGGCGGGCAACCTGGTCAATTTCATCAACGCCAACGTCCCCGCGGGCGACTACCTGACCATTGGCGGTGACTTCAACACCGACAACCGCACCGAGCCCTGCTTCAGCGCCTTCTCCAATGTGGTGAGCACCAGCGGCCCGTACCCGGCGGACAAGAACAACAACACCGGCACCAACGCCAGCCGCTCCAAGCCGTATGACCACGTGCTCGTGGACGCGGATCTGCGCGCTTACCAGACGGCGACGGTCATCGGCGGCAGCACCTTCCCCGCGGGCCTGGTGGTGGATACGCGCGTGTACTCGCCCCTCTCGGAGATTGCTCCGGCGCAGAGCGGCGACAGCGCCTCCAGCAACATGCAGCACATGGCCGTGATCAAGGACTTCCTCATTCCGGTCGACTCCACGGACGCGGGCACGGGGCCAGTGACGGACGCGGGTACGGGGCCAGTGACGGACGCGGGCACGGGGCCGGTGACGGACGCGGGCACCGGGACGGACGCGGGCACGGGGACCGACGCGGGCACGGGGACCGACGCGGGCACCGGGACGGCCCAGGTCTTCATCAACGAGATCCTGGCCAACGAGCCGGTGAGTGACACCGCACGCGAGTTCGTCGAGCTGGTGAACGTGGGGACCGGGGCGGTGGACTTGAGCGGGTGGACCCTGGTGGTTGGAACGGCCACGAAGCACACCTTCGCGAGTGGCACGACGCTGGGCGCGGGCTCGATGCTGGTCGTCTTCGCGGGGGCGACGGGCATTCCCGCGGGGCTGACGAACGCGGTCGCTGCCTCGACCGGCTCGCTGGTGCTGAGCAACAGCGGGGGCACGGTGACGGTGAAGAACAGGTCTGGCGCCACGGTGGACGCCTTCACCTATACGAACGCGCTGTCGGGCACGGACGGAGTGTCGATGAACCGCTCTCCGGATGTCGGCTCCGGTGGCACCTTCGTGCTGCACACGAGCCTGTCGAGCCTCACCACCTCTCCGGGCAAGCGGGTGGATGGGACGGACTACAACGGCGGTGGCTCGGGAGATACGGATGCCGGCACGGACGCGGGCACCGGTACGGACGCGGGCACGGACACGGACGCTGGCACCGGCACGGACGCGGGCACGGACGCGGGCACGGACACGGACGCGGGCACGGACGCCGGTACGCCGACCGAGCCCGTCATCACCGCGGAGACCGAGTCCAACAACAGCGCGGCGACCGCCAATGGACGGGTGGCGGCGGGCATCCGCGTGAGTGGCTCCATCTCCAGTGTCACGGATGAGGACTGGTTCAGTTTCACGGTGGACGCGCCGGGCACCGCCACGGTGTCGCTGAGCATGCCCGGGAGCGCGGACCTGGACTGGTTCGTCTTCTCCGCCTCCGACCTCAACCTGTACGTGGCGCGCGGCTACACCACGAGCAACCCGGAGCGGGTCAGCTTCAACGTCTCGCAGCCGGGCACGTACTTCGTGAAGGTGGTGGGCTACGCGGGCGCGATGAGCAACTACTCGCTCGACGTGACCGGGGCCGGCGTCGTCCGGCCTTGAGCCCTGGCGGGCCTCGAGAGGCGGGGGTTAGTGGGAGTGCTCCTCCACACCGCCATGGGGGTGGAACCCGGAGGGCTCCCACTCCTCGCCCTCGGGCACGGTGGGCTTGTTCTGCGGCGGGGTAGCCGGATCACCGGGACGCTCGGAGGGCCGGCCGTAGTCGCGCTCGTAGATGCGCAGCACGGCGAGGAAGAAGGCCACGATGAGCGGCCCGAGCAGCAGGCCGACAGCGCCGAAGACGGCCAGACCCCCGAGCAGCGCGAAGAAGATGATGGCGCCGTGCATGTGCATGCCGCGCTTGGCGAGCAGGGGCTTGACGATGTTGTCGGACAAGCCCACCACGACGATGCCCCAGATGGCCAGCACGAGGGCGGCCACGGGGTGCCCGGTGGCCAGCAGGATCAGGGCGGCGGCCAGGCACACCACGGCGGCGCCGACGGCGGGGATGAGCGCGAAGAAGAACGTCACCGCCGCGAAGAAGATGGGCACCGGCACGCGCGTGATGAGGTAGCCCACCAGGGCCGCCACCGCCTGCACGCCCGCGGTGGCGATGGTGGACACCAGCACCGACTTGGTGACGCCGCGGAACTCGGTCAGCAACTCCGTCGTCTGCCCGCGCTTGAGAGGAGACACGCTCTCCAGCCAGCCCACGAGCCGTCTGCCATCCACCAGCAGGAAGTAGAGCGCGATGAGCATCATCACGACCTGGAAGGCCACCGAGCCCGTGGCCGCCACCACCCCACCCACCGTCTGGGCCGCGGTGGCGCCCCGGGTGGTGAGCTGCTCCTGGACGGTCTGCCACATCCCGGCGCTCTGCGTCTGGAAGCGCTCCAGCATCCTCGCGGCGGGGTCGTGCAGCGGGCCGGGAACGTAGGCCAGCAGGCCCTCCAGCCCGCGCTGCTCCACGATGCCGGAGAGGTAGTTCACTCCCTCGATGACCTGGGAGACGATGAAGGCCGTGAGAGCGGCCAGGGGGGCGAGCAGGGCCAGGACGGTCCCCACACAGATGATGCCGGCCGACAGCCCGTCCCGTCCCCGGAAGCGCCGCGTCAACCACGTGTGCATGCCGTAGAACGCACCGGCGAGCACCGCGGCCAGGAAGAAGGCGTTGAAGAAGGGGGACATCACCAGCAGCACCAGGCCGATGGACAGCAGGATCAGCCCTATGAAGACGCGACGCGCCCCTCGTTCGGTAGCCATACTGGGGACGATAGGGAGCGTGCCGGAGGACGGTAGGGGTGGGGGTTGCCCGGCTGACCGTAACCGCCCTCTGCTCGGTTGTTGGGTAGGCAGGCAGGCCGGGTAGAGTGCGCCTCCATGCCGTCCTTCGACTCGAACCTCCTCCCCCTGTGGATCGTCCAGGCGCTGTGCGCCGCCTTCCTCGCCGCCAACTTCCTCCAGACGAGTCTGGACAAGATCTTCGACTGGAAGGGCAATCTGGGGTGGCTCACCGGACACTTCTCCAAGACCCCCGTGCGCGGACTGGTGGCCCCCATGCTGTTCACCCTCATGGTGATGGAGTTGGCCTCCGGCGTCCTGAACGCGGTCGGACTGGTGCTGCTGGTGGTGTCCGGCGGTACCCGGGTGGCCCTGGGGGGCGCGGCCCTCGCCGGCTTCACCTACCTGTCCCTCTTCGCCGGCCAGCGCCTGGCCAAGGACTACGTGGGCGCCGCGGCCCTGGTGCCCTACTTCCTCGTCAGCCTGGTGGCCCTCCTGGCGCTGCGCGGCTGAGCCCCGTCCGGTATTGAGCACTCATGGCCGCGCGAGCCCGCGCCGGCCGTAGTACGCTGACCCCCCGGCCACCCTCCTGGGGGTCGGGGGAGGCTCATGGATCGGCTGCGCTTCTTCCTGAATGACAGACCCGTCGAGGAGACGGGGCTGTCTCCCACCACCACGTTGCTGCGCTACCTGCGAGACAGGGCGCACCTGACCGGCACCAAGGAGGGCTGTGCCGAAGGGGACTGCGGCGCCTGCTCCGTGGCCGTGCTGGAGCACGATGGCCAGGGGGCTCCCGCCCTGCGCGCGGTGAACGCGTGTCTCCTGCTGCTGCCCATGGTGCAGGGCAAGCGCGTCTACACCGTGGAGGCGCTGAAGGAGAGCGGGAAGTACCACCTCGTCCAGGAGACGCTGGCGCGCGAGCTGGGCTCGCAGTGCGGCTACTGCACCCCGGGCGTCGCCATGGCGATGCTGGAGGCCTGCCACCGCCGCGATCTGGACGAGCCCTGGAAGCTGGACGCGCAGATGTGCGGCAACCTCTGCCGCTGCACCGGCTACCGGCCCATCCGCGAGGCCGCGAAACAGGTGGCCGGCCTGCGCCCCGAGGACCGTTTCGCCCGCGCGCTCGCGGAGACGCGGCCCGAGCCCATGGCCCTGGCCTACGAGGCCGGTGCCCAGCGCTTCTTCACTCCCGGCTCGCTGGAGGCCCTCTGGGACGTGCTGGAGAAGAACCCGGATGCCCGCTTCGTGGTGGGCGGGACGGACCTGTCGTTGGAGGTGACGAAGAAGCACGCCCAGCCGCCGCTGCTGGTGTCGCTGGAGTCCCTGCCCGAGCTGCGCGTGCTGGAGCCTCGCGACGGCGGGCACCGCGTGGGCGCCACGGTGCCGCTGACGGACCTGGAGGACTACGCGCGCGCCGCCAGCCCCCCGCTGGAGCGGATGCTGCGCTACTTCGGCTCGCGGCAGATCAAGAACCGCGCGACGGTGGGTGGCAACCTCTGCACCGCGTCGCCCATTGGAGACCTGGCGCCGGTGCTGCTCGCGCTGGGGGCCGAGGCGGTCGTGCGCTCGCGGGCGGGGGAGCGCCGCATGCCGCTGGAGGACTTCTTCGAGGGCTACCGGCGCACGGCGCTGAAGCGTGGCGAGGTGCTGGCGTGCGTGGACGTGCCGGCGCAGCCGGAGGGGGCCAGGGCCCTCTCCTATAAGGTGTCCAAGCGGCGCGAGCTGGACATCAGCAGCGTGTCCGCGGGCTTCCGGGTGGTGGTGGACGGGGAGGGGAAGGTGACCGAGGCGCGGCTGGCGTATGGCGGCATGGCGGCCACTCCCTCGCGGGCCCGGCACACCGAGGCCGCGCTGGTGGGGCGGCCCTGGACGGAGGCCACGGTGGAGGAGGCCCTGGCCCGGCTGGACGAGGACTTCAAGCCCCTGTCCGATCATCGAGGCTCGGCGTGGTACCGCGCCCAGGTGGCGAAGAACCTCCTGCGCGGCTTCTTCCTCGAGACGCAACAGTCACCCACGCCCCGGCTCGCCGAGGGCCACTCGGCCACGGTGCAGGTGAGGTAACCCGGATGAGCACGCTTCCTTCTTCTTCTCCCGAAGCCGTCCACGCGCAGCAGCCCGCGCCGGCCAGCACGCCCCTGCACGCCCCGGCCCCGCACGAGAGCGGGCTGAAGCACACCAGCGGCGAGGCGCTCTACGTGGACGACCTGCCCCATCCTCCCGGGATGCTGGCGGGGCACCTCGTCACCTCGCCCCACGCGCACGCGCGCCTGCTGCGCAAGGACGCCTCGAAGGCCCGGGCCCTGCCCGGCGTCCACGCGGTGCTCTTCGCCGAGGACATCCCCGGGGAGAACCAGGTGGGCCCCGTCATCCACGACGAGCCCCTGATGGCCGAGGACGAGGTGCACTTCCAGGGGCAGACGGTGGCCCTGGTGCTCGCGGAGAGCGCCGACCTGGCCCGC
>NZ_DASVWK010000845.1:0-11439 GCF_036389735.1 Archangium sp. | reverse complement strand
AGGAGCTGGCCGTCCTCGAGCATCTTGACGATGACGCCCTCCTCGAAGGGCCCGAAGACCTTGCCCGAGCGGCGGCGCACGTGGAAGCGGCGGCCGGTGGCGGCCTTGGCCTTGTTGGCCCCGCTGTCCTTGGCGGCGTCGTCGATGAAGCTGAGCATCTCCAGGCCGTCGGCCGTGCCCGGCGAGGCCATGGGCGGCAGCGGCGAGGAGAGGTCGGCCTCGAGGTCATCCCCGGACGAGCGCGTCGGCGAGGTCGGGTCGAACTCGAGCGAATCGGGGATGGAGGCCGGCGCCGCGGGCATGGCGGGCGGGGGCTCGGAGAAGTCCATGCCCATGTCCACCGCGGTGGGTGCGGGCTCCGAGAAGTCCAGGTTCGTCACGTCACCCTGCGGCAGGGCGAACGGGTCATCGACCTGCGCGGCGGCGTACGGGTCCTCGGCCGGTGGCGGCAGGGCGAACGGATCGGCCTCGGGCGCGGCGGCAGGAGGAGGCAGGGCGAAGGGATCATCGACCTGCGCGGCGGCGTACGGGTCCTCGGCCGGCGGCGGATGGGCATGCAGTGCGAAGGTGTCCACCTC
Source organism: Archangium sp. (assembly GCF_036389735.1). Classification (GTDB taxonomy): domain Bacteria; phylum Myxococcota; class Myxococcia; order Myxococcales; family Myxococcaceae; genus Archangium. The sequence continues at coordinate 10,861 of NZ_DASVWK010000845.1, read as the reverse complement.
GGCCGTGGTCGGCTGAGGCATGTCGAACGGGTTGGCCGTGGCGAAGCCGTCGGACTGGGGCTCGGCGGCATACGCGTAGGGCTCCTCGGACGGAGGAGGAGGCAGGGCGATGGCGCCGCCCTGGGGCTCGGCGGCATACGCGTAGGGCTCCTCGGAGGGCGGAGGAGGCAGGGCGATGGCGCCGCCCTGGGGCGCGGCGGCGTACGGATCCTCGGCGTAGTCGAAGCCCTGCGAGGTGCCCGCGTAGCCATCGGAGTAACCGTCGGAGGCGCCGGGCAGCGGCACGGCCTCGCTCTCCGGCGGGAACCCACCGCTCGCGTACGGGTCGCTCGCGCCCGGCAGCGGGATGGCCTCGCTCGCGGGGGCCGCGGAGGCGCTCACGTTGTACGCGAGATCCGGCGCGGGCTGGGACGCGGCGTAGTCGTAGCCCGCGGAGGGCGCGGTGGCGCCCGGCAGCGGGATGGCCGCGCTGTCGCCGTAGGCCGCACCCGGCATGGGGACGACGCGGGTGGCCTCGCTCTCGGCGGGCTGCTCGTAGCCGTTGTAGCCCGCGTACGGATCCGCCGCCGGAGGCGCGTTGGGGGCGGGCAGCGGGACGGCGGCGGGCGCGGCTACCGCATCACCACCGGGTTTGATGGGGAAGGTGTTCTGGCACCGTGCGCACTTGAGCTTCGCGCCGCCCGGCGGGATCCGCTTGTCATCGATGTTGTAGTTCGTCTGGCAAGACGGGCAGGAGACTTTCATGGGTTTCCTTCAGCGGGGGTCACGGGCGCGAACGGCCGCACTGACCCGCGGCGAGGCGCAGGTTATCAGAGGCATTTTCCGGGCGGCAAAGAACGCGACGGCCGGATCGGACACATCCCTGGCGGGTGGGCAGGCAGGCAGGGGAGGGCTTCCAGGCGGACAGTGTGACGTTCCTGTTGCTCCACGTGGCGGCGAAGGTGGTAGACGGGCTGCTGTATGGAACCCATCGTCATCCTCGGCGCGGGCCTCGCGGGGTTGTCCGCCGCGCACTTCCTCCAGCGCCCCTGGCGCCTCATCGAGAAGTCCGATCGGGTCGGCGGCCTCATCAAGACCGAGGTCATCGAGGGATGCTCCTTCGACCCCACCGGGCACTGGCTGCACCTGCGAGACCCGGAGATCAAGGAACTGGTGAACTCCCGCTGGCTGCCGGGGCAGATGGTCTCCATCCAGCGCAAGGCGGCCATCTTCTCGCGCGGGGTCTTCACCCGCTTTCCGTACCAGGTGAACACGCACGGCCTGCCCGCCGAGGTGGTGGCGGAGAACCTCATCGGCTACGTGGAGGCGGTGTACGGGGAGAAGGGCCGGGCGCTGCGTGAGCGCGAGCCGCGCGACTTCGCCGAGTTCATCCTGCGCTACATGGGGGAGGGGTTCGCGAAGAACTTCATGTTCCCCTACAACAAGAAGCTGTGGACGGTGGACCCGTCCGAGCTGTCCGCCGAGTGGGTGGGGCGCTTCGTGCCGCGGCCCTCCTTGAAAGAGGTGGTGGACGGGGCGCTGGGCGTGGGGAGCGACGCGCTGGGCTACAACGCCTCCTTCCTCTACCCGCGCGAGGGCGGCATCGAGGCGCTCGCTCGTGCCATGCGGGCCCACCTGAAGGGTGGGGAGCTGGACGTACACACCGAGCCCACCGCCATCGACTGGAAGGCCCGGAAGGTCACCCTGTCGGACGGGCGCACGCTCGGCTACTCGCACCTCCTCTCCACCATCTCGCTGCCGGGGCTGGTGCGGCTGGTGGCCAAGGGAGCTTCCGGCGTGCCCGACGAGGTGCTGGCCGCCGCCGGCCGCCTGCGCGCCACCACGGTGACGTACGTGTGCGTGGCCGCCCGGGGGAAGAACCCCCATCCCTGGCATTGGATCTACCTGCCCGAGCCCGAGTTCAAGACGTACCGCATCGGCTCTCCGTCGGCGGTGTACGAGCCGCTGGCGCCTCCGGACACCTCCACCTTCTATGTGGAGTACAGCCACCACGGCGAGCTCTCCATGGCCCAGGCCGAGCGGTACGCGGTGGAGGATCTGGTGCGCTCGCGGATGGTGAACTCGGCGGACGACATCCTCTTCTCGCAGGCGCGGGAGATTCCCCACGCCTACGTCCTCTATGACGAGGCCTACGGGCCGGCGAAGACGGAGATCCTCCGCTTCCTGGAGCACGCGGGCCTGCTCACCGCGGGGCGCTACGGGCAGTGGGAGTACTCGTCCATGGAGGATGCCATCCTCGGCGGACGGGCCTGCGCGCGCCGGTTGAACGGCTCGACGGAGCCCGGGGGGCGTGCTACGTCGCACGGCTGACCATGGCTTCGTCCCCGTTCCTCTCCATCGTCATCCCCGTCTACAACGAGGCGGCCATCGTCGCCTCCGCCGCGGCGGAGCTCAGCCAGGGACTCGACGCGCGCGGCTGGGACTACGAGATCATCTTCGCGGAGAACGGCTCGCGCGACTCCACGCCCCAGATTCTCGAGGGCCTGTGCGCGGCCAACCCGCGCCTGCGCTGGTTCCACTCGAATCGCCCCAACTACGGCGTGGCGCTGAAGGCCGGCATCGAGAAGGCGCGCGGCACCTACGTCTTCTGCGATGAGATCGACCTGTGCGATCTGTCCTTCTACGACGCCGCGCTGCCGGTGCTGGAGAAGGGCGGGGTGGACATGGTGGTGGGCTCGAAGGCGGCCAAGGGCGCCAGCGACCAGCGGCCGGTCATCCGCCGCGTGGCGACGCGGGTGCACAACGGGCTGCTGAAGGTGGCGCTGGGCTTCCAGGGCACGGACACACACGGACTGAAGGCCTTCCGGCGCGAGGCGCTGCTGCCGGTGGTGGAGAAGTGCGTGGTGGACATGGACGTGTTCGCCAGCGAGTTCGTCATCCGCGCCTGGCGTGAGGGGCTGCGGGTGGTGGAGATCCCCATCCAGCTCCAGGAGAAGCGCCAGCCCTCCATCCACCTCTTCAGGCGCGTGCCCAATGTGCTGAGGAACGTGGGCAAGCTCTTCTACGTCATCCGCATTCGAGGCACCTGAGGAGGCGAGGGTGGCGCGGCGGCTCGCATCCATCTCCGTCGACCTGGACTCGCTGCCGCACTACTGCCGTATCCACGGCCTGTCCGAATCGTTGCTGGACGCGCGGGCGCGGGGGCTCGTCTACACGACGGCGGTGCCCCGGTTGCGGGAGCTGCTGGCGGCGGTGGGCGTGCCAGGGACGTTCTTCGCCATTGGCGAGGACGTGGCGGCGGACGCGGGGGCAGCGGCGGTGCTGCGAGCCGCGCACGAGGCGGGCGTGGAGGTGGCGAGCCACAGTTTCTCGCATGACTACGCGCTGACGCGGCGCCCGCCCGAGAGCATCCGCGAGGACCTGCGGCGCGCGGACGAGGTGCTGGAGGCGGCCACGGGCACGCGGCCGGTGGGCTTTCGCGCGCCGGGCTACACGCTCAACGCGGCGCTGTACGCGGCGACGGTGGAGCGCGGCTACCGCTACGGCTCGTCCGCGTTCCCCGCGGCCCCGTACTACACGGCGAAGGCGGCGGTGATGGGGGCGCTGTCGCTGCTGGGGCGACCCTCGCGGGCGGTGCTGGACTCGCCCCGGGTGCTGCTCGCGCCGCGCATGCCCTACCGGCCGGACCCGGCCCACCCCTACCAGCGGGGCACGGGCGCCGTGCTGGAGCTGCCCATGGCGGTGACGCCCGGCGTGCGCTTCCCGCTCATCGGCACCTTCGCCACCACGCTGCCGCTGCCCGCCGTGCGCGCCGCGTACCTCGCCTGTCGGCATGATGCGTTCTTCAACTTCGAGCTGCACGCGGTGGACGTGCTGGACGCGGAGGACGGCATCCCCCCCGAGCTGGTGCGCCAGCAGAGGGACCTGCGGGTGTCCGCCGCGCACAAGCTGGAGCGGTTGAGGACCCTCTTCGGCTGGTTGAAGTCCGACTACGACGTGGTGACGCTGCGGGACGCGGCCTCCGCGCTCGCTCAATCTCCCAGGTAGCCCTCCAACGTCTCGCTCCGCTGCTGGTGGCTCGCGAAGACGGGGGCCGTCCGGGTGAGGAACACGGCGAACGTCGTGTCGTCACGGTAGTCGTCCAGGCCCTTGTCGACGAGCTCCTCGCCCCGCTCCTGGCCCTTCTTCACCTCGGCCAGGAAGGCCTCGTCGAACTCGTCACCACTCAGGACCCTCAGCGCGTTGCGCGTTTCGAGGAACTCCGTCACCTGCTCGTCGTACTTCTTGTTGTACGCGTCATCCCCCGACTCCAGGCCCCGCTGCATGCCCTCGAGGCCCGCGCCTCCGATGGCCTGGTCCCCCATGGTCAGGTCCACCCGGGTCAGCGACATGGCCTTGGACTCGGCCAGTCTCTCCAGCTCGTCCTGGTTGCGCTGATGGTCCCGGATCAGATCCTCGGCGAAGCGCCGCACCTCGGGATGGGTGGACTTCTCCAGGGCGACATGCGCCAGCACGATCTGCTCCTGGTTCAGCAGGGAGAGCTGGTCGGCGAAGCGGACCTTCTCGGCGAGGGCCTTTCCCACCTTCTCGCCCCGGATGCGTGCCTGCTTCGTCTCGTCATGGGCACAGCCCGCGCCCAGCCCCAAAACCGCCACCAGCCCCGCGCTCCACAGCCATCGCCGTATTCTCATGTCCCCACCTCCTGACGGTGAAAAGCTGGGGCGGGGAGTGTCGGCTCACAAGCGCCTGGGGCAGGCGGCGCGGCGAGCGCCCGGCCAGTCCGTGACACCTCGAATACGAGCCGGAAGTCGCTTCGCTTGTAGACGTCTACAAGCGACCGTCCCATTCAGCGGACTGTGTGTCTGGGGGTTGGACCCGCTGGCTGCCTCCTCCTTCCGTAAGTCCTCGGAATGAGACGTTTCATGCGTTGGCGCGCCAACTGCTGTGTCCGTGCTCGCCGCGATTCAGCGGCCCTACCCAAGACAAAAGCGGGGGAAGACACATGCGACTGATGCACGCGATGGGTTCCGACATGACGCTGGAGCAGGCTCGGGACGCGATGAACACGCTGGTGAGGCAGGGCAGCACCGCCGCGCACCAGATCGGCACGATCTACAACCATGTCGTGAACCGGAAGCTGGCGGAACTGGCCGGGTACAAGAGCGCCCAGGACTTCTTCACCCAGCAGGTGAAGGCGCTCTCGCAGGCCACCTTGAGCACGTACGGCGCCGTGGCCCGGACCTTCCCGGAGGCGGTCTGCACGCAGTATGGCGTGTACCACCTGCGCGCGCTCATGCGCTACGTGGAGGTCACCGGCGACGTCCTGAACTCGGACCCGGGGACGCTGGGCATCGACGTGCCGCAGGAGGATGGCAAGGTGCTGCGCAAGCCCTTCAGCGACTGCAGCGTGGACGAGATGGAGCGGGCCCTGCGGGCCAAGAAGGCCCCGACCCCGGTGCGGGTGCCCGTGCCGGACCAGGCGCGGCTGCTGTTCTTCGAGGACAGCATCTTCCGCAACTTCAGCGGGGTGGCCGAAGTCCGCTTCACCTCGAACAGGCAGGACGAGAAGACGCTCCTCAACGTGCAGGGCGTGCCCATGTCGGAGGTGCCGCGGCTCATCCAGGCGCTCCAGCAGGGCCTGGAGGCGCAGCCCTCCCTCGCGGCGAAGTAGGGGCCACGCCTCCGTGTGAGGTGAGGTGAGCGGGCGGGGAGGGACGCCGACCAGACATGGCCGGTGTTCCCTCCCCGCCGTCGTACAACCTGGGGAATCAACCCGGTGGAGGTGACGGCGGAAGTGGTTTTGCGCTTGCCCCCGCGAAGGAGCCTCCCCTAGCCTGCGCGCCTGCTCGTGGAGGCCGCGCGTGCGCCCTGTTTCCTGGCTCCTGCTGTCCCTCCTGCTCTCCACCCCGGCCATCGCGCGGGACGGCTCCAGCGGGCCCGCGCTCCAGCGGCGCACCCTCGTGTCGCCCTCCCGGCCTGCCCAGGTACCACCCTTGGAGTTGCACGTGGCGGCGGGCGTGGCCACCCTCGTGCGCTTCGAGACGTCCTCGCGCCCCAAGGCCCCGGTGCTCGCGCGAGACGACGGACGCATCCAGCTCGTCCCCACGGGGGATGGCTCGCTGGTCCTCATCCTCACCACGGACCTGGCCCTGGACGAGCAGGTGCTCCTCTCCGTGCCCACCGAGGGCAATGCCGAGCCCCTGCGCTTCGCGCTCGTCACCCGGCGTGACGCGGTGGACCTCCAGGTTCGCGTGGTGCGCGCCCAGCCCTCCACCGAGGAGGAGGGCGTGGAGAGCGTGGCCCGGAGCCTCTTCGCGGCGCCGAATGCCCGCGCCACGCTCGCCGTCCCCCAGCAGGTGGTCGAGTACAATCCACGGTGCTCGTTCGGACAGGTCGAGTCCGTGCTCTGGATGGGCCGGCGTCTCTTCGCCACCGTGGCCCTGCGGAACTGCAAGAGGGATACCTCCGCGTGGACTCCGGCACAGGCGCGGCTGCGGGCGACGCTGGCGGATGGCGGCCTCCTGGAGTGGCCCGCGCGGCTCCTCCCGGGCGCGACGCGGAAGAGGCAACTCCACATCCTCACCGGCCTGCTTCCGGAGGGCGCCTCGCGCTTGGAGGTGGCGCTGGACGAGGCGGACTCTCCCGGCGAATTCCAACCGCTGCCCCTGGCGGGGACGGCCGGGCGTCCATGAGCGAGCCCCTGCACCCCGACCAGCTCCGAGCGGGGCACGCCGTGCGGGACTTCCGCGTGGTGCGCCGGCTCGGCGTGGGCGGCTTCGCCTTTGTCTTTTTGATGGAGCGCGAGGGCCGCTCCTTCTCCATGAAGGTAGCGGCTCGGCCCGCCTCGGAAGCGGACGAGGACCGGGTGGATGAGTGGATGCGCCGCGAGGTGCTCTCCCTGGAGAGCGTGGTGCACCCCCACCTGCTGCCGGTACTGGAGTGGGGCCGGTGGCCCGACCCGGAAGCGGGCTACGGCTACTTCGTTACCCCCTATGTCGCCGGGAGCACCTTCCACGCCTGGCGCTGGCGCGAGCGCGCCTCACTGCACCGGACCGTGGGCGTGCTGTGCGATGTGCTCAGGCCGTTGGAGGCCCTGCACGAGCGAGGCATGTGCCACCGCGACCTCAAGGCGGACAACGTCCTGGTTCGCCAGGGGGATGATTGGCCCTTCCTCATCGACTTCGGCGCGGCGCACCTGCCCGGAGCTCGCCCCCTGACGGAGGGGCTGGCACCGGGCACGCTCTACTGTCAGCCCCCGGAGGCCATCGCCTTCCTGGTGTCCAAGGCCGCGCGCCAGGGCTCTCGCCTGCCGTCCCGGCCGGCCGCGGACCTGTATGCCTTCGGTGTGCTGCTGTACGAGACGCTCACCAATTGCCGTCCCTTCAGCACCCAGCTGTCACTGGAGGAGTTGCTGGTATCCATCGCCGCCACGCCGCCCCTGGAGCCCCAACGGCTCGCTCCCGATGCACCCGCCTCGCTGTGCGCCCTGGTCTGGCGGCTGCTGGCCAAGGAGCCCGGACAGCGGCCACTGAGCGCCCGCGCCGTGCGCGAGGAGCTCGAACGGCTGCGCAAGGAAGAAGGACACACGCCCGTCTGGCAGTCCCCGGCGAGGCCGCCTTCCGAGGACGCGGGAGTGAAGGAGCGGTTTCCGGACGTGGACCTGTTGGAGGACGTGCGGGAGGCGCTACCAGAGCCACCGCCCCCCCCTCCCTCCGTGGAGACCCCTTCCCTCACGCTCCCGCAGAGGGCCAGCCGCTGGCCCCGGCTCCTGGTCGCGCTGGCCCTGGGACTGGGACTGCTCGGGCTAGGTTGGGCACTCTTCTCCGAGAAAGGAACGCAGTCCGTGCCCGCTCCCCACAGCGCAGCTCCCGACCTCTCGCCCACCTCGACGCCAGTCCCCTCGCGCCTGTGCGCGCTGCTCACCAACATGCTGGGCGTGGCCGCCGCGCAGCTCGCCGGGTGCGCCACCGCTCCCGTGCGACCCGACCCCATCGGCTACTTCGCACGTTGCTCTCCCGAGGCCCGGGCCACCCCCGTCAAGCTGGGCCTCACGCCCGAGGAGAATCCTTCCTTCTTCGACTCCGGCACTCCGGCCTCGGACGAGTCCATCCGGGATGGAGGCTCTCTCAACCTCAAGCCCGGTCCCGTCACCGCCACCATTTACGTCGAGATGAAGGGGCAGGAGGTGGAGATGCGGGTGACGGGTGAGGCGATGACGATGCCCCACCGCGTCTACATCCAGTTCGACTGGCTGCATCTGCCGGACGGCAGCTCGCTGCCCATCTGCGGCGTGGCGGTGGATGGCCTGCACCAGTACGGGCTCCCCACGTACGCGAAGCTGCCCATCCGACGCGTCAAGGTGGACCCGGCCAAGGTGGACAAGAGTCCCGGCAGCGTGGTGCTCAACCACCCGCGCTTCGAGATAGTGCTGGTCGGCCCGGAGGGCTACCCCGTGCCCCCCATCGACTTCGCACCGCCGGATTGGCGCTGAGGCTCTCGACGACGCCAAACGTGAAAACGGCTCCGAGGCGCTCCCGCTTGTAGACGTCTACAAGCGATGTGGGGTAAAATGCGACATCGCTTGTAGACGTCTACAAGCGAAGCGCCCCCGGAGGCTTTTTTCCGGATGACGGCGACAGACGGCTCTCCGGTGATTTGGCGTTCTGGCGCGGCGGCGAGAGGGGACGAGGCTCGGGGCCTCCAGCCAGGGCTCAGGTGTCTTCCTCGAGGTATGGGAGGGGAGTCAGACCGAGCCGGGCGCAAAGCGCGTCGAGCGTCACCTCGCTGCCCTCTTCGTTGTCGCGGAGTACCTCCCAGCGGCGGGGCCGATGGTGTAGACACGCCCCATGCTCGAGCAGGTCGGCGACAAGGTGAAACAGGAGCTCCGCGAGTGGACGGAGCGCATGGTGGGGCCGGAGCGCAAGGAGCGCCTCCAGGCACTCGCCCGCACGGGCAATGAGTACGGGGTGGATCCTTTCGGCTTCAACCTCGACTACAGCCTGTCGGCGCTCGCGCCCTTCTTCTGGCTCTACCGCAACTACCACCGGGTGGATGCCTACGGCGTCGAGAAGGTGCCCAAGGGCCGCGTCCTCCTCGTCTCCAACCACTCCGGCCAGCTCCCCATGGACGGCGCGATGATCGGCGTCGCCATGCTGCTGGAGGGGGACCCGCCCCGCGCCATCCGCAGCATGGTGGAGAAGTGGGTGCCCTCGCTGCCCTTCGTCTCCACCTTCATGGCCCGGGTGGGGCAGATCGTCGGCACCCCGGAGAACTGCCGCCGGCTCCTGGAGTCCGACGAGGCCATCCTCGTCTTCCCCGAGGGCATCCGCGGCATCTCCAAGCTGTGGCCCCAGCGCTACCAGCTCCAGGACTTCGGCCTGGGCTTCATGCGCCTCGCGCTGGAGACGGACACCCCCATCGTCCCCGTGGCCGTGGTGGGCGCCGAGGAGCAGGCCCCCGCCCTCGTGGACGTGAAGCCCCTGGCGAAGTTGCTCGGCTTCCCCGCCTTCCCCCTCACCGTCACCGGGCTGCCCCTGCCCCTGCCCACCAAGTACCGCATCTATTTCGGAGATCCGCTGCGCTTCACCGGCCGCCCGGACGACGAGGACACCGAGCTGGACAAGAAGGTCCGCACCGTGAAGGCCTCCATCCAGTCGATGCTCAACCAGGGTCTCAAGGAGCGCCGGAACGTCTTCTGGTGAAGCCCCCGGCACGCGCGCCATGAATCAGGATTCTTCCAAGAGACCGGCCGTCGTCATCACCGGCATCAGCGGCAACCTGGGGCGGACCCTCGCCAAGCTGCTGCACAAGCACGAGCGCATCATCGGGATCGATCGGCGCCCCTTCATGGGCAAGCCGAAGGATATCGAGATGCACCAGTTGGACCTGCGCAAGAAGAAGGCGGAGGACGTCTTCCGCAAGAACGACATCCGCGCGGTCATCCACATGGGCATCATGCACGACCCGCGCATGAGCGGGGAGGAGCACCACTCCTTCAACGTCGTGGGCACCACGCGCCTGCTGGAGTACTGCGCCCGTTACAACGTGCCCAAGGTGGTGGTCCTCTCCTCGGCCAACGTCTACGGCCCCAGCCCGGACAACTCCAACTTCCTCACCGAGGACGCGCCGCTCATGGCGGCCAGCCGCTTCTCGGGCGTGCGCGACCTCATTGAAGTGGACATGCTCGCGCATGGCTTCTTCTGGAAGCACCCCAACATCCAGACGGTCATCCTCCGGCCCGTCCACATCGTGGGCTCCACCATCAAGAACGCGCCCAGCAACTACCTGCGGCTGCGCCGCCCGTGGGTGCTCGCGGGGTTCGATCCCATGGTGCAGCTCATCCACATGGAGGACGTGGCGCGCGCCATGATGGAGGCCGCCCTGCGCCCCGACCCCAAGGGCGTCTACAACGTGGTGGGCCCCGGCGAGGTGCCCCTGTCCTCCATCCACCGCGAGCTGGGCCACACCGCCATCCCCGTGCCCCACCCCGTGGCCCGCCCCCTCCTGGGCCTCCTCTTCAAGTACCGGTTGGCCAACTTCCCCCCGCCCGAGCTCGACCACATCCAGTTCCTCTGCAACGTGGACGGCGTCCGCTGGCGGAAGGACGTGGACTGGAAGCCCCGCTACTCCATGCGGGAGACCATCCGCTCCGTCATCGGCGAGTAGGGGATTTCCCTCACGGCGCCCAGGCCCTCCCTGACGCGCAGGTCAGGGGGCCGAATCATGGGCTTCCGGGGGCGTACTGACACCGTTGTCAGGGCCCTGGGCTTTTCCGACAGGAGGCCCTTCCGACGCTGGGCCCGCAACCCCTTGATATCTCGGGGAAGTCGGGCCGGTGAGGGGCTGGCACCTGCCTTGCTCTAGAGGCAGGCATGGTGAGGGGGTTCCATTGGGGAACCTTCGACGCCCACCGCCTCGGCCG
>NZ_DASVWK010000844.1:0-1755 GCF_036389735.1 Archangium sp. | reverse complement strand
CTCATAGACGTGACCGATGATGCCCCTGAACACGCGCCGCAGGACGGGATGGCGCAGCATGGGCGTCACGTCCAGGAAGAGCCGGCTGCCCGCGAGGGTGGCGGCCCGGGACTCGCGGGGGGCGTCCAGGGGGCCGGGTGCCGTCCTGTCGAAGGGCAACATCAGCTGCCACACCTGGAGGGCGAGCGGCGGCATGGGGTCCGTCATCATCTGGATGTGGCCGAAGCTGGCGTAGGCGTGCGGCCCCTCGTCGTCGGGCGCGGGCTCGGGCAGCGGGTAGAGGCTCGTGATGGGCCGGGTCTGCACCACGTAGAGCCGCCCGGCCTCGATGCACCACTCGATGTCCTGGGGTTTGCCGTAGTGCGACTCGATTCGCACCCCCATCGCGACCAGCTCCCGCAGGGCCGCGTCGTCGAGGGCCCGGGCACGCCGAGTCTCCTCGGGCAGGCGCTCCTCCCAGGTGCCTCCCTCGGGCCTGGGGCGGATGGCCAGGGCCTTGTCGCCCACCCGGACTTCCAGAAGCGCTCCGGTCTCCTTGTCCACCTTATAGAGGTCGGCGTTGATGAGCCCGCTGACCAGCGCCTCGCCCAGGCCGAAGCCCGCATCGATGGACACGGTTCCCCGTCGTCCGCTGATGGGGTCGGCGGTGAACAGGATGCCGGACACCTCGGGCAACACCATGCGCTGAATCACCACGCTCAGCTTCACCCCCCGATGGCCGAAGCCGCTCCGGGCCCGGTAGAGCACCGCGCGATCGGTGAACAGCGACACCCAGCACCGCCGGATCGCGTCGAGCAGGGCGTCGGCCCCGCGAATGTTGAGATAGGTGTCCTGCTGGCCCGCGAAGCTGGCGTCCGGCAGATCCTCCGCCGTGGCGCTGGAGCGCACCGCCCAGGAGTGCTCGGTCCCCAGCGCTCTCCAGGTGGCGAGCACCGCGTCGGCTACGGTGGGGGGAAGGGGCGCCCGGCCGAGTGCGGCCCGCGTGGACTCGGCGACGCGGCGGGCCGCCTCCACGTCCTTGCCATCCAGCGCCTCCAACTCCGCGTACAGGGGTTGGAGCTCCCCGGAGCCGGCCAGGAACGCATCGAAAGCGGCTGTCGTGACACAGAAGCCAGGAGGCACTGGAAACCCGGCGCGGGCCATCTCGCCCAGGTTGGCCCCCTTGCCACCCACACGGGGCAGATCCGCCGCGGAGATGCGCTCGAAAGGGAGGACCAGCGGTTGCGTCTCCGTGCCGCGCGAGTCGGTGAGGTGGATGGGATTGGCTGTGCTCATGGAGTTCTCCGGTCTCTTTCCGGGCTCAGTGCGGGAGGCCCTGGGCCGCGCTCCTCCCGCGCGAGCCCTCCAGGACCCGGAGCAGGCCGCTCTCGAGGAGGGGTTTGACGAGGTGCAGGTCGAAGCCGGCCTGGAGGGCGTTCGCCTGGGCCTCGGGGCCGCCATAGCCGGTGAGCGCGACGAGGTAGAGGGTGTTTCCTCCAGTGGTGGCGCGCACCCGCCGAGCCAGCTCATAGCCGTCGATGCTGGGAAGGCCCACGTCCACGAGGGCCACGTCCGGGCGTAGCTCCAGCGCCCGGGTGACTCCCTCCAGCCCATCGGTGGAGACCGTCACCTCGTGCCCCAGGCCTTCCAGGAGCACCCTCATCGTCTCGCGCACGGCCGCGCGGTCCTCCACCACCAGCACCCGCCGCTTCGGCTGGCGCACGGGGGACGGGAGCGGAAGGGGGGGCGGCGTCCGGGTGGCCCCCCGGGGCGCCT
>NZ_DASVWK010000843.1:0-27003 GCF_036389735.1 Archangium sp. | reverse complement strand
CTGGGCCCTGCCGGCCCTGGTGGCCGTCCCGCTCGAGCTGTCCGCCCTGGTGGGCCTGGACGAGCCCCGGGAGTACCTGGGCGTGACGAGGGGCCTGTTCGGACTGATTGGTACCGCAACGGCCTGGGGGGGCTACCGGTTGGCGCGGGCGTATGGGGCCTCGGAGCTGGCGTCGGCCGCGGGGGCCTCCCTCTTCGCGCTGGCCGCCGTGCCCCTCTACTTCGCCCCCCGGGCCTTGAGCGAGAACGCCTCCGCCCTGCCCGTGGTGCTGGGGCTGGCCCTGGCGCTGACCCCGGGGGCCTCGCGCCGCACGGTGGCGGCCGGGGCCTCGCTGTTGGGGCTCGCCGTGCTGCTGCGCCTGCAGAATGGCGTCTTCTGCGTGGGCCTCGTGGCGGTGCTGGCGGCCCGGCGTGACGGGCGGGCCGTGCGCGACACCCTGGCCGTGCTCACCGGGTGGGCCTTCCTCTTCGGACTGCTCGACTGGCTCACCTGGGGCCGCTGGTTCCACTCGGCCCGCGTGTACCTGGACTTCAACCTCGTGCAGGGCAAGGCCTCCGCCTGGGGCACCGCCCCCTTCGCGTACTACGGCCGCGTCCTGCTGCGCTCCATGGGCACCGTCACCGTCGTCACCGGAGCGCTCTGCCTGCTCGCCGCGAGGCGGGCCCCGGGCCTGCTCGGCGTGGCCGGCGCCTTCTTCCTCCTCCACGCGCTCCAGCCCCACAAGGAGCTGCGCTTCCTCGTGCCCGTGTTGCCCCTGTTCGCCGCGCTCGCCGGCGTGGGACTGGACGCGGTGCTGCGCCACCTGCCGCCCTCGCCCGCAAGGCTCGCCCTGCCGCTGGCGGTGGTGGCCGTGGCGGGCTTCTCCGGCATGCGCGCGGGGCTGCTCACCTTCGGGGACCTGGGCCAGTACGAGGACGTGAAGCCCCAGGCGAGCGCCTGGGATGACTCGGGCGCCATCAACCGCCTGCTCATCACCGCCGGGCGCCTGCCGGACGTGTGCGGGTTGAAGGTGGAGGCGGTGCACCTGGCCTGGACGGGCGGCTACAGCTACTTCCACCGGGACGTGCCCCTCTACGCGCACAACGGGCCGGGGCGCGAGTCCGGCCTCTTCAACCACGTCCTCACCGTCTCCGGGGCCGTGGGTCCTGGCGAGGTGGTGGCCTCCGAGGGCCCCTTCGTCCTCGTCCGACTGCCCAACAGTCGGTGCGCTCCGGACCCCGCCTGGAGCGCTCGGCTTCCATGAGCCGTGCTAAGCCGGCCCGCCTATGTCCGAGTGCATCTTCTGCAAGATTCGCGACGGCCAGGTGCCCGCGAAGCCCGTCCACCGCGATGACGTGTGCCTGGCGCTCGAGGACATCAATCCCCAGGCCCCCACGCACCTGCTCGTCATCCCCCTGAAGCACATCCCCACGGTGAACGACCTCACGGTGGACGAGCGCGAGGTGGTGGGGCACCTCTACCTCACCGCCGCCAAGCTGGCCCGCCAGCGAGGCATCGCCGACAGCGGCTACCGGCTGGTGATGAACACCCACCGCGACGCCGGGCAGACGGTGTTCCACATCCACCTGCATGTCCTCGGCGGACGCCCCATGGAGTGGCCTCCGGGGTAGGCCCGCCCGGCTGCCCGTCAGGCGTGCTCGGCTCGGGCCTCGACCTGCGCATCGGCTCGCCCGCCATGGCCATGCCCTGCGTGGTGCTGCTGCTGGTGATGGTGCTCGACATCGGCTACTCGGGAGCCTCCGCGCCCGCCCCGGGCGGCTAGCTCATCTTGCCGGAGTGGCCTCGGGCACGCAGGTGCTCATTGCAGCAGTTCCCACTCCTTGAGCCGGCCCTCGATTGCCGAGGGCTGACGTCCCGTTAGATTCGCAATGGCCTCCGGCGAGAGATCTCGCTGGAACAATTGCGCTACGAACTCGCCCTCTTCATCCGACCAAGCCTCGTATGCCTGCGGATGGCGCATGCGGGCCTCGATGATCTTCGGAGACAGATCCTGTGTCTTCTCCGGGCCGTTTCGAGGATGGCGTCACGCAGGTGATTCCATGGTTTGAGATACGGAGTCACCAGGACAAGGCGCTGCTCGGCGCTCTTGATGAGACTCAGAACGCCCGTCGAGGTTTGCTCGGATGGGAGGAAACGGATTCCCTTGGCGCGGTTGAGGGAGAGTCAGACCGGGCAGGACGCGCGTGGCTCACAGGTCCGGATCGCACGTCCAAGCGTAACGCTCGGAGTACCGGTAACACTTGTAGTGTGGACCGCAGGCGTTGGGGACGGCCGGGTCACAGGACTTCCTACAGTAGTTCATCTCGCAGACGAACCCCTCGGGGCAGGAAGGGGTGTTCTCCTCACCACAACGGATGAGACAGGTCATCCAGACTTCGCTCGGGTGGTCGGGAGGATCCCAGACAGAGCACTTGTGCGCACCAGGAGAGCAGGGTGTCCGTTGGCAGTTCTGGCCATGGACCTCCGCACACACGGACATGCCCATCTCAAGCCGGACGCATTCCTGGCCATCGGGGCACGCACGGCCTTCGCAGGTGGGCAGACAGGACGGGCCATTGAGGCCCTCACGGCAGAAGAACCCCTCGGGGCAGCTCTCGGGCGAGTCCAGCTGGCAAGGCCGTCCGCACCGGCCCTCCTGGCAGAAGAGGCCGCGCTGGCACGCATACGCCTGCGAAGGAGGCATTTCAGCACAGGCTTCGCCTTCCTTTCTCAATCCCACGAGCGTGCAATAACGGATGGGAGGACCGCCTCCCTGTGTCTTCTGCGTCAGGCAAGCCATCTCCTCGGAGCATTGCTGATCCGTCATGCACCGACTGTCCGTGCAATACATCCATCTCGATCGAGTATTGAAGAAACACCCGAGCGGAGGCTCACAATCCCTGTGCCCTCCACAGGCGCGCTCGTAGGTCATCAAGCCTTGGCGCTCAGAAGGCGCCAGCATCGGGGCGACCTTCGCACCCGGAGTGAGATGCAATCCCCCAAACATCGCCACATGGATTGCCCAAACCAATGGCAATACCAGGAGGAATCCCAGAAGAAAGGCAAGGAACTTCCGCCAGCGCATCATGGGGCAATCCTGAACTGACACTCATGCGGGCATTTGAAGTCCTCCCATCTCGCGGGAATGTAGCATTTGGCCATCCACTCCTCCTTGCTCAAGTTGCAATCGTGCCGGTGTAGTTCCTCCGCGATGTCTTTCGCCATCGCCCGATCGATGGTGCCGCCCTCTCTCCAGGTCTCCGGACACCCCGTTCCCACCACCATCAGCAACGTGAACGCGAACACCATTCGCCAGCGCATGAGTCCTGCTCGTGAAAGGGGCTACACCTCGATGTTCCGCCGGCACCCTACTCCGTCGCGTCATCCCGATACCACGGACACCTAGCGGGGAATCTCCGTCGCGGCGACAGCCGGCTCGGGCCTCGCGGCCCTGCGCTTCGCTCCCAGGAAGCGCTCGAGCCCCACGCGTGTCACCACTCCCACGCGCCCGTTCTCCTGCACCGGCAACGCGTCCAGCGACCGCTCATCCATGAGCGCCAGGGCCTCTCCCACCGACATGTCTGGCGACACCGGGCGCATCAGGTCCGCCAACGTGGCCACCGTGGCCTCGCTCTCCCCCCGCGGCCAGCGCTCGCCCAGCGTGCTCGCCGTCACCACTCCCACGAGCTGCCCGTCTCCCGCGCGCACCGGCAGCGCCGCCACCGGAGCGGTGAGCAACTGCTCGCGCACCACCCGGGCCGGTAGCTCCGGCCCCACCGGCTCCACCCACGTCACCATCGCCCTCACCGGCGTGCGTCGCAGCGCGTGCAGGTCCACCCCCACCTTGCGCTCCACCAGCGCGTGGCACAGCGCCGCGGCGATGGTGCACGTCACCATCAGCGGCAGGATGATGGCGTAGTTGCCGCTCAGCTCGTACACCATCATCAGCCCCGTGAGCGGCCCGCGTGTCAGCGCCGCCACCGCCCCGCCCATGCCCACCATCGCGTAGGCGCCGCTCGGCGCGGTGATGCCGGGCATGGCCGAGTGCAACAGCTCCCCGAAGGCTCCTCCCGCCAGTGCCCCCATCACCGTCATGGGGAAGAACGTCCCGCCCGAGCCCCCCGAGCCCAGGGTCAGCGCCGTGGCCACCAGCTTGAGCGCGCACCCCGAGGCCAGCAGGGACAGCGACAGCGCCCGCACCGCCGCTTCGTTGATGGACTCATGCCCCGTGCCCCACACCACCGGGTGCACCAGCGCCAGGCCCCCCACCAGCAGGCCCCCCAGCGCCGCCCGCATCGGCAGTGGCTGCCGTCCCAGGAAGGCGCTCAGCCCTCCGGCCTTCCTCCCCTGGAAGAAGTCCTCGAGGTCGTGCATCAGCCGGATGAAGGCGTACGCCAGCAGCCCCGTCACCAGCCCCAACGCCGCGTAGAAGACGATCTCCCAGCCGCTCACCATGCTGTAGCCCACGCGGCGAATCATCGCGGCGTTGCCCATGACGCCCCGGCCCACCATGGTGGCCGTGACGCTGGCGAGGATGATGGGGGAGAAGACGCGAAGCTGGAGCTCGCGCAGGATGATCTCCATCGCGAAGATGGCGCCGGCGATGGGCGCGTTGAAGGACGCCGCGATGCCCGCCCCCGCGCCGCTCGCCAGGAGGATGGCCAGCTCGCGCCGGCTGAAGCCCAGGGTGCGCCCCACCGCCGAGCCGAAGGCCGCGCCTCCGAAGACGATGGGCCCCTCGCGTCCGGCCGAGCCGCCCGTACCAATGGTGATGGCGCTCGCCACCAGCTTCAGCACCCCGTCCCGCGCGGGCAGCCGGCCCTCGCGCTCCACCGCCTTCACCACCTCGGGCACGCCGTGGCCGTGCGCCTCGGGCCGGTTGCGCAGCACATGCCCCACCAGCGCGCCGCCCAGCATGGGCAGCAGCGGCACCAGCCACACCGGCAGGCGCTCCAGGCCGCTCCCCGGGTCGTGCATGTGGCCCAGCACCGCGTTCAGCGCCGCCAGCGCCACCAGCGGGTAGTAGAGCGACAGCGCGCCCAGCACCAGCAGGCCCAGCACCTGGAGCCGGCGCTTCACCTCGTCCCGCGGACCTCCGGGCAGCATGAGGCGCGCGAGCACCAGCGCCCCCAGCCCCAGCGGAATGCCGACGATGAGGTACTCGAAGTGCCAGCGGGCCTCGGCGAAGGCCTCCGCCAGCTCCAGCCGCGTGCCGGACTCCGCGCGCAGCATGTCCACCAGCCGCGGAAAGCCAAAGGTCAGCCCACTGACGAGCGCGATGAGGTTGGCGAAGAGGCCCGCCGCCAGGCCGGCGTACACCCCCACCACCGCGCCCGCCACCGGCAGCACCGAGGGCCCCGGCAACCGGAGACGGTTCGTGGCCTCCAGCAGCTTCAACAACCACCGATGCCAGTCCGGCCAGCGCCGGTCTGGTGTCCCGTCCACCTGCGAAGAAGAGGAGTCCATGCTCCGCGCGACATGCTTTGAGGTCGAAGCAACCACCCTCGCACGCCCGAGCCCACCCAGGCACGTCCTGCCTGCCAGGGCTTCCTCCAGCGGACACTGCCGGGCGAGCGGACGGCACCGGATTCCAGGCGGGGCGGTCGAGCAGGCGGGCGCTCTTCCCTCGCGTGGTCGCTCGCCTTCCCGTCCCTAACTTCAACGGACAGCGAAATACGGACTTCCATCAGGAGAGAGACGATGAAGCGCTGGCTGGGATGGACGATGGTTCTGGGGCTGGGTGGAGCGCTCGCCACGGGTTGCGTCTCCCGACAGGAGGATGGCGCCAAGCAGATGGGCCCGCCCTACACGCCGCTCCAGGAGAAGTACAAGAGCCCGTCCGCCTCGGAGGCCGAGAGCCGCCAGGTGGGAACGGAGGGGACGGGTGGCGGTGGCACCGAGGGCATCACCACGGACCACTGGCAGGATCACCCCGCGGCAGGGGAGAACGCGAACACCGCCCAGGGTCCCTACATCTTGAGCCAGCCGCAGGTGGTGCCCCGCGAGCGGAGAGCCGCCCCCCTGGGCGTGGGCGGAGGCATTGACTCGGCCCGGCAGATGGCGAACGACCAGCTCGAGAGCAGCCGCGAGGCCGAGTCCCACTAACCTTCCCGCGCCGACCGTCCTGCGCGTGGGGCGAAGAGGCGAGCGCCCGAGGGCGCGCTCGCCATCTCCATGGGCACGCCATAGAGGGCCTCGAGGCCCTCGCGTCGCAGCACGTCCGCCACGAGGCCCTGGGCCAGCACGTGCCCGTCGCGTAGCAGCAGCACGTGGGTGGCGAAGGCCGCCGCGAGGTTGACGTCGTGGAGCACCGCCACCGCGCCCAGGCCCGCGTCCACCCGCGCGCGCACCCGTTCGAGCGCCCCCACCTGGTGGGCCACGTCGAGGAAGGCCGTGGGCTCATCCAGCAACAGCAGCCTCGGCTGCTGCACCAGCCCTCGGGCCAGCAGCAACATCCGCCGCTCTCCGCCGGACATCGCCTCGCAGGAACGCTCGGCCAGGTACGCCACGCCCAGTTCCTCCAGCACCTGGCGCGCCAGCCCCTCGTCGCTTGGCGAGGTGAGGCCCCACAGGCCCAGGTGCGGGCTGCGCCCCATCAACACCAGTTCCAGTCCGCTGAAGCCCTCGGCGGGCTCGAAGCCCTGTGGCACCCACGCCACGTTCCGGGCGAGCGCCCGCGCCTCCCACTCCCCCCGCTCCCGCCCCAACAGTTGGATGCCTCCGCGCGTCCACGGCAGGCTCCCCAGCACCGCGCGCAGGAGGGTGCTCTTGCCCGTGCCGTTGGGCCCCAGCACCACCCACAGCTCACCGGCCCGCACGGTGCAGTCCACGTCCCGCAGCACGGGTGAGGACCCGTACCCGGCGCTCAGTCCCTGGATGTCGAGCAGTGTGTCCACGGCGCGCGCAGAGGGCCTCGTGCCTACGGACCGTTCTTCTTCTTGTTCAGGATGTCCTGGTGCAGCTCCCGCACCTTGGCGAGCAGCGCGGGATCCTCGGCGTCCCCCTTGCTCGACACCTTGGCCTCGAGCAGGTCATAGCGAACGCACAGGAAATTGAGGATCTCGCACCCGTAGGTCCTGTTGAGGGCCTTGAAGGCCCCCTTGGTGCGCGCCCACTCCTTCTGCAAGGTCGACTGGCCGCGCGACGTGCGCCTGCGCAGCGTCCCACGCTTGTTGGTGCTGGAGGATGCCGTGTTGCCGGATGGAGGCGTGGGCGGAGGGCTCAAGGCCTCCTCCGGAGGCGCGGCTGGCGCGGGAGCGTCCGGCGTGGAGCCCGTGTCCGCTTCAGGAAGCGCCTCCGCCATCACGGCGTTGGAAGCCTCGGCGAGCGTCTCCGCCGGAGCAACGGCGGTCGGCTCCGAATCCGCCTGGGCGGCCACGGAGGCAGTCGCCGTGTCCGGAGAAGCAGTCGCCGTGTCCGGAGAGGCAGGTGCCGTGTCCGGAGAGGCAGGCGCCGCGGCGGTGGGCGACGGCGGGGTGGCCCCCTGCGGAGCCCGGGGCGCCTTCGCGCCCGGAGGGAACAGCGGGCGCGCTGGCGGAGGCTTCACCTCCGGCTCCGGCTTCAGCGCGAAGAAGACGACGGCCCCCGTGCCTCCCCCCAGCAGCAACAGCCCGAGCACCAGGCCCGTCCACTTCAGCGGGCTCGTCGGCCGCTGGGGAGCGGACGTGCGGCGGGTGGTTCCGCTCGCGGTCGGGATGTCCACGACCTCGCCGGAAGCGTCATTCCGCGCCTCCTGCCCGCGCTCGGCGACAGGCGCCAGCTTCGGGGAAGAGGACGGCGAGCGCGTGGAAGGGCCGGACGTGCCCGTCACGGCCGGACGACGACTCGTCACGCGGGCGCCGCCGGGCCGGGACCTGCCGCTCTGCGATATTTCTTCCTTCTCTTCCTTCTCTTCCTGGCGGAGGAACGCCTCGCCGATGAGCGCGCGCGGCTGGGTGTCCTGGTGGTACACGCTCGACCGGGCCGCCCGAGGATTCGTGGGCTCCTGGGACGAGTGCGGCATCTGGATGCGCGGGTTCGTGTCGTCCAGGCTCACGTCCACCCCGACCTCGGCCTCGGCGTCGGTGGGTGACGCCAGTTCGACGTCCTCCTCAGGGGGTGAGGTGTGGAACGGAAGGGAGGCGTCATCCACCGAGGGCTCGAACGCCGGGAACCCGGGGAGCTCGTCCGAAACCTCCTGGGCGACCGCGTCCGTCCCGAAGGGCACCGGAGGAGCGGTCCTCGCGTCCTCGGACTCGGACGAGGATTCGATGGCGCCCAGATCCTCCTCCGCGCTGAGCGCCTCGGACCAGACCGGGGTGTCCTCGATGGGCACCTGGGCGAGGTCCACCGGGGGTACCTGCGTCGCCATGGGCGTGGAGGCCCGCAGCATGACGTCGGACACCGGCACCTCGCGCGTCGGCAGGCTGGAGCCGGACAGACCACCGGACGGCACGAGCGCGGGCCGCATCCCACTCGAGCGCGACTCCGCGGACACCACTGGCGGCGCGGAGGAAGCGGCTGGCCTCATCCCACTGGAGCGCGACTCCATGGGCACCACGGGCGCGGAGGGAGCGGCACGCGGCGTTCCGGGTGACGCCTGCTGCGGGACGGCGAGCTGCGTTGGCGCGGACGCGGGTCGCGACACCGGCCCCATCGGGGTCAGGGCAGGACCAGGAGACGTGACGGGAGCACCCTCGAGCCCCGACACCTCCACCGTGGGCGGGCCCATCGCCGCCGAGGAGGACGAGCGAGCGCGCACGGCCTCCTCGATGGCCTCCACGACGATGGCGGGCCGCGTGGGCGCGTCCATCACCGCGCCCTGGCGCGTCTCGCCGTCGTCCCAGACGGGTACGCCTTCGCGCGTGCGCGGCGTGGGTCGGAAGGACAGCGGCTCGACCGTGCCCTCCGGGCGGTTCGTCTTCGGCGGCGGAGTCGACGCGGGCCGGGGGGCCTCCCTCTCCAGCACGCCCATCACCACGGGCTCCGGCTCGGGCGCGCGCCCCGCCTCCTTCAGGGCCGCGAGCAGCCGCCGCTCGGCCTGGTACTCCGAGGCGAACAGCTCGTGCATGTACCGGCTGACGCTCTCCGGGCCCGAGGAGGGATCCATCACCAGCAAGCACGCGTTCAGTTTGCCGCGCAGCTCCTCCGCCGTCTGGAAGCGCTGCGCCGGCTCCACCGCCAGCGCCCGCATCACGAGCTGCGCCACGGCGGGCGGCACGGACGGCTCCACCTCGCCCAGCGGCCGGATGTTCGGCTGGGCCACCGCGGGCATCAGCTCGCCGGGAGGCAGCAGGTCGAAGGGGTTGCGGCCCGAGATGAGCTCGTACAGGCACAGGCCCACCGCGTACAGGTCGCTGCGGCGATCCACCGGCTGGTGTCTGGCCTGCTCCGGCGACATGTAGAGGAACTTGCCGAGGATGACGCTCGGGTTCGTCCTGGCCGCGCTCAGCCGGCTCTTGGCCAGGCCGAAGTCGATGACCTTCACCTCCCCCTCGTAGGAGATGAGGATGTTCTGCGGCGAGATGTCCCGGTGGACGAGGTTCAGCTCCCCCTCGTCATCGCCCTTCTTGCGGTGCGCGTAGGCGAGCGCGTCCAGCACCCGGCCCATCACGAACAGCACGAAGGTGAGGGGCAGCGGCATCTGCCTGTCTCGTGCGCGCGCGGCCACCTTGCGCAGGTCCTTGCCGTCCACGTGCTCGAGGGCCATGTAGGCCTCGCCCTCGGTGAGCCCCATGTCCAGCACCTGCGCGATGGAGCCGTGCGACAGCTTCACCAGCGTGCGCGCCTCTCCCACGAAGCGCTCGACGAACTCCGGATCCTCCGCCAGCTGCGGGAGGATCTTCTTGATGACACACAGCTTCTCGAAGCCCTGCGCACCCTCCAGTCGCGCCAGGAAGATCTCCCCCATGCCGCCGGTGGCCAGCTGGGACAGCAGCGTGTAGCGCCCGAATGGCACGGGCCGGAATGGCCGCAGTCGGGCGGGCGAGGACGACGGATTCATGCCGGAAACGGGACGATCATGCTCGGGAGGGGGGCAACCATGCTCGCATGGAGCCGGGTCCGAGCGCGAGCCCACCCCCCCATCCCACCTCTCCCTTCCTCATCGCACACCCCTGATCCGGGGCAGCACACCCGAGGAGCGCACTGCGTACGCCGGGTCGTGGAGAATACGAGGGACGATGTCAGAACACCGCGAATGGAGGCTGGGTGCCCATCAGGTCCGCTTCGAGCCACCGGACCTTGTCTGGGTGACGTTCCAGGGCCCCATCTCCCTCCAGGAGGTCATCTGGACGGTGAGCCTCAGCCGGGAGCTGGGAAGTCAACGGGCATTCGTCATGGTGGCCGACGTGACGGAGAACACCTCCCTGGATGCGGAGGGGCGGCGTTACGCGAGCGAGCACACCGACCCGGAGTGGTTCTCGTCCATCATCTATGTCGGGGCCCGCCTCATCCACAGGGCCGCGGCCAAGGGCATCCAGCTCGTGCACAACCTGCTCGGAAAGCGGCACTCGCCCGTGTATTTCGCCTCCACCCCGGCGGAGGCGCGCGACCTCATCGCCCGACTGAGGAGCGCCTGAACTTCAGCGCGTCCCGGCCTTGGTGAGCTGGGGGATGTCCTCGTCCACCACCTCGAAGGCGGCGACCTTGTCGCGAGGGGGGCGGATGAGGCGCTCGCCCAGGGGCATGACGTCGAAGCGGGCCCCGATGACGGCGAGCGTCTTGCCGGTGATGAGCACCTGACCGGGCATGGCGGTGCCGGCGAGCCACGAGGCCACGTGGACGCCCTCGCCCACGGCGGAGTACGAGGGGCGGGACTCGGGGCCCACCAGGCCGACGAACGCGCGGCCGGTGTTGATGCCGATGCGCAGCTCGCACCGCTCTTCCATGGGGCGGGTGGCCATGTAGCGCTCCCAGTCGGAGCGCAGGGCCAGCGCGGCACGCACGGCGCGCACCGCGTCGTCGTTCTTCGCGTAGGGGGCGCCGAAGAGGGCGCGCAGCGACTCGCCGACGAAGGCCTCCACGGTGCCCTCGTAGCTGAAGATGAGGCCGCCCATGTGCGAGTGGAAGCCGTTGAGCAGGAGGGTGGCACGCTCGGCGCCGATGCGGCCGCACAGTGGACCAAAGCCGACGAGCTCGGCGTGGAGCACGGTGAGATTGCGCTCCTCCATCTTGGTGGGCAGCTTGCCCCCCGCGCGCTGGAGCTCGGCCGCGCGGCGCTCGGCCATCTCCGGGGCGTGGAAGCGCTCCAGGTGGTGGCGCAACGCCTGCCCGGGCGAGGCGGCGGCGAACTTCTGCACGCCCGAGGCCACCAGGTGCGTCACGGCGGTACAGGCGTCGAGCATCACCTCCAGCTCGGTGTCGTTCTTCGCGGAGGTGTTGACGTAGAGGACACCGGCGAAGGGAGGCTCCAGCCCGATGGGGATGCAGAGCACCCGGTCCACGCCGTAGAGGATGACGCTCTCGCGGCTGGCGAAGCGGCGGTCGTCGCGCACGTCTCCCACCAGGAGCGCGCGACCCTGCCTCAGGGCCTCCTCGACGATGGCGTCGGAGACGGGCACCTCCCCCTTGGCGAGCTTGCCGCGGTGCCGCACGGCGGCGGGCACCAGCACGCCGGTGGGGTGGCGCAGCATCACCACGGCGGTGGTGGCGTCGATGCGGCTGAGCACCCGGTCCATGGTGGCCTCGAGGAAGGCCGTCAGGTGGGTGGCGGTGGCGAGCGACTCGGCGACGTGGAAGAGGAGGACGAGCGTCTCGTAGACGCCGCGGGGAGGCGTGGGCGGCGTGGGCTCGACGGGGGCCGCGCTGGTGGGCGGGCTGTCGAAGGGGCTGGAGAAGTTGTCGAGCGCCCGCAGCAGGTCCACGTTCTTCACGTTCTTGGCGAAGATGACGGCGGGCGCCACGTCCTCCCCATGGCCGAAGCGGCGCACGCCTCCGGCGCTCAAGTCCACCATCTCGGTGGCGGCGTTCTCCACCTGGTTGGGCTGACGCACCGAGAGGGTGTTCTCTCCCAGGGCGATGGTGTCGCCGGGCTGCAAATCCGTGGAGCCGGTGAGGGGCGAGCCGTTGACGCGACTGCCGTTGCGGCTGCCGAGGTCCTCGAGGCGCAGGGAGTCCCCGTTCACGACGAGGCGGGCGTGCCGCCTCGAGACGAGATCGCCTCCCAAGACGATGTCGTTCTCATCCGCACGGCCGAGGTGCGTGACGCCCTCTGGCAACTCGTAGGCGGTGTCGAAGTACCCCGGACCGTTGATGATGATCTGCCACATCGCGGGCGGGAGATTACACGACCCGGCCCCCTGTTCACGCATGGGTGTCCACATGCGCTCCGCGGGGCGGCCCATTGACACGGGGAGTCAAAAACGACCGGGTACCGGCATACCCATGGGCCGCGTCAAACCCGGGTCTTCACTTCCACTCGCAGAGCGGGGAGCCGTTCACCACCGCGACCGCGTCCAGGTCGAACCCCCCGGAGGTGAAGCCGTAGGAGTTGGTCCCCGTGTCCCGGATGCGGATGAAGCGCGCCCGGGCCACGCCGAGGGTGGCCAGGTCGAAGCCATCGCCGCCCGCCACGGAGGGATCCGTGGCGCTGATGCCGTTGTCCGGCGAGGAGTTCACGGGCTTCACGCCCGCGCAGCCCGGGAAGCCCCCTGCCCTGTGGGTGGCGTCGCAGGGGAACTCGTGCCACGACTCGCCGTCCTCGCTGACCGAGACCGTGCCCGTCTCCACGAAGCCCGCGAAGGGGTTCTCGAAGACGAGCAGGTCCACGCCGGGCCCGTCCACCACGCCGAGGTCCGTGAGTTCGAGGACGATCTCCCCCCGCTCGCCGAGCGAGAGCACGTCCAGCGAGCCCATGCCGGAGCCGTACCCGACGGGCGGCCCGAGCACGATGTCGGGGTAGCCGTCCTGGCCGAAACCGGCTTCCTGGCCGGGCTTGAAGGACACCACCTCGTCGGCGAACGGGTTGTTCTCGCTCGCGCACACCACCGGTGGCCGCGAGGGGCCCTCCTCGGAGGGACCCCCGCAGCCCGAGGCGAGCACGGACAGGACGAGCCAGGCGCTCCAGCGCACCACCATGTCGTGCGTCTTCATGGACTAGGGCTGGACCTGGAGGCGGACGAGCCGGCGGCCGTTCTTGTCCTTGACGCCCACGAGCAGATCCGCGCCGAGGGGGCTCATCGTCACCACGTTGGTGCACGTGTTGCTGGTGGTGAGCACGGACTCGAGCGTGCCCGCGGTGACGACCTTCGCGTCGGTCCCCCCCACCGTCAGCGCGATGCGCGAGACGTCGCGGGTGTTGGGAAAGTTCGTGCGGTGCAGCGCCACGCCCTCACCGAAGGCCGTGATCTCGGCGAGGTCGCCCGAGTAGATCTCCGGCGCGTTGCTGTCGGAGAGGGCCAGGGTCGTCCCGCCCGAGAGGGCCGGCGTATACAGTGCGGGAGCCATCGCGCGCAGGTGGTTGGTGAAGGCGCTGTCGCTGTACCCGAGCACGGCCACGCCGTTGGTCGCCACCGCCGTGTAGCCGCTGTAGAGACCCGACTCCGGGAAGGTCGCGAACCTCGAGCCCTGGAAGGGCGAGGTCTCCGTCTTCAAGGCGTAGACGGCATTGCCGCTCTCGTTCGAGCCCTCGATGCCCTGGCCGTTGATGAGGAAGCTCCCGGACAGGCCCGCGGCGGTGAAGTTGCCGGGCGCGGAGACATACTGGGAGTTGGCCGGGGTGCGCGTGTCGTAGACCAGGACCATGCCCGGAGTGTTCGTGAGGGGGCCCGGCTTCGTGTAGCCGGAGAGGACCCGGGTCCCATCGTTGGTCAGATAGCCGTTGGGGTACGTGGTGCCAGCACGATCCGGCTCGGCGATGGTGCTCTGGAGGGCCGCGGTGCCGAGGGCGACGTTCGGCCAGGTGCCGAGCTCGTAGAGGTCGGTGCCACGCAGGCCGTACAGCTTGAACTCGGGGCCGCTCTGGATGGCCGTCACGGACCCGATGCCCTCGGGAAGCGCGGCGGTCTCGGCGGCGGCGAAGCCCGTCTGGAGCTGGAGCGTGCCGAGCTTCGGATCATGCGGCAGGTCCGTGCACGCGACCCCCGCGTCCGTGCCGGCATCGGTGCCCGCGTCCATGCCCGCGTCCGTACCGGCATCCACCGGCACGGTGTCCTCGTCACAGCCGGTGACGAGCAACCCCAGCGACAGGGTACCCAGGACCACCACGAAGCGGCCGAAGCCCTTCGAACCCATCCGTGTGTTCTTCATCCGCGTCCTGCTCCTCGCCCCCTCGGGCGGAATGCCTTCGCGAGGGAGCGGGAGCGGGATGCGCACCGGGCACGACCTGACACAGGACGCACACGGCGACGCATCCGCTGCCTCCCCTCGGAGGCCTCGGTGTGTCCGTGCACAGGGCACGGGTCCTCGGCAGGTTTTCGGACTTACAGGCGCCGTGGCCTCGCACGGAGGCCACCTTCCTACTGACCGTCGCTTCCCAGCCCCCGGGGGGCCAGTGCTTTCTGACGGCGTTCGTTCCTGTTCACCGCTGCGGGGCAGTCCCGGACTCGCACCGGGTTCCCTCGAATCCCCACCCAGTGGGGAACCGAAGACGGGGCGCGGGATACGGCGGCGGGGCAGGTCTTGTCAAATGCTCTTGAGTACCGCGGGCGGGATTCGAACCCCAATCCCCTCCTGACAACGGGCCCTTGTTCCCTCTCCTACCGGGGAAGCATCAGGGCCATACCTCGAGGGGGGTGGCAGTGACCTTTCCCACGGGCCCCGGCAACATGGGCGGGTCCATGCGCCCCCCTCCGAGTCGTCTTGCGTCTGTCATTGCCCTGGTTGTCCTGACGGTGCTGCTGGCCGCCCCACGTCCGGCCCGGGCCTACCCCATGCTGCCGTGGCCGGCGTCCCCCTTCACCGAGGGGACCCTGTCCATCATTCCCTTCACCTTCGTCTCGGGTGACGGAAAGCTCATCAATTCCTACCTCTATGGTGCCCTGGGGCTGTCCGATCGGTGGGATCTCATCGCCGGGGCCTCGGGCAACTTCACGCTCAACCCCGGCTCGGCCAGCTTCGGGGTGGTAGACGTGACCCCCCGCTATCTGGTGACACCTCAGCTCGCCCTGTCGCCACGCATCATCTACACCCCAGGCCAGTCGCTGGTGCTCTCCCCGGAGGTGCACACCTTCTGGAACAAGGACAAGTTCACCCTCTGGGTCAACGCGGGCCTGCGCCCCTCCCTGGACCTGAACGGTGGCGGCATCACCTCCACCACCACCTACGCCTACTTCTCCACCGAGTATGCCTTCTCCCCCCAGTTCTGGGCCCTCTTCGAGGTGGACCCCTACCTCACCATCACCCACTCGCCGTCGGCCCCGGTCCAGCCCACGATGCAGTTGGTGGCCGGCGTGGGCTTCGCGCTGGATCCGCAACAGACACACCTCTTCGAGGTAGCGGCGATGGCGACCCTCTCCCCCGCCACCTCCTTCTCCTACGCCAGCTCCATCACCTATGGAGCCTGGTACGCCACTTCGTTCGAGCTCTGGAAGAAACAGCCCTAGGGAACCTGGTCCGCGTCAGGGCTGCCCGTTCATCCACGCCGCGAAGCCGCGGAGGCCCGGAATCTGGTAGCTCCAGAAACCCTCGATGGCCTCGCGAAGCGCACGCTCGCTCTCGTGCTCCGCGAGGATGGCGGCCAGCATGCGCCGGGTGTTCTCGAAGATGCGGGTGAGCACGAAGCGCGCGGGCGCGCTCACGCGCACGCCCGGGTGGGTGGCGCGGAGCTGCGCGAGCGTGGTGGAGACCAGTTGCTCGACGAAGCGCTCGCCGTAGTGCGCATAGGCCGTGCCCTCGGCGCGGTCGAGCAGCACCACCACGGCGAGCCGATTCTCCACCCAGAAGCGGAGCATCTCCTCGCCATGGTCCTCCACGCGCCGTGGCGCGTCGCTCAGCGCCACGTGCGCGAGCGCGCGCACGCGCCGCTCGAGCAGCGACTCGAAGCGCTCCGCCAGTGTGGGCGTCACGACCGCGTCGAACAGCTCCCCCTTGCTCGCGTAGTAGCGGTACAGGCTCGCGGTCCCGAGCCCGGCGCCTTCCGCGATGGCCGTCATCGTCGCGCCGACGTAGCCGTGCGCCGCGAATACCTGGAGCGCGGAGACGAGGATGCGCTCGCGGACGTCGTCTTTGAGGACCTGGGGCATCAGGCATCGAACAGCCGGGGGTACGAGTAGGGGGCCCACCGATGATGCCACGGCCGCGCGGCCTCGAGCTGGTAGGCGAGGCCGAGCAGCAGCGCCTCGGCCCCCGGGGCGGCGGCGAAGTGGCTGCCGATCGGAAGCCCCTCGTCCGTCCAGTGGAGGGGAACCGACATGGCCGGGCAGCCCGCGATGTTGTGGATGGGTGTGTACCCCACGGCATGCGCCGTGCGGCGCAACAGCTCCTCCCGAGGGAGGACGGGCGAGAGGTGCCCGAGCCGCCACGGCACGGTGGCGAGCGTGGGCGTGAGCACCACGTCGTAGGGGGCCACGGCCGCCAGGTAGCGCTCCGCGCAGGCCGCGAATCGCGCGCGCGCTCCGCCGAGCGCGTCGGGTCCGCGGCGCTGGAACTCCTCGGCGAGCGCCCAGGTGAACGGCTCGAGTTCGTGGCGCCCCACCGGCCGGCCGCGCAACTGCCCCATCATCTCGACCGCCCCGGCGACCGTGGCGCCCGCCACCAGGAAGAACGCATCCCCCAGCGCGGGGCCATCGAGTGCGGGCGGTGCCACCGGCTCCACGTCGTGTCCGAGCGACACGCAGAGCGCCACCGCCTCGTCGTAGGCGCGGCGCACCGCGGGCTCGGGCTCCTCCCCCATCGTCGTGAGGGTCCACGTCCCGATGCGCAGGCGCCGGGCGATCGGCTCCCGGACGTAGCCGACGGGAGGGAGGCCGGCGTCCCGCGCCTCGGTGAGGGACAGGAGCAGCGCGCTGTCACGCACCGAGCGGCTGACGCAGTGCTCGTTGACGAGCGCGCCGAAGTCCGAGGTGCCCAGGCTGGCCGGCACGCACCGCCCGCGGCTCGGCATGAGCCCGAACAGCCCGCATACCGAGGCGGGGATGCGCACGGACCCACCCCCGTCGTTCGCATGCGCGAGCGGCACCAGCCCGGCGGCCACGGCCGCGGCCGCACCTCCAGACGAGCCCGAGGCCGAGACCGAGAGGTCCCACGGGTTGTGGGTGACGCCGTCCAGGAGCGTCTCGGTGCTGCCGAGCAGGCCGAACTCGGAGGTGGCGCTCTTGCCCACGGTGACCAGCCCCGCCTCGTCCAGCCGCGCGCTGTACGGCGTGCCCTGCGGGGCGACGTTGGCCGCGAACAGCCGCGAGCCGATCGACCAGCGCAGGCCCGGGTAGGGCGTCACGTCCTTCACCAGGAACGGCACCCCCGAGAACGGGCCCGCCGCGGGCCTCACCGCGCGGGCACGCTCGAGGTCCAGCACGGGGATTGCGTTCAGCAGCGGATTCAGCGCCTCGATGCGCTCCGCGCACGCCTCGAGCAACTCGGCCGCGCTGAGTTCACCACGGGCCACCAGCTCCGCCTGCGCCACGCCGTCGAGACGGGCGAGACCACCCAGCCTTGCCATGGGACGACCTCCTGTTCATCGAACACGAAACGCGAACACGATGTTCCCGTTTCGTACGCGCGTCAAGACGACACGCCTGCCCAGGCCGTCCAAAGCACACGGGCGGGCGGGGAGCCCTCGCTCCCCGCCCGCCCGTGCGTTACCCACTTCTTACTGGCGGTTTACTGGCAGTCGCGCGCCTGGAAGCCAACGCCCGAGGGGGACTCGGTGGTGGAGCCCTCCCTCACCAGGCACTTGCTGGCCGGTACGGTCACGCGCGAGTCGTTGACCGTCATCGACAGCTCACCCGACACCACCTGCAAGCCGCCGGGGAAGCCCGTCGACGTGTTGGCCGGCACCCGGCGCACGCTCGGGGCGTCGCCGCCGCTCAGCCGCAGATTGAAGTTCGTCCTGAAGTCGATGGGCTGCTGCCCTTCCGTATACTCGTACGTCGGCCCCATGTCGGTGAACACGGAGAGATCGAACTCAGGCCGCACGCTCAGCACCGCCACGCCATCCGTCCCCTTCGCGACGTGCAGGTCGAAATGCCGGCCGGACAGCGCGTTGAGGTCCACGGTGGCGAGCTTGTGGTTGCCCAGGGCCAGATAGCTCTGCGCCTGGCCCAGGCCGAGGTGCGCGAGGGTGAGCGCCTCGGCGCCCTCCTGGGCCTCCATCGCGTACGACAGGCCGGACAGCGAGGCCACATACTGCTTGCCGGAGAACTCGGCCTTGGCGCCGCTGTACGGAATGCGAATCTCGGTGGTGGCCAGGTTCAGGGCGACGCGGGCCCAGTTCGCCCCATCCTTCTGCCACACCCTCGTCTCGGTCAGGGGCGAGACCTTCGCGGTGCTGAAGGCATACGCGCCCGTTGCCATGTCCCACTCGACGCTCAGCGCATCCAGGATGGCCGTCCGCAGCTCCACATCCTGCGGCCCCTTGCTCGTCAGGGCCAGCTCCACCCGGCCCACCATCACCCGAGGCAGCTCCGTCTCGGGGCTCAGGTGCTTCACCGTGCTCTTGACGCCGCCCAGGTCGACAATCATGCCGACCCGCACGTCCGAGAAGGAGAAGGAGAGGGGCTCGGCGCGGTCGGGGCCAAAGAGCAGCTCCAGGTCCAGGCCGTCCTTGCCCTTGTTGGTGGCGCGGATGCGCAGCTCGTACTTGTCCACCGAGGCCACGCACTCGGGGGTCGCCGGCGCCGAGCCATCCGAGCACAGGTCCTCGCCCGTGACGCGGAACGTGGTGGAGCTGCCCTTGGTCTCCTCCACGTTGGCCTCGATGAAGATGCGCTCGCGCAGGTACTTCTCCACCAGCGCGGCCTGCGCCTGCGAGGTGACCTCATCCGGAGTGCCCGGCATCGGCAGCGGGGTCTCCTGGGCCATGCGGGTGATGGACAGGGCCTGGAGGCCGCCCCCCACGTTCACGTTGGCGAAACCGCCGACGCTGGAAGCCACATCGGTCAGCGTCTTGAGGGCCGAGAGGTTGCTCAGCGTCCGCATGCTGGAGCCCATGTTTCGGACCAGCTCGCCGGAACGCTTGGCGGTCACCTCGGCCACCTCCTCCGGCTCGGGAGCCGGCGGCTGGCATCCCACGGCGCCCAGCGCGAGTGCCACGGTCCCAGTCACCCAGAATTTCATCTTCATTCAGTCGTCTCCTGCTGCGGGGGTCAGGCCGCGCATCCTGCAACAAGGGGCAGGCCAGGATCCAATCGCAACCGTTTCGTGCGTTTCACGCCCGAGCCGTGACCATCAGCCCGGCAATTTTCTAGCCCCGCGGGATCGGGCGGCCGATGGAGCCGCTTCGCGCTGGGTGCGATGTCATTTCCTCATTGGTTGTCATTGCCGAGCGCATGGTGGTGCACCGGAAGAGATGTCAGTCGGGGGCCGCTCCCGGGGCCCCAAGGCCGAAATCAACGTCACCCCGCCACCGCGGTAGGCGCGGGCAGCGGAGCCGGGATGCACACCGGGTGGGGCCCGCTGTCCGATTCGTGGACACCCCGTCCGGATTTCGGACGGTCCGATGTCGTTCGCGTAACCCTTTGAGCCAACGGACGATTCACCAGGAAAACGTCAGGACTCTTTACAAGAAGTCCCTGGATGGCTGGTACCTCCCTGATCCAGGGCTAATCGGGTATTACCAGCCAAGTCCCTGTTTTCCGGTGTGCCCATGTGTTGGCCCGAGGGTTGCTTTGGGAAGGGCAGCGTCAACCCCCTGTCCTGTAGTCCCCCGAAAAGGAAGCCCCCATGCGCAAGCTTTCCATGGCGTTGCTGGCCGGTGTTGCCCTCGTCGGCTGCGGTGTCGACCCGCAGAGCGAGAACCAGGAAATCGTCTCCAACCTGATCGAGGCTGGGTTTCCGGCCGCCGACATCCAGATCATCAACGATGACGTGTACGTGGGGAACGACGCCCAGGTGAGCCTCGCGGCGTCCCGCGAGATGCTCCAGCCCGGCAAGGAGAGCGCGGAGCAGTACCGGACGACCAATCTCGTCAGCAGCAGCGTGACGAAGATCTGCATCGTTCCCACCTCCCAGTTCAACAGCTACAGCCGCCTCAGCGCGGGGCTCGATCTGGCCATCGAGAATTACAATAGCCAGAACCTCTCCTTCGTCATGGTGCGGGGCTCGGCCGCCGACTGCAGCGCGACCATCAGCGCGAGGACCACGAGCGGCACCGGCGGCTCCGCTGGCTTCCCCACGGGCGGCAAGCCCTACGGAACCATCAATATCGGCGTCGGGCTGCAGAACTACAGCGATGACGTGAACGAGCACGTCATCACCCACGAGCTCGGTCACTGCATCGGGTTCCGCCACTCGGACTACTACGATCGCTCCATCAGCTGTGGCGGCTCCGCCAGCAACGAGGGAGCCTCCAACGTGGGTGCCATCCTCATCCCCGGGACGCCGACCGATGCCCGCGTGGGCGGGTCGATCATGAACTCCTGCTTCCGGTCGACCGAGTCCGGCGAGTGGAGCAGCTCCGACAAGACCGCGTTGAGCTACCTGTACTGAGAAATGGCGCGACAGCCCCCTGGTCCGTTCATGACTCCGTGGGGCTCGCTCCTCGCGGGCACCGTCATCCTGGGCGTTGTGGCCTGTGGAAACGCGGTGCCCGCGGATCCCCTCGTCTGCGGGGATCCGAAGATGCCGGAGTTGAGCCGCCTCTCGGAGGTGAGCAGCCTCTGGCAGTGCGGCCCGACCCTGGATTTCACCCCCATCAACCGCTACCAGGGCGAGTTCGCTGACATCCAGGACAGGGAAGACGCGGTCGTCCTGATCGACGGACGCTGCACCGGAACGCTGATTGAAGCGAGCGCGGGACCGGTGGTGATGACGGCGGGCCACTGTGTCGGGCTCGGGGACCGGGTGCTGCTGGTCTTCAACTTCGAGGACGAGTCCGACGGCGAACGGCTGGTGACCGAGGGCTCCGTCATCGAGCAAGCGTTTGAACCCGACTACGCGCTCATCGCGCTGGACAAGCTTCCCGCCGTCACGCCGGTCTTGCTGACGACCCAGGCCAGCGAGCGGTTGGCGATCATCCAGCATCCCCGGGGCCGGCTCAAGGTCATCGCCGAAGGCAGGTACCTGGACTCATGTAACCAGCTTGTCTACTACGCGGACCTGGACACCCTGGTAGGCAGCTCCGGCGCTGGCGTGCTCAACCGTCAAGGCCATCTGCTGGGCATCCACACCGACGGCGATTGCGACGAAACCGGCCGGGGAGCCAACAGGGGCTGGACCGCGGAAGTGATTGTCGAAGCGTCTCCGTACCTGCGGAGCGCCGACATCGCCGAACGCTGAGGACGGTTCATCGAGAAAAGACGCGGCGCGAAACCCCTTCCTGACAACGCCCTCGCACGGCCGTTCCGCATCGACTGACAAAGGTTGCCCACACGCGACCTGGGAACGAGAGCCAGGTTCCTCCCCAGAGTCCCCCTCCGGCTCCGTTCTCGCGCTGCCTGCCCACCCCGTGGAAGCGGGTTGCCCTCCTGTGGCCTGATTCCCCCCCAGGAGTGTCTCCCCTGGAATCGGCACCCCGGCTGCAAGAGCCAGCCCCCAAGGGCGTTCCTGTGTCAGCGGGACGCCTCTGTCTCAACGGATGGGGGATTGAACGTGGGAAGGATGAGGGGCTGGGCGAGGTGGGGACTGTGCGTGGCGGCGGTGGGGCTGCTCACGCGCTGTGGTGTCGTGATGGAACTGGAGGAGACGGCGAGTGACCTCTCGACGGTGAGTCAAGGCCTCGAGGAGACACGGGCCTTCGCCCCTGTTGCCGATGCGCGGGTGGAGAAGGACTACCCGACCCAGAACTTCGGGGGCTCCAGCACACTGAAGGTGGATGGCTCACCCGAGTACGCGACCTTCCTGCGCTTCGAGCTGAGCGGGCTCACCGGTACCGTACGCCGCGCGAAACTGCGCCTGTACGCGACGGATTCGACCGCCACGGGCCCCGCCGTCTACACGACGGGCTCCACCTGGCAGGAGGGCACCCTCACCTTCCAGACGAAGCCCGCGACGCAGACGCTGCTGTCCCAAGTCACCTCGGTGACCTCCAACACCTGGGTGGAGTGGGACGTGACCGCCGCCGTCCAGGGCAATGGCACGGTGAACCTCGCGGTGAGCGCCACGGGCACGGATGGCACCGTGTTCTACTCGCGGGAGTCGTCCAGCACCTCGCTGCGGCCCCAACTCGTCGTGACGATGGAGACGGGCAGCACGCCTCCCCCGCCTCCTCCGAGCGGGAACGGCTGGACCTTCCATGGCACGGCGCAGGGGGGTCCCCGGTACGTCTTCGGCGTGAGCGCCGACGCGGGGGGAAACCTCTGGGTGGCCGGCGGTGAAGAGGGGCTGTTCGTCCTGCCCAAGGGCCAGACGCGGTTCCGCCGCTTCACCATGGCGGACGGCCTGCGGCCCTACGGCTACATGCTCGACGGGAGTGCCCCGGCCGGTGAGAAGTACCTGAAGGTCATCTCCGTCGCCGGAGGCCCCCCGGGCGTCGCCTTCGTCGGGTACGAGGGCAAGAAGCCCGCCGCGGGCATGCCCACGTGCGAGGACGAATGGGACCAGGCTCCCGCGACCGGCCGCACTCCGGATGCGAGCATCTACAAGAGCGGTGACGCGGACCGGGTGACGCTGACGGCCACGGGCATCCAGGTGGTGCATTACGACCTCTCCACCGGCCCCAACAAGGTCGCCGCCGAGCCGCGCGGGCGAGAGAAGCTCTGCAACATCCTGCGCATCGCCTACGACCCTCGGACGAAGAGCGTCTGGTTCGGCGCCAACCACGGCTTCGCCTTGGGCAACGCGGACTTCGCCGGGTATAGCTGCGCCCCCGGGACCTGGGACTACAGCTGCGCCGGAGTGAAGGAGCACGTGCACCCGGCCATCAACGCGTGGAACTCGGACCATACGCGCACGGTGCTGCTCACCGACGCGTATCACGGCGTCTCGGTCGCCTCGAATGGAGACGTGTGGTTTGGCGGTGCCAACCGCTCCACCCGCTTCCGCTACGGCACCAACGGCTACAACTATTGGGCGGCCCAGACGCAGAGCGAGGACAGTGCCTACGCGTGGAACCGCTACGACATCTGGCCGGATGCCGTGGGCGAACCCAACATTCCCACCAAGGCGCAGCGCGTGGACGACCATGTGTCGGGCATGGCGGTGATGAGCGATCAAAGCGTGTGGGTGGGCAGCTGGACCCGGGGCCTGGCGCTGCTCGACCCGAGCGGGACCCGCCTGCGCACGCTGTCCACCGAGCTCGTCGATGGAAAGGGCTACGTGTCGGCCGTCGCGGGGGACCCGCTCGACAACAGCGTGTGGGCGGGCGCCAGTTGGGGCGGAGGCTTGAGCCGCGTGCAAGGCACCACGGTGCTGAAGTACGGCAGCGGCGTCCTTCCCAGTGAGCTGGTCTGGATGCGCATCTCGGACATCCAGGTCGACCGCTCGAGCAACCCGCGGCGCATCCTCGTGGCCTTCCAGGGCACCGACACCACGCCCGGGGCCATCGGCGTGTTCTCGGGCCCCTGAGGCCACCCGCGCCACGGGTTCACTCCCGCGTGAGAAGTACCGGCCCCCGCCTCCACTCCGCTCGGATGCGGTGCGGAGGCAGGGGCCATGCTTCACCTACGGGGACGGTCTACGACCGGCGGCGCCTCAGACCGAGCGCCACCACCAGCAACGGCAGCAGACCCCCGAACGAACCACCTGCCGTGGAGCAGCTGTTGCCCTGCTCGCTGGGCTGCACCTGGAACGTGGCCACCTCCGACCACGGGCCCTGCGCGCCCCGGCTGTCCATCGCCCGGGCCCGCCACGTGTACTCGCCCGCCGCGAGCGCCTCCGTCACCTGGAAGCGCGTGCCGTTCTCGCCCGAGGGCACCGCGCTCGCGCTCGCGCTCGCCACCAGCGCTCCATCGAGCCCGCCAGCGTGCACCTCGAACTCGTAGGTGAGCAGGTCTCCGTCTGGATCCTTCGCGTTGAGCACGACCAGGACCGGCTTCTCGTCGTAGAGCAGCGAGCCCGTGGAGGGGCCCACCGCCACCGGAGCGCCAGGCGTGCCGTTGACAGGGTTGTAGGAGACGTTGATGGTGAAGCCCACCGTCACCTCCGCGCCGTCATCATCGCTGACCTGCACGGTCACCGTGTGAGGCTTGCCGCCCTCGGCCGCGTGCAGCGAGCCAGGCACCCATTGGACGAGCCCCGTGCCGCTCACGGTCATGCCCGAGGGGGCGCTCGTGAGCTTCCAGGAGAGCGGATCCCTCCCGCCCGCCGGATCCGTGGCTCGGAGCTGGAGCTGGAAAGGCTCGCCCGCGGTGGCCGCGTGCGTGGGGGCCACCGCCACCAGCTTGGGCGGCGCGTTCTTCACCACGATGGAGAAGGTGTGCGGCGTGCGGCTGTCCTCATCCTCCACCCAGACAGTGGCCCGCCAAGTGTCACCCTCCAGGGGGTTGTCCAGGTAGCGGTACACCGCGCGAGGATCCGAGCTCACGTGGTCCACCTCGCCGTCCCCGTCGAAGTCCCAGGAGTAGAAGCGCACCGGATCCATCGACGCGGTGGGAGAGCCGCTCATGGCCGTGATGCGGAACTCCGCCGTCCGGGGCTCGTCACCGGAGAGCGGGGTGGCCACGGCCCCGAGGATCTCCGGGCTCGGATCCAGCACGTTCAGGTTCACCGTCCGCACCTCGGAGACGCTGCCGTCGCCATCCACGATACGCGCGGCGATGACGCGCCCCCCGTCCTCCTCGAAGACCTGGCTCATCACCACGTCCCCACCCACCGCGTAGCTCTTCTCGCGATCCACGTCGAAGGTGGTCCCGTCGTAGTCCAGGTCGAACTGGACGCTCCACGGCGAGGCCTTGTCCCCCGGATCGGTGAAGGAGGTGATCAGCGAGTAGTCGCCGCCCTCCAGCACGCTGGCGGGCGCCAAGAGCGCGCTCAGCACCGGGCGCACGTCCGAGATGGTGAGGGAGGTGGTCTGGATGCTCGAGGCGCCGTTGTCCTTGTCCACCACGCGCATGGCCACCGTGAAGGTGCCGTCGCGGTGGAAGACCTGGTCCAGGGTGATGGGGCCCTGGGCATTGACGCTCTGCACCCTGTCGGGGTTGAAACCGCTCCCGTCGTAGTCGAAGTCCCACTCCACCTTCCACGGGCTGTCGGAGACGCCCACGTCGGTGAACGAGGCCCCCAGGCGCACGGACTGTCCCTCGCCCGTGCTGGACGGGGTGGCGGAGAGCACCTCGGCCACGGGGACCACGTTGTCCACGTTCACCACCAGGGTGCGCACCGCGGAGGTGCCACCGTCCCTGTCCTTCACGCGCAGGGCGACGACATAGCGCCCGCTCTGCGGATAGGTGCGGCTGGCGGTGAGGGTGCCCTCGGCCGTCAACGTCTGCGTGGAGTCCACGGTGAAGGTGGTGCCCACGTAATCGAAGTCGAACTCGGCGGTCCAGTCCGCGTCCGCCGCGCCATCCGCGTCCGAGAAGCCGGCGGTGAAGCCCAGCGTGCCGCCCTCGGACACCGTGACGGGCAACACGTCGAGCGTGTCCACCACCGGAGGCGCGTTCGTCTGGAACAGCAGGGACTGTCTGTTGGTCAGGCTCTTGGTGTTGTAGCCATACAGGGTGGCGTCCGTGGAGATGACCTGAACGCCCACCGTGGCCGAGCCGCCCCGGTCATACGTGCCCGTTCCATCCTGGAAGTCCACGTCCAGGTAGTTGAAGCGCACCTCCGCGCTGTCCTCCTTGAACACCACCTGGAAGGTGGCGGTGGGATAGGGAAGGTCCGTGCGCCGGCCAAAGTTGCCGATCTCGCGCCACTCGATGACCCACTCGCGGTTGGGCGCCGTGCCCAGCACCTCGTGGTACACGTTGCCGGGGGGCGAGGCGGTGGTGTGGAGGTTGTCCCAGAAGGGCGCCACCAGCGTGCCCCAGCTGGCGGTGGGCAGCCGGGAGTTGGTGCTACTGAAGCGCGAGTCGGTGAAGCTCAGGTAGCCCTCCGCGGACACCCACGCCTGGGAGAAGCCCAGGTGGTTGCCGTAGCGCACGGGGAAGGGCGTGGGCACCGACACCACCGTGCCGTCCGCCACGTTGAGGGAGGTGCCCGTGATGGTGCGCCACTCGAAGGGGACCACCCGCGCCGGACGGTACACGTCCATCGCGGTGACGGTGACCGTCTCGCTGCTGGGGAACGTGAGGGTGTAGGTGCCAGCGCCAGGCGGCCGCCACTGGGCGGAGTAGAGACCATCTCCCGCGGCCAGGTCCATGTCCCGCCCGTCATCCGCCAGGGGCACCGGGCCGCCGCTGGGGGACACGCTCAGCGCCAGCGGGCCCGCCGGGTTGGCGCAGTTGATGTGGACCGCGGAGAGTTCCACCACGCCCCCGCGCAGGATCTGCAACGAATCCGAGAGGGGCGAGAGCCGGCTGGTGAGCACCCGGTTGTCGCAGGTGAGCGAGCCCTTGCCGCCAACGTCCGCGGCGCGGATGCGTCGGCCGGAGATCGTCTTGCCCGACAGGGCGGCCGACTCCACGCCGCCCGCCATCACCAGGTTCTTCAGCGCGCGCCAGTCCCGGCGGGGCTCCTGGGCCTTGAGCAGGCCCACCAGGCCCGCCACGTGCGGGGTGGCCATGGAGGTGCCGCTGAGCAGGGCGTAGTTCTGCTCCAACACGGAGCTGAGCACGTCCACGCCCGGCGCGCCCACGTGCACCCGTCGGCGGCCGTAGCTGGAGAAGCTGGCCAGTGCGTCCTTCCGGTCGATGGCCGCCACGGCGATGATGTTGGGCAGCGGGTAGTTGGAGGGGTAGTTGTTGGTGATGTCGTTGTTGGCGTTGTTGTTGCCCGCCGCGGCGATGAAGAGCATGCCCGCCTGCAGGTGCCGGGCGATGGAATCCTGGAGCGCCTGGGAGAAGGTGCCGCCGCCCCACGAGTTGTTGGAGGCGACGATGTTGACCGGGTGGGCCGTGCGCGTGCGCAGGCCGTACA
>NZ_DASVWK010000842.1:0-12426 GCF_036389735.1 Archangium sp. | reverse complement strand
CCGACCCGCAGAGCATCCGCAACCGCTCGCCCTTCTACTACCTGTCCTCGCTGGTGATTCAGCCGGAGAACAAGGCCCTGCGCGCCTTCGTGGGCACGGGCAACCGCTACTCGCTCCTCGAGAGCGGCGCCGGCACCTGCCGCTTCGACAACCCGCAGGCGTGCTCCAAGCTGGGGTGTGACCAGACGCAGGTCACCTACAAGCTCACGCGCAACGACACCGCCTTCCAGCGGCTGGGCAACGACTGGGGAGACCAGACCTACAAGGCGGGCAAGTACACGCCCTTGAGCACCACGGTGCCCCTCAACGTCAACGCCTGCAGCACGCTGGGTGACAAGGACTTCATCAAGGCCACGTTCGAGGAGCGCAAGGCGCTGACCTGCCCCACCCCCACCGGCAATGGCACGGTGGGCTACGAGTTCGCCCGCACCAGTGTGGAGTGTGGCCAGAACATGTCAGGGGTCTTCGACTGCCGCGTGACCGACCCGGGCAACACGCTCAACATGGGCGACCTGGACGTCAACCCGTCCAGCACCCTCAGCACGCTCGGCAAGAATCGCTATTACGGTGTCTGGGTCTACGGTGGGCCCAAGCGCTCGTTCGACGAGGGCATGAAGGCCAGCGCGACGACCCTGGCCAAGAAGTACGACTCGGAGCGGCTCACCGACACCGGTGGCACCAAGGGCACGGGCAACCTCGTCAACGTGACGAACGTGGTGTGCGACGCGCTGGGCAACTGCTCCTGCGCGGCGGGCAAGGTGTGCTCCGGCTCCCTCGTCAGCAAGCGCCCGAAGGTGGATGCCGACACGGACGACCTCGGCTGGTTCTACGAGTACGACGGCATGGACCACAAGACGGCCGGCGGCTCGGCGGTACTGGCGAGCTGCGCGGTGTGGAACTCCATGTACCCGGGTCCGGCCTCGTCCGGTGCCTGCGCCGGCTCCAACACCAACCTGGCCCGTCTGCACCAGGCGGACTTCGTCTCCGGCGCTCCCAACTGCGCGGCGAGCTTCCTCTCCCCCACCGGGTATGCGCGCTACCAGGACCGCTCGGTGCTGGCGCCTCCGCCCGAGCCGTCCATGTCCATCCAGGTGTCGAAGACGGGGCAGGTGAAGTACAGCACCCTCTTCGTCGAGCCCGGCAAGGCCCAGGCCACCGAGGCCCAGGTGTCCGCCGACATGGACGTGCTCCAGTACGTCTACGAGCTGCCCGTCTCGCGCGGCCTGCACTCGTGCCGGCACGACGTGAGCAATGGAGGCCAGCAGTCCTGCGTCCCCTCGGAGATGTAGGGCGAGGGTGAGCTTCACCCGGGGCCCGTCCTCGCCGCGCGGCGAGGGCGGGCCTCGGTGTTTTGAGGGGGAGACCAGGCGGGCAGGCACCTGACACCTTCCCGCGCCCCGGGGGATGCCGTAGCCTGCGCCCCTCATGTCCCGGCGCGGTTCGTTCGCCCTCTGTCTCCTCCTCCTCGGTGCCTGCCAGCGGACGACACCTCCGTCCGCGCCGGCCGTGCCCGACGCGGGCTCCGCGGCCACCCTGGCCCCCACCGCCGCCTCCGTCCCCGAGCCGCTCCCGCCCTGCCGAGCGAAAGGGGCGCCCCCCCTGGACGCGGCGTTGGGGTACCTGGACGACGGCAGGTTCCCGGAGGCCCTCTCCTGCGCCGCCCAGGCCTCCGCGCTGGAGCCGGACTCGGCCGCCGCCCATGCGGCTCGCGGAGAGGCCCTGGCCTCCCTCAACCGCACGGCGGAGGCCCAGGTGGCCTATGCCCGCGCGTTGGCCATCGACCCCGGTCACCCCGAGGGGCTGCTCGGCGCGGCGCACCTGTACGCCGTGCAGCTGCCCTCCAGCCGTGAGTACGACGAGCTGGGCGCCCTCTACGCCGAGCGCGGGCTCTCCCAGCCGGAGGTGTCGCCGGAGCTGCTGCCCCGCTTCGCGCTGGTGGCGGCCATGGCGCTGAACGACCTGGGGCAGGCCGCCGAGGCGCTCCAGCGGGCCTCGCTCGTGCTGGTGCGCGAGCCGAAGAACCTCGAGGCCGCCTACGAGAAGTCCCTGGCCCTCTTCGAGCTGTGCCGCTTCGACGAGGCCAAGGTGGCCTTCAGCGGGCTGGTGAACGACCCGGAGCGCGGGGCGCACGCGCACTACCACCTCGGGCTGTTGCTGGAGCGCGAGGGCAAGTGGAAGCAGGCGCGCAGGCACTTCGACAAGGCACGCGCCCTGTCGCCGGAGGACTTCCCCGTGCCTCCCATGCCCTCCGAGGAGGAGTTCCGCGAGGAGGTGGCCCAGGCGGTGGCCTCGCTCCCCGGGGACATGCGCAAGGACCTCACCGGGGTGCCGGTGCGCGCCGAGGAGCTGCCCGCGGACGAGGATCTCCTCTCTGGCGAGCCGCCCCTGTCCCCCGCGATTCTCGGCCTCTTCCGGGGCCCGCCGTTGGGCGAGCCATGCGATGGCTCGGAGACGCCCTGCCGCTCGGTGGCCCTCTACCGCCTCAACCTCGCCCGCGCGGTGCGCACCCGGGAGGAGCTGCGCGAGCAGATAAAAGTGACGCTGCTCCACGAGGTGGGGCACCTTCGGGGCGAGGACGATCAGGAACTGGCCGCTCGCGGCCTGGAGTGACACGACATTTATGGCCCGTTCTTCTCTGCCCACCGCCCGTGTGAGCCTCAAGGGCGCCAAGGCCCTGCGCCGGGGTACCCCCTGGCTGTACCGCACCGAGCTGGTGGAGCCGCCCGAGACGCAGGAGCGCGGCGCGGTGGTGGCGGTGGTGGACCCGCAGGGCAACCCCATCGGCCAGGCTTTCTACGCGCAGCGCTCGCCGCTGGCGCTCCGGCTGCTGACGCGCAAGGGCGCCGCCGAGGAGAAGGTGGACGAGTCCTTCCTGCGCCACCGCCTGGAGCTGTCCCTCGCGCGCCGCGCGCCGCTGAAGCACCGGGACGGGCTGCGCCTGGTGCACGGCGAGGCGGACCTGCTGCCCGGCCTCTTCGTGGACCGCTACGGCGCGGGCCTCACCCTCCAGACGCTCTCCGAGGGCATGGACGCGCGCAAGGAGTGGGTGGCGCGCACGCTGGCCGAGCTCACCGGGGCGACCCACGTGGTGTGCCGGGACGATGCCTCGGGCCGCGACTTCGAGAGCCTGCCGCGCGAGGTGAAGCTGCTGCACGGCCAGGGCGAGGCCCGCTTCAGCTACCACGAGGGGGAGAACCGCTTCGAGGTGGACCTGCTGGGCGACATGAAGACGGGCGCCTTCCTGGACCAGGTGGACAACCACGTGCGCGCGGGCGAGCTGGCCCGGGGCGAGGGGTTGGACCTGTTCAGCTACCACGGGGGCTTCGCGCTGGCGCTCAGCCGGAGCTGCGACTCGGTGCTGGCGGTGGAGCAGGACGCGAAGGCCGCCGAGCGCATCCGGACGAACGCCGCGCGCAATGGGCGCGCCCACGTCACGGTGGACAACGCCAATGCCTTCGACGTGCTGCGCCGCTTCGCCGACACGGGCCGCCGCTTCGACACGGTGGTGGTGGATCCGCCGGGGCTGGCCAAGCGGCGCGAGGGCGTGGCCACCGCGCTGCGCGCCTACCACGAGCTCAACCTGCGCGCCCTCAAGTGCCTGCGCCCCGAGGGCCTGCTCGTCACCTGCTCGTGCTCGGGCAAGGTGTCTCGCGAGGCCTTCGAGGAGATGGTGCTCTCGGCCGCCGCGGACGCCAGGCGCCCGGTGCAGATCCTCGAGCGCCGGGGCGCGGGGTTGGATCACCCGGTGCTCGGTGGCCTGACGGAGACCGAGTACCTCAAGGTGTTCTTCGTCCGCGCCCTGTAGTCCTCAGATGCCCATCTCCTCGCGCAGCCGCTTCACCTGCTTGAAGTACTCGGTGCGGGGGAAGGGGACGTTGAGGAT
This sequence comes from Archangium sp., assembly GCF_036389735.1. GTDB lineage: Bacteria > Myxococcota > Myxococcia > Myxococcales > Myxococcaceae > Archangium. The sequence continues at coordinate 8,543 of NZ_DASVWK010000842.1, read as the reverse complement.
GTGGAAGTCCTTCTTGGACAGGCCCACGCAGCCGAAGCAGTAGTTGCAGTCCGAGAGGTTGCGGCAGAGCACCACGTAGGCACTGCCGGTGCAGTTCTCGCTCTGCACGCAGTAGGCGCACTGGTGGCACTGCTTGCAGTCCACGCAGTGCGAGCAGTTGTTGCACAGCTCGCAGCGGGTGCAGTGGGTGCACTGGTAGCAGCTGTCGCAGTCGCGGCAGAACATGCAGTTGGCGCACCGCTCGCAGCCCGTGCACGCGTAGGAGCCGGGGTTGCCCGGATCCGCCGAGTAGGACTTGGCGAGCTTCTGGAACTGCTCGAGGAACTCACGCTTGCCCAGCGCGGCCACCTCCGCGCGCGCCGAGGCCTCCTGCGCGAGCAGGTCCGGCACGTTTCCCCGCGACCCTCTTTCCTTCACCACGGATGCTCCTTTCCTTGGCGGTCCGGGCCGCCAGGGGCCTGGTGCAGTCGCGCCAGCCCCTCGAGGTCGATGCCGCGCGCCACCCGGCGCACCTCCACGGTGCCCGGGAAACCACGGCTGCTCACCGCCACCACGTAGCGGTTGCCCACCAGCAGGCTGGCCTCGGCCAGCCCCGTCGTCTCGTCGTAGCGCACGAAACCCACCGCATCCTTCCAGAAGATGGGCGCGGTGGGATCGCTCTGTGCGCGATTCCGGCTCTCGTCGGCCGCCGCCTTGATGGCCTGACCCAACTTCGTGCCCAGGCTGGTGTCCACGATGCGTACCTTCACCTCCCGCTCCTCACCGCGAGTGAAGTTGCGCTCGGCCTCGCTGACGGACACGTCACCGTAGCGGCCGGTGGAGCCCCCATCCCGGCCTCGGATGAGGCCCTCCAGCTTCTCCGGGAGGAAGGGCCGCAGCTCCTCGAAGTGGACGCAGGGGAAGCGGGCCGGGGCCGTCGCGGAGGCGGGCTCCGAGACTCCCGGTGTCGTCTTTCCACCATCGGTGCAGGCGGTGCCCGCGACGAGCGCGAGGAGAAGCAGTCGCCACGAAGAAGAATAGTCGCGCACGGGGAGATCAAAGGGTATCCCCGGCCGGCGCGCAATGGACCTCTCGAAGCTCAACGCCCCGCAGCGCGAAGCCGTGCTGACCACCGAGGGCCCCCTCCTGGTGCTGGCAGGCGCCGGCAGCGGGAAGACGCGGGTCATCACCCACCGCATCGTCCACCTGCTGGACAAGCGGCCCGGTGGTCTGCTGGCCCGCAACATCCTCGCCGTCACCTTCACCAACAAGGCCGCCACGGAGATGAAGGAGCGGCTGGTGCACATGGCTGGGCCCCGGGCCCAGAACGTACTGGTGTGCACCTTCCATGCCTTCGGCGCGGAGATGCTCCGCGAGGACATCTACCGGCTGGGCTGGCCCAAGAAGTTCTCCATCGCGGACCAGGGCGATCAGGTGGCCATCATCAAGCGGGCCATGCGGGAGCGGCGCATCGACGACCGCGCCTTCGATCCGCGCAAGGTGCTCACCCTCATCTCCAAGGCGAAGAACGCGGGCAAGACGCCCCAGCCGCTGGGGGAGGGGATGGGGGACGACTACGATCTCATCGCCCACATGGTCTATGAGTCCTACCAGCTCGCGCTCAAGGCGCAGGGCTCGGTGGACTTCGATGACCTGCTCATCCTCCCCTCGCGGCTGCTGCGCGAGCACGAGGACCTGCGGACGAAGTACACCCAGCGCTTCCGCTACCTGCTGGTGGACGAGTTCCAGGACACCAACCAGGCGCAGATCGACCTGCTGCTGCTGCTGGCCAGCGGCGAGACGCGCAACGTGTGCGTGGTGGGCGATGACGACCAGTGCATCTACAGCTGGCGCGGCGCGGAGGTGCGCAACATCCTCCGCTTCGACACGTACTTCCCCGGCGCGAAGGAAGTGCGGCTGGAGCAGAACTACCGCTCCACGCAGGTGGTGCTGGACGCGGCCAACGCGGTCATCGCGAAGAACCCCGAGCGCAAGGCCAAGCGGATGTGGTCGGACCGCAAGGGCGGCACGCGCATCAAGGTGGTGTCGGCCCCCACCGAGGAAGAGGAGGCCCGCTACGTGGCCCACGAGGTGTCCAAGCTCGTGGCCGGCGGGATTCCGGCGGATGAGATCGCCGTCCTCTACCGCGTCAACGGCCAGGCCCACCCCATCGAGGAGATGCTGCGCGAGAAGGGGATCCGCTACGAGGTGGTGTCGGGCAGCGAGTTCTTCGACCGGCGCGAGGTAAAGGACGTCATCGCCTACTTCAAGCTCATCGCGAACCCCCGGGACGAGACGGCGCTCCTGCGCATCATCAACGTGCCGGCGCGGGGCATCGGCGACGTCACCATGGAGCGGCTGGTGGCACACGCGCGCCGCGACAGCGTGACGCTCTGGGGCGCCATGGAGCGCGCCGAGGGTTACGAGGACCTGCCCAAGGGCGCGGCGGAGAAGGTGAAGGACTTCCTCCAGCTCGTCGAGCGCTACCGACAGAGCTACGAGCACGGCAACCTGGCCGCGACGACGCGCCAGCTCCTGGAGGAGATTGGCTACAAGGACGACGCCAGGTCCCTCACCACCTCCCAGGCCAGCGCGGACCGGAAGCTCAAGTCCATCGACCACGTCATCAACTCCCTGGAGGCCTTCGAGAAGCGAGAGGGCCCCAAGGCCAGCCTGCTCACCTACCTCAACCGGCTCAGCCTCGACACCCGCCAGGAAGAGGAAGAGGTGCCCGGCGCCAACAAGGCCGTCACCCTGATGACCCTCCATGCCTCCAAGGGCCTGGAGTACCGGGTGGTCTTCTTCATCGGCATGGAAGAAGAGCTGATGCCCCACAAGGGCATGCAGGGTGAGGCGCAGAACCTCGAGGAGGAGCGCCGGCTCTGCTACGTGGGCATTACCCGGGCCAAGGAGCTTCTCTATCTGACGCGGGCCACCACCCGGGTGAAGCGGGGGAAGGAGGTGCCTCGCACCCCCTCGCGCTTCCTGGAGGACATCCCCCCGGAGCTGGTCGAACTGGAGGACCTTGACGCACCGCGCAAGGGCCCGCCCACCGATCAGGAGAAGAACTTCTTCGCCAACCTGAAGGACCGCTTCAAACCCAAGGCGGCGGGCGGGGGAGCCCCCCCCCCTCCGGCGGGTGGGGCACGCTGATCGCAGTGCGACCTTGACTTGACCCCCGCCCCCCTCTAAGACGGTCGGCCTTTCCGGTCCACCCTGGAAGTTTGAGGGGTGGCACCGCGGTTGGTTTGGCTACAGGCGCTTCGGGCGCCACCAAGACTTTCGGAGTTCAAACAATGTCGCAGAGGACCTACAGCGCGAAGCCGGCGGATATCAAGCGCGAGTGGCACGTGGTCGACCTGAATGGCAAGGTGCTCGGCCGCGCGGCCAGCCAGATTGCCACCCTGCTCAAGGGCAAGCACAAGGCCATGTACACCCCGTCGATGGACACGGGTGACCATGTCATCGTCATCAACGCGGAGAAGGTGCGGGTGACGGGCAAGAAGGAGCAGGCCAAGATGTACTACCGGCACGCGCTCGCGGGTTTCCCGGGTGGCCTGAAGAGCACCAACCTCGAGAAGCTGCGTCAGCGGCACCCCGAGGACATCATCCTCAACGCCGTGCGCCGCATGCTGCCGCGCAACGCGCTGGGCCGTCAGATGATGACCAAGCTCAAGGTCTACGCTGGTGACACCCACCCGCACGCCGCCCAGAAGCCGGTCGCGCGCGAGGTCGAGGCGTAACCGCTCTCCTTCCTTCCCCAAAACTTCCACACCTTTTTTAGAGAAGAGACGACATGGCTACCGCCACCGAGAAGGGTTTCTATGGCACCGGCCGCCGCAAGGAGGCCACCGCGCGCGTGTGGATCCGCCCGGGCACCGGCGTCGTGATTGTGAACGGCCGTGACATCAACGTGTACTTCGGCCGCGAGACGTCCAAGATGGTGCTGAACCAGCCCCTGGATATCCTCGAGCAGAAGGGCAAGATCGACGTCGAGGTCAACGTGCGCGGCGGCGGTCTGAGCGGCCAGGCCGGCGCCATCCGCCACGGCATCTCCCGCGCCCTGTGCAACTACAACCCGGAGTTCCGCCCCGCGCTGAAGAAGGCCGGCTTCCTCACCCGTGATGCCCGCGCGGTCGAGCGCAAGAAGTACGGCCAGCCGGGCGCGCGTCGCCGGTTCCAGTTCTCCAAGCGCTAAGCCGTCTTCCAGGCTTCGCGGCAGTACCCGCACGGCGGGGGTCCTCTCGGGGGCCTCCGCCGTGGTGCTTTGCGGGCCCGGGCAGGCGTGCGAGCCTCGTGCATGCCCCCCTCGTCGGCACGGTTTGACGTGCTAGCATCCCGGACCATTCATGGAACTCAACGAGATCCTCCAGATTGCGCTCCGCGGCGGTGCCTCCGACATCCACTTGAAGGCGGGCCTGCCGCCGATGTTCCGAGTCGATGGCTCGCTGGTTCCGCTGAAGGACGGCAAGCGCCTTCCTCCCGAGGAAGTGGCGCGCATGGCCTTCGGCATCATGAACGAGTTCCAGAAGGAGAAGTTCAAGCAGAGCAACGAGGTGGACCTGGCCTACGGAGTCCCCGGGCTCGGCCGCTTCCGCGTCAACGTCTTCCAGCAGCGCGGCACGGTGGGCGCGGTGCTCCGCGTCATCCCCTTCAAGGTGATGACGATCAAGGAGCTGCTGCTGCCGCCCATCCTCGAGAAGATCTGCGTGGAGGAGCGCGGCCTCATCCTCGTCACCGGTACCACCGGCTCGGGTAAGTCCACCACGCTCGCGGCGATGATCGATCACATCAACGCCACCGAGACGAACCACATCATGACGATCGAGGATCCGATCGAGTTCCTCGTGCGCGACAAGCGCTCCATCGTGAACCAGCGCGAGGTGGGCGTGGACACGATGTCCTTCGCCCAGGCGCTCAAGAGCGCGCTGCGGCAGGATCCGGACGTCATCCTCGTGGGCGAAATGCGTGACCACGAGACCATCGAGACGGCGCTCGCGGCGGCGGAGACGGGCCACTTGGTCATGTCCACGCTGCACACGCTGGACGCCACGGAGACCATCAACCGCATCGTCTCGGCCTTCCCGCCGTACCAGCAGAAGCAGGTGCGCATCCAGCTGGGCAGCGTGCTCAAGGCCGTGGTGAGCCAGCGGCTCGTGCCGCGCGCGGATGGCAAGGGCCGCGTGGCCGCCGTGGAGGTGCTGCGCTGCACCACCCGCGTCAAGGAACTCATCGAGGACAAGGACCGGACGAAGGAGATTCCGGACGCCATCTCGCAGGGCTTCGACACCTACGGGATGCAGACCTTCGACCAGTCGCTCATGTCGCTGGTGAGGCAAGGGCTCGTCACCTACGAGGAGGCCCACCGCCAGGCCACCAACCCGGACGACTTCGCGCTGCGCTTCTCCGGCATCAGCGCCACCTCGGACTCGAAGTGGGACAACTTCGAGGCGGGCTCCAAGCCCACGCCGCAGCCCCAGGCGCCCGCGCCAGCCCCGGCCCCCCGTGTGGCGACCCCCGCCTCGGCGTCTCGCCCCGGCGTTCCCGCGGTGGGTGCGCCTCGTCCGGGTGCTCCCGCCGCCGCTCCCGCGGCGAGCGCGTCCCGTACGGGTGTTCCGGCGGTGGCGCCTCGTCCGGCGGGGGCTCCCGCGCCCGCCGCTCAGCCCGCGGCCAGGCCGCAGGCCGCTGCTCAGCCGAAGCCTCCGCCGACCGACGACGACTTCCAGATCGAGCGCTTCTAGGCGGGGAGGGCGCCTCCCCTCTCCGTCCTGGGAGAGGGGCGCTGTCCGAGCTCTACGCCTCCTCGTCCCCGAGCTGCGACCGCAGCCGCGAGAGCCGCTGCGGACCGATGAGCCCCTCCTTGGCCAGCACCTGGAGGAAGTCCACCGTGGCGTGCAGGCTGGCCTCCAGCTCGGTCTCGGGCTTGTCCACGATCTCCGCCTCGTAGAGCGACTCCATGTGCTCGGGGTTGATGGGGGTGGGCCCCTCGCCCCAGGCGATGTTCACCAGCGCCCGGGAGATGCGCGCGCGGACGTCCCGCTGCGTCTCGTCCGTGGCCGCCTTCTCGAAACCGAGGATGAGGGCGTCCACCTGCTCGCGGGTGAGGGACGCCAGAGCGGGCACCTCGCCGAGCGTCTCCTGGACGTACGCGTGGTCGAACGCCTCCATCTCCTCCTCGTAGCCGAAGGCCTCCTCCAGCAGGATGGAGGCGATGAAGGCGTCCGTCTCATCCGGATTGGCTCCCTCCTCGGTGAGGGCCTCCCGGGCCTTGGCGGTGGCGGCGGAGAGGGCGGGGTCCTCGGAGATGGCGCGCGCGGCGGCATGGGCGGCCAGGAAGACGACCGCTGCCTCGGCGTCGGAGGAGAGGTGGCGCTTGCCCGTGGCGCCCATCAGGTCGTTGCGCTTGTCGGGGTGGGCGGCGGCGGTCTCGGCGAAGAGCCGCTCCTGGGCATCGAGCGGCTCGCCGTTCTTCTCCTTCTGGAGCGTCTCGCGGGCGGCGTCGGGGCTGAGGTAGCGGGCGATGAGGGGGTGCATGCCGCGCCTGTTACCACATGCTAGAGGACGGACGATGGACTCCGAGCAAGCCCCCCCCGAGGAAGTCAAGCGCGCGACGGACATGTGCGTGCGCCTGTTGGCCGTGCGCGCTCGCAGCGGTCACGAGCTGCTGACGGCGCTCACGCGCAAGGGCTTCTCCGAGCCGGTGTGCACCGCGGCGCTGGAGCAGGTGAGGGGCTGGGGCTACCTGGACGACGAGCGCTTCGCCCGGGAGCGGGCGGCGGCACTGCTCCAGCGGGGCAAGTACGGCCCCGAGGGGGTGCTGCAGCGGCTCCAGGCCCACGGGCTGAGTCCCGAGGCGGCGAGCGCGGCGGTGGTCACCGCCAGCGACACGGTGGAGTTCGACGCGGAGGCAACCGCGCGCCAGGTGCTGGAGCGTCGGGGGTTGCTCGGCCGGAAGCTGGAGCCCAAGGAGCACGCCCGGGCCGGCCGGCTCCTGGTCAGCCGGGGCTTTTCCTCGGACGTCATCCAGCGGGTACTCGGTGACGCGACGCTGGAACCTTCGGGGCTGGACGATTAGCTTGCTCCCCTACCCATGCGTTTCCTTCGAGCTGTCTGCCTGACCGCCCTCCTGTCCACCGCCGGCTGCGCGGCCCTCTCCGCCGGCCAGGGTGGAGATCCCGACTTCGCCGCCCAGGCCGATGAAAACATCCGTCTGGGCGCGGACGCCATGGAGCGGAAGGACTTCCTCCAGGCCGAGAAGTACTTCGAGCACGTCCGCACCAAGTTCCCCTACCTCGAGGCGGCCAACGAGGCCGAGCTCAAGCTGGCGGACCTCGACTTCTCCCAGGAGAAGTACGCCGAGGCGCGCGAGAAGTACCAGTCCTTCATCAAGCTCCACCCCACGCACCCCCAGGTGGACTACGCCGCGTATCGCTCGGCCCTCAGCCACTTCGAGGACATCCCCTCGGACTTCTTCCTGCTGCCGCCCTCCACGGAGAAGGACCAGACCGAGGTCCAGGCCGCGCTGCGCTCGCTCAACGAGTTCGTCCGCCAGTACCCCGACTCGAAGCTCGTCGAGGAGGCGAAGCAGAAGATCGAGAACACGCGCCAGCGGCTGGCCGAGCACGAGCTGTACGTGGCCTCCTTCTACGCCCGGCGCGAGCGCTGGAAGGCCGTGGTGCAGCGGCTGGAGGGGCTGCTGAAGAACTACCCGGGCACCGCCCTCGAGGAGGAGGTCCTCTTCGACCTGCACGAGGCGTACGTGCGGCTCAATGACACCGAGAACGCGCGGCGGACGCTCCAGCGGGTCATCGAGCGCCTGCCGGGCACTCCCGCCGCGGAGCGCGCGAGGGGGATGCTGGGCTCGTGAGGAGCACCGAGGACTGGAGCCGGCTGGGCGGCGTGCTCATCATCGGGCTGGCCGCGCTGGCCCTTTTGGTGCTGGTGGTGCCGCGCCTCCTGGGGGCGGCGGCCGGGCCCGAGGCGGAGATCATCACCGCCCTCAAGAGCACCGAGCGCGGGGGCCTGGAGCTGACCCTCCCCGGGGCCGGGGCGATGCTCGTCTCCAGGGAGCACCACTTCGCCCGCATCACCGTGAACGTGGAGCCGGGGGGCCAGCGCGCGGTGGCCTGGGCCACCCTGGACTTCACCGGCCGTCTGGGCCCCACGCAGATCAGTTCCCTGGGAGTGGAGCGGGTGCCCTTCGTCCGACGGGGGACGTCGTGGAGGCCGGAAGGGCTGACCGCGCCCCGGCTGGCGGCGGTGGTGGCGAAACTGGAGGCCCGGCGGCGAGCCCTGGAGTCGGGGGACCGCGAGGCGCTGGAGGCGCTACGGGCCCCAGAGGCGGCGGCCGACAGTGGTGCAGGGGGCGAAGCGGAGGTGGAGAAGGTGCTGGCGCTCCAGCGACGCCGCTACCATGCGAAGGCGTGGTACCTGCGGTTGGAGCGGGACGAGGCGGTGGCCAGTGAGGAGTGGCGGTTGGAGGGAGAACTTCCCTCCCGGCCCGTGGACGAACAGGGCCAGCGCCGACTCTCGTTGATTCGTAGCGGTGAGGAATTCTTGTTTTC
>NZ_DASVWK010000841.1:0-1916 GCF_036389735.1 Archangium sp. | reverse complement strand
TCTACCGCGCCTGCATGGAGGTGCTGTGAGCGGAGAGGCGGGCGCGGCCGTGCACGTGCTCGGCGTGCGGCACCACGGGCCGGGCAGCGCGCGCAGCGTACGGGCCGCCCTGGAACGGCTGCAACCGGACGTCGTGCTCATCGAGGGCCCGCCCGAAGCGGACGCGCTGCTGCCCCTGGCGGCCCATGCGGAGATGAAGCCGCCCGTGGCCCTGCTCATCTACGCCGTGGACAAGCCGGCCCAGGCCGTCTTCTACCCCTTCGCCGTCTTCTCTCCGGAGTGGCAGGCGATCCAGTACGCCGTGCAACGCACCCTCCCGGTGCGGTTCATCGACCTCCCGCAGACCCACCGGCTGGCGCCCGAGGACGAAGACGCCCGGAACGAGGACACCCCGAAGGAGAAGCAGGAGACCCCGGCCGAACAGGAGGCGCGCACGCCCCGGGGGGATCCACTCGGGGCGCTCGCACACGCGGCGGGCTACGAGGACAGCGAGCTGTGGTGGGACCACCTCATCGAGCGACGCCAGGAGCCCGAGGGCGTATTCGAGGCCGTACTGGAGGCCATGACGGCCCTGCGCGAGGGCGAAGGCGAGCTGTCCCCGCACGAGGCCCGGCGCGAGGCCCACATGCGGCGGAGCATCCGCCAGGCGAAGAAGGACGGCTTCCAGCGGATCGCCGTCGTGTGCGGCGCGTGGCACACCCCGGCGCTCGTGAAGCAGCGGCCCGCCCGCGAGGACGATGCCCTCCTGCGCGGCCTGCCGAAGACGAAGGTGGCCGCCACGTGGATTCCCTGGACGTATGACCGGCTCGGCTGGCGCAGCGGGTACGGCGCGGGGGTGGAGTCCCCGGGGTGGTACGCGCACCTGTGGCTCTCGCCCAAACGCCCGGTGGCCTCGTGGGCGACGCGCATCGCGCACCTGCTCCGGGACGAGGGGCTGGATGCCTCCTCCGCGAACGTCATCGAGACGGTGCGGCTCGCCGAGGCGCTCGCGGCCCTGCGCGGCCTGTCGTCCCCGGGGCTCTCGGAGCTGCGCGACGCCTCGCTCGCCGTGCTGTGCGGCGGGGATGCGACCCCGCTGGCGCTCGTCCACCAGAAGCTGGAGGTGGGCACCGGGCTGGGCGAGGTCCCCTCCGAGGTGCCTTCCGTCCCACTCGCGAGGGACCTCGCCGCGCTTCAGAAGTCGCTGCGCCTGCCGCCCTCCTCCGAGAGCAAGCTCCAGGAGCTGGACCTGCGCAAGGACCTGGACCGGGAACGGAGCCGGCTGCTGCACCGCCTGGGGCTGCTCGACATCGACTGGGGCACGCCGGAGGAGGATCCCCGGAACTCGACGGGCACCTTCCGCGAGACGTGGCGTCTGAAGTGGGAGCCCGAGCTGGCCGTGCGCGTCGTCGAGGCGAGCCTCTTCGGGAACACGGTGGAGTCCGCGGCCTCGGGGCGCGTGGTGGCCCGTGCGGCCACGGTGAACGAGCTCGGCACGTTGACGGCCCTGCTCGATGCGTCCCTGCTCGCGGAGCTGCCCGTCGCCATCGACGTGGTGCTGCGCCAGGTGCAGGCGCTCTCGACGCGTTCGGCGGACGTTCCGAAGCTGATGGAGGCCTTCCCCGCCCTGGCACACGCGGTGCGCTACGGCAGCGTCCGCGAGACCCCGACCGGCCCCATCCTCGCCATCGCCGACGGGCTGTTCGAGCGCATCCTCATCGGACTGCCCGGCGCGTGCGTCTCGCTGGATGAGGAGGCCGCGCACAAGCGGCGCGACCAGCTGCGGGCCATGCATGCCGCGGTGGCGCTGCTGGAGGGCACGGAGCGCGGCGAGGCGTGGGCGGAGGCCCTGGGCCAGCTCGTACACCGGGATTCCGTGCACGGGCTCGTGCGTGGGGCGGCGCTGCGGCTGCGGGTGGAACTCGGGAAGGTGCGGG
>NZ_DASVWK010000840.1:0-11948 GCF_036389735.1 Archangium sp. | reverse complement strand
CCCGTTTGCTTGATGCGGGGCGCGCCTCTGTGTAAGGGGAAGGCCGTTTTCCAATCTGGGCGGAGTCTGCGTGAGCGCGCGAGCCGTGAGTCTGTCGAGCATCGCTTCGGACCTGGTGTCCCTCACCAAGCCGAGGCTGTCGGGCCTGGTGATCGCCACCACCGCGGGCGGCATGTGGCTGGCCCCCGGCGAGCTGACGGTGGCGCGCATCCTGGTGACGCTGCTGGCCACCTCGGGCACGGTGGGTGCCGCCAACGCGCTCAACTGCTACTGGGAGCGCCACAGCGACCGTTTCATGGCGCGCACCCGCAACCGGCCGCTGCCCTCGGGGCGCATGGAGCCGGCGGTGGCGCTGGGCTTCGGGCTGCTGCTGGCGGCCGTGTCCCTGCCAGCGCTCGCGCTGGGCTCCAACCTGCTCACCGCGGGGCTCGGGCTGGTGGCGCTGCTCAGCTACGTGCTCGCGTACACCCCGCTCAAGTCGCGCACCTCGGCCGCCATGCTGGTGGGCGCGGTGCCCGGCGCGCTGCCCCCGCTCATGGGGTGGACGGCCGTCACGGGGCAGATCGACGCGGGCGGCTACGTCCTCTTCGCCATCCTCTTCCTGTGGCAGATCCCCCACTTCATCGCCATCGCCCTGTTCCGCAAGGACGAGTACGCGGCGGCCGGCCTCAAGTCCGTGCCCCTGGAGCGAGGGGATGACGCCAGCCGGCTCCAGCTCGTGCTCTACATCGTGGCGCTGGTGCCCATGACGCTGCTGCCCTTCCAGCTGCACATCGCCGGCGCCTGGTACCTGGCCGCCGCCGTGCTGCTGGGCCTGTCCTTCCTGGGGCTGGGGGCCATGGGGCTCTTTCGGCGGCTGGGAAGGTCCTGGGCGCGACAGACGTTCCTGTTCAGCCTGCTGTACCTGGCCGGCCTCTTCGCCGCGCTGATGCTCGACAGTGGGGGACACGGTTGATTCGAGGATGACCACGGCCCTCTCGGCCCTCTCTCCCGCGGCGAGCCGCTCCATGGCGCCGCTCCTTCAGCTCGATGGATTGACCCGCCGCTTCAAGGAGCGGGTGGCCCTCCATGGCTTGAGCCTCGCGGTGGGCGCGGGGGAGATCGTCGGCCTGCTCGGTCCCAACGGGGCGGGCAAATCCACCACCTTCCAGCTGCTCGCTGGCCTGCTCGCTCCGGATGCCGGACGCGTCCTCTTCGAGGGGCGGCCCCTGTCGCTCCACGACCCGGCCCTGCGCCAGCGCATGGGCATCATCTTCCAGCGCAGCAGCCTGGATGACCTGATGAGCGCGCGGGAGAACCTGATGCTCGGCGCCCGGCTGTACGGGCTGACGGGCGAGCGGGCCCGTGCGCGCGTGGAGCAGATGCTCCGCCTCATCGGCCTCCAGGACCGAGGTGACGAGCGCGTCTCCACCTGGTCCGGCGGCATGCGTCGACGGCTGGAGCTGGCGCGCGCCCTGGTGCACCAGCCGCGCATCGTCCTCATGGACGAGCCCACGCAGGGACTCGACGAGGCCTCCTTCCGCTCCTTCTGGACGCACCTCAAGGCCCTGCGCGACGCCGAGGGCCTCACCGTGCTGCTCACCACGCACCGCGCCGACGAGGCGGAGATGTGCGACCGGCTGGCGGTGCTGGACTCCGGCCGGCTGGTGGCCACCGACACACCGGCGGCGCTGGCCGCGCGGGTGGGGGGAGACATCCTCACCCTGGAGGCCCGTGAGCCCGAGGCCCTCGTGGCCGAGCTGCGCGAGCGGCTGGACCTGGACGCGCGTCTGGTGGAGGGCAAGGTGCAGGTGGAAGTGGAGCAGGGGCACGCGCTGGTGCCCCGGCTGGTGGAGGCCTTCCCGGCCGGCCGGCTCGCCTCGGTGTCGCTGCGCCGTCCCACGCTCGCGGACGTCTTCCTCCAACTCACCGGTCGCGCGCTCGGCGCGGACCAGCCCGCCGCCGAGCCCGGCCGCAGGAGTCGCCGTCGATGAACGCCCACGCCTCCACCGCTCCCACCCCTGTCGCGTCCGAGTCCGGGCTGGCCCCGGTGGACTCCCGGCCCTCCCTCGCGGAGGCGCGCGCGTCCGCCGAGCAGGCGCGGCTCCCCGGCGCGCTCGCGGTTCAGTGGGCCACCGTGCGCGTGCTGCTGGCGCGCGACGTGGTGCGCTTCTTCCGCCAGCCCAGCCGCATCATCGGCGCGCTCGCCCAGCCCATCCTCTTCTGGTTCGTCATCGGCGCGGGCTTCTCCGGCTCCTTCCGCGTGGAGGGCGCCCAGGGCCTGGACTACCAGCGCTTCTCCTTCCCCGGCGTCGTCACCATGGTGGTGCTCTTCAGCGCCATCTTCGCCACCATCTCCGTCATCGAGGATCGGCGCGAGGGCTTCCTCCAGTCCGTGCTGGCCGGGCCGGGCTCTCGCCTCTCGGTGGTGCTGGGCAAGGCGCTGGGCTCCTCGGCCATCGCGCTGCTCCAGGCCTCGCTCTTCCTCCTCTTCGCCCCGCTGGCCGGGGTGAAGGCCTCCACCGTGGACGTGCCGCTGCTGGCGACGGTGATGGTGCTGTCCGCCCTGGGCCTCACCGGCATGGGGATCGCCCTCGCCTGGTGGGTGCGCTCCACCGCCGGCTACCACGCGGTGATGAGCATCGTCCTGCTGCCCATGTGGTTTCTTTCCGGCGCCATGTTCCCCCTCAAGGGAGCCGGGGCCCCGCTGTCCTGGATCATGCGCCTCAACCCCATGCGCTTCTCCGTGGAGGGGGTGCGCCGCGCGCTGTATGGCGCCGAGGCCTCGCTCGCGGTGGGCACCTCTTCCTCCGGCTCGGGCCTGGAGGTGCCGGTGCTCTTCGTCTTCGCCACCGTCTTCCTGGGGCTCGCCGCCTTCAGCGTCAGCCGTCGCGAATAGCCGGTAAGACCGTTCCTACATTGACGTCCGGGTCCTTTCTTCTGCTACGACAGCGGGACCCGTCATATCTGGTTGCCCGCGCATGACCCGACCCGCGCCGGCGACACGAGGGAGAGTCGACACATGAAGCTGCGTACGCTGGGCGTCACGGTGCTGGGCGCCGTGGGGCTCGCCGCCCTGCCGGCCTGCATGAACGAGGAGGCCGCGCCGCCCCCTCGGCCCGCGGTCCGACCGGCCCCCGTGCGGGAGAAGGTCGCGCCGAAGCCCGAGGCCCCCCCTGCGGCGGAGCCCGCTCCCCAGCCGCTCACCGGCGGAGGCACCATCCGTGGCGCCGTCTCCTTCAAGGGCGTGCCGCCCTCCGCCGCCGCCGTCCCCCCCAGCGAGGATCCCGCCTGCGATGGCATGGCGTCCTCGGAGCAGTCCGTCCGGGTGAAGAACGGCAAGCTGGAGAACGTGCTCGTGCGCGTGCGCGGCCTCTTGCCCGTCCCTCGCCCGACGCAGCCCGCCCTCATCGACCAGCACCAGTGCACCTACCAGCCGCGCGTGCAGGGGGCCACCGTCGGCCAGCCCATCCTCATCAAGAACAGCGACGGCACGCTGCACAACGCGCGCGCCCTCGCCGGGACGAAGTCCATCTTCAACGTGGCGCAGCCTCCCCACGGGAAGGCCGTGCAGCGCAACCTGCCCGCCGACGTCGAGCTGGTCCGCCTCAAGTGCGACATCCACCCGTGGATGACCGCCTGGGTGGTGGTGAACGCCAACCCGTTCTTCGCCACCTCGGGAGCGGATGGCTCCTTCGCCATCGAGCACCTGCCGGCCGGGACCTACACCCTCGAGGCCTGGCACGAGACGCTCGGCACCCGCACCGCCGAGATCTCCGTCAAGGAAGGGGAGACCGTCTCCGCCTCCTTCGAGTTCTCCGCCGATGCCAAGGCCTCCGCCTCGGGTGGTGTGAAGTAGGCTCCGACGCGGGGGCCTCGCTCACGCTCGAGAACGGGCGGCTCCAGGCGGAGCCTTGAGCGAGGCCGGCCCCTCGCGCCGCAGGGTGAAGCCCACCCGGGCGCCTCCTCCTGGCCGGTTTTCCGCGAAGGTGTCGCCGCCGTGGGCCCGCGCGATCCGCTGCACCAGCGCGAGCCCCAGTCCCAGCGAGCCCGCCTCGCGCGCCTCGCCGCCCCGATCCTTCCGGTAGAAGGGCTCGAAGATGCGCGTCTCCTCGCCGGGCAGCAGCCCCGGGCCGCGGTCCTCCACGCAGAAGGCGAGCCGCCCGTCCCGCTCCAGCAGTCGCAGCGCCTCCGCGCCCTGGCCGTGCTTGCGCGCGTTGTCCAGCAGGTTGGCCAGCGCACGCCCCAGCAGCGTGGCGTCACCCACCAGCTTCCCGTCGGCCACCTCCGCCGCGAGCACCTCCACCGGCAGCCCCGCCCGCTCCAGTGCCCGCACCGCCAGGTCCTTTCCGTCCAGCTCGTGCGGGGTCACCTGGCCGAAGTCCAGCCGCGAGCTGGCCAGCAGCTCACCCACCAGGGCGTCCAGCTCCACCACCTCGCGCTCCATCTGGTCGGCCGTGCGCTCCGGGCCTCCTGCGTCGCGCATCAGCTCCACCAGGACGCGCAGGCGCGCCAGCGGCGTGCGCAGCTCGTGCGACACCGCGGCCAACAGCTCGCGCTGATCCGCCATCTGCCGCTCGACGCGCGAGGCCATGTCGTTGAAGGCCTCGGCCAGCACGGACATCTCTCCCGTGGCGTGGCGGCCCAGCGTAACCCGCGTGTCCAGTCTGCCCGCGCCCAACTCCCGCGCGGCCCGCGCCAGCGAGTCCAGCGGGCGCGACAGCCGCCGGGCGAGCCACCCCGAGGCCATCCACAGCGTGGTTCCGGCCAGCAACAGCACCAGGGGCCCGCGCCAGGGCTGGTGCGTCCGGCCACGCCCGGTGCAGGCCCGCGCCGTGCCGAGCCTCACCCCCTCGCGCTCCACCGCCACGGAGAACTCCGTACGGGCGGGGCAGGGCTCACCGGTGCGCAGCAGCAGCGCTCCGGAGGCATCCCGCAGCTCCACGTCCACCAGCAGTTCCTCGGCGGTGGAGCGGGCGAGGGCGTCGCGCCGGGCGGGTTCGTCCCACACCTCGGCGAGCCGGTGGCCGATGAAGGTGCGCAGGCGCTCCGTCTCCTGGCGCCAGCTCGGGCCTCCTCCCATAAGGCCCCCCATCACGCTCATCACCGTGCCCACCACCAGGAAGGTGATGAAGATGGACACACCGAACCAGAGGAAGAGCTTTCGGCGCAGGCTGGCCCGGAGGTAGCAGCCCAACCGGCTCATGGGCCCCCGTCTCATGCGCCATCCTTGCTGAACAGGTAGCCCACGCCACGCACCGTCTTGATGAGGCGCGAGCCCTCGTCACCCAGCTTCTGCCGCAGGTGCGAGATGTGGACGTCCACGGTGCGCTCGCCCACGGTGGTGTCGCTCCGGCCGGCCTCGCCGAGCAGCGCGTCGCGGGGAATGACACGCCCGGCGCGCCGCACCAGCGCCACCAGCAGATCGAACTCGAGCCCGGTGAGCTCCACCTGCCGGCCACCCACGCGCACGTCGCGGGCGGACACGTCGATGGAGACACCGCTGGCCTCCATCTTCTCGGCCACGGACGCGGGCTGGGCGCGCCGCAGCACGGCCCTCAGGCGCGCGAGCAGCTCGCGCGGGCTGAAGGGCTTGGCCAGGTAGTCGTCCGCGCCCAGCTCCAACCCCACCACGCGGTCCGTCTCGTCGCCGCGCGCGGTGAGCATGAGGACGGGGATGGTGCTCTTGGCGCGGATGCGCCGGCACACCTCCAGCCCGTCCAGGCCCGGCATCATCACGTCCAGCAGCACGGCGTCGTAGGCGCCGGCCTCCAACGCGGCCAGTCCGCGTCCTCCATCGGGCGCATGGGCGACGGTGATGCCGTTCTGCCCGAGGTATTGCGCGAGCAGCTCGTACATCCGGGAGTCATCGTCGATGAGGAGGACGCGGGTGGCCATGGGCGGGGTGCGACTCTAACGCGGGCCGGGCTCGGCGGGAGCGTCGGGGGTGGGGGCCTGGTGGGCATGGGCGCCCCGCCACTGGCGGCAGTGCCCGCCGTACGAGGAGCCGTAGCGGTGCCAGCGGTAGAGGCTGGCGAATCCGGAGGAGTAGCCGGCGAGGGTTCCAAAGGCCAGCAGTGCGATGAGGACGCGGCGGCGCATGGTGTCTTTCCTTTCTCGTTCCCGTGTGAGGACGGCTCAGCACCGCGAATAACCACCCCGCCAGCCACCGCCGCAGCCGCCCCGGCCGTGGCGGTAGCCGTAGCCCCAGCCGTGCTCGATCAGGTCCGCCAGCTCGCGCCGCTGCTTGGGGTCCAGCGCCTCGTGGATCTTCGACAGCGAGGCGCGCGTGGTCTTGCGCAGGTTGTCGATGAGTTCGTCGTGCTTCGCATCCATCTCGCGCAGCGAGGCCGCGTCGAACGCCTCACCGCGAAGCGAGCGGGCCACGGCGGCGCGCGCGGCGCTCATCTCGTCGCGCATCTTCTCGAAGGCCTCGGTGAGGTCATCCGCGGCCTGGACGAGCACCTTCTCCTGGCCGGGCGAGGTGTCCAGGCGCTCGAAGAGCCAGCGCATCCGGCCGCGCCAGCTCCAGCGGCCGCCGGGGTGGTGCCAGCGGCTGCGGCGCAGCGTGTAGAAGAGGCCAGCCAGGCAGGCGGTGCCGAAAATGAATCCGAACATGGTTCTGCTCCTTCCGTGAGCGGCCGGGCGGTCAGCGACCCAGCGTCCTTGGGTTGGTGCAGAAGGTACGGGGGGGGTGTGAAGCGGGCGCCCAGTACTTATGAAGAAGTGTGAAGGCAGCGAGGAATGGGGGGTCTGGAGGAGCCGTTGAAACAGCCAGACTCCCCTGGGTTTGGGGCGTTGGCACCCCGTTGTCCGGGGTGTCCGTTCGGCAGTCCGCGGAAAGCAGGGACGTACATGGCAACTGGTACCGTGAAGTGGTTCAACGACGCGAAGGGCTTTGGCTTCATCGCGCCGGACGCAGGTGGTGAGGATGTCTTCTGCCACCACTCCGCCATCAACATGGATGGCTTCCGCTCCCTGGCCGAGGGCCAGAAGGTGGAGTACGAAGTGACGCGTGGCCCCAAGGGCCTGCAGGCGCAGAACGTGCGCGCTGCCGGGTGAGGTCGTAACCCAGGGCCTTCGGGCCCTCCCTTCACGCCCGCTCTCTCCCCCGTGGAGAGAGCGGGCGTTTTCATTGCGGGGTTCGTGTCGCCCGGCGCTCCTTACCTTGTCCGGCAAAGGACAACCGCCAGCGTCCGCGAAGGAGACGAGATGGGCGACACCAGCGTGAAGAAGGTCGACTCCCAGTTCTCCCCCAAGGGGCAGATGGGGCAGAAGTACCTGGCCGGAGGCATCCGGGTATCCATGCGTCTGTGGGAGAACGAGCAGCCGGCCGAGCCGCTCCCCCCCGCGGCGCGCGACTACGAGACGGTGGGCTACGTCATCAAGGGCCGCGCCGAGCTGCACCTGGAGGGACAGGTGCTGCTGCTCAACCCGGGGGACTCGTGGCTCGTGCCCCGAGGCGCCAGCCACACGTACAAGATTCTCGAGGCGTTCACCGCGGTGGAGGCCACCAGCCCGCCGGCGAGCGTGCACGGGCGTGACGAGCAGGACAAGGGCCGCCAGGGCGAAGCCAAGGCCTGAACGCGCGGGGAAGGGGAGTGGGCCCTCCTGGATTCGAACCAGGGACCAATCGGTTATGAGCCGACAGCTCTAACCGCTGAGCTAAGGGCCCTCAAGCCACGCACGGATGGCGCCGAGGCGCCGTCCTGACCGGGGAAGTATCGCGCACCTCGCGCGGGCGCAAGAGGGTGAACGGCCTGGAGGCTTCAGCCACGCACGCGCCAGTGCGTGCCCTGGCCCTCCAGGCGCACCCCTTCGGCCTCGAGCCGCCGGGCCTGCTCCACCGCCACCGCGGGCGCCAGCGTCCCGTCCGCGCGGATGACGCGCCACCAGGGCACCTTCTCCAACGTCTTCAGCTCCCGCCCCACGCCTCGCGCCGCCCCCGGCCGCCCCGCGTAGAGGGCCACCTGCGAGTACGAGCGCACCTCGCCCCGGGGAATGGCCCGCACCGCCCGGCGCACGGCCTCGGGGAAGGGCAGGGGCTGGGTTTTCCGCTTCGTCGGCATGGGGACACCTCCAGGGCCGCACAAATGAAGAAGCCCCCGCTCCTCTGGAGGAACGGGGGCTTCTTCTTACTTCAGACTCCGAGCGGCGCTCAGTTCTCCACGAAGGAGCGCAGGCGCTTGGAGCGGCTCGGGTGGCGCAGCTTGCGCAGCGCCTTGGCCTCGATCTGGCGGATGCGCTCGCGCGTCACCTCGAAGTCCTGACCCACCTCTTCCAGCGTGTGGTCGCTCTTCTCGCCGATGCCGAAGCGCATGCGCAGCACCTTCTCCTCGCGCGGCGTGAGCGTGGCCAGCACCTTCCGGGTCTGCTCGGCCAGGTTCATGTTGATGACCGCGTCCGAGGGCGACACGAGGCTCTTGTCCTCGATGAAGTCGCCCAGGTGGCTGTCCTCTTCCTCGCCGATCGGCGTCTCCAGGGAGATGGGCTCCTTGGCGATCTTCAGCACCTTGCGCACCTTGTCGAGCGGCAGCTCCATCTTCTCCGCGATCTCCTCGGGCGTCGGCTCGCGGCCGATCTCCTGCACGAGGTAGCGGCTGGTGCGGATGAGCTTGTTGATCGTCTCGATCATGTGCACCGGGATGCGGATGGTGCGGGCCTGGTCCGCGATGGCGCGGGTGATGGCCTGGCGGATCCACCAGGTGGCGTAGGTCGAGAACTTGTAGCCGCGCTTGTACTCGAACTTGTCCACCGCCTTCATCAGGCCGATGTTGCCCTCCTGGATGAGGTCCAGGAACTGCAGGCCGCGGTTGGTGTACTTCTTCGCGATGGACACCACGAGGCGCAGGTTGGCCTCGACGAGCTCCGTCTTGGCGCGCTCCGCGCGACGCTCACCCATGCGGATGGCCTCGTAGTTGCGGCGCAGCTCCTCGACCTCGAGGTTGGCCTCCTCCTCCACGCGCTTGATGTTGCGGGTGGCGGTGCGCACGTCGCGCTCCAGCGCCTCCAGCTGCTCGCTGGTGACGTTGAGCTTGCGCATGGCCTTCTTCATGGCCTCGGGCTCTTCCTTGGCCTCGCGCAGCAGCTCGCGCAGCGTGTCCATGGGCACGCCGTAGCGGCGCTCGTTCTCGCGCAGCTCCGCCTCGGCCTTCTCCACGCGCTCGATGAGGCCCTTGAGGTTCAGGACGATGCGGTCCACCTGCTTCTTGTTGAGCCGCATCTCCTCCAGGACCTCCATCATCTTGGTCCGAAGGTCCTTCACCTCCTGCTTGAGCTCCTTCTTCTTGACGTCGGTGAGCTTCTTCTTGCCGAGCAGCTCCGCGTCCAGCGCCTCGCAGTCCTTGGCGAACTTGCGGATGCGCTCGATCTGCTTGTTGATCTGCTCGATCTTGTTCAGCTCGCTCTGGGCCAGCTGCTGCGGCTGGGCCTCGCCCTCGGCGCCCTCCTCGGCCACTTCGACCTCGGCCTCGGCCTCGCCCTCACCCTGGGCCTCCTCGGGCGCGTCCTTGATGACGTCGCGCACGCGCAGCTTGCCGTTCTTGAGCCGGGTGCCGATGTCGAGGATCTCCACCATGGCCACGCGGCAGGCCAGCAGCGCGCGCAGCACTTCCTTCTCGCCGTCCTCGATGCGCTTGGCGATCTCCACCTCGCCCTCGCGGGTCAGGAGGCTCACGCTGCCCATCTTGCGCAGGTAGAGGCGGACGGGGTCGTTGGACTTGCCACCCGGCTCGTCGTCCTCGTCCTTCTCGTCCTCCTCGGCCTCGGCGCGCTCCTCCTCCACCGCGACCGTGGGCTTGATCTCCGTGCTCTGGGCGGCCTTCTGGGCGTCGACGATCTCGATGTCGTTGTCGCCGAACATGCTCATCACGTCGTCGATCTGATCCGACGACACGATGTCCGCGGGCAGGGCGTCATTGACCTCGTCGTAGGTGAGGAAGCCCTTCTCGCGACCCGCGGCCAGGAGATCCTTGACCTCCTTGCGGTCGGCGATGGGCTCCTCATCCACCTCGTCCTCCACGGCGTCGGGATCGACCTCGACCGCGGCGGCCGCCTCCTCCGCGGCCTCCTCGGGATCGACATCGCCCTCGTCCACCTGGGTGACGGCCTTGCGCTTCTTGAGGGCCTCGGTGGCCTTCTCGGCGGCGGCGGTCTTCTCGGCCTTCTCGGCCTTCTCGGCCTTGCGGACGGACTGCGCGCTCATGCTGGCTTCGCTGCTCTCGGTACCCTTCGCCGAGGCGTCCTCCGGCTTCTTCTTCTTCCGGATCTCCGGGGCCACCTTCTTCTTGGGCTTGACGGCCACCTTTGAGGAGGGCTTCTGCGTCGGCATTCGGGTACTTCTCCTTAGAAAAACAGGGGCTTGGCCTGGAGCGAGCCGGCCCATCTATCGCAAAGTGGAGGATTCTTACAAACGCGAACTCAAACCGGTTGCATGGGTGCTTTTGTTCCCGGGGGGGAGGGGCGAATTTCTTCTTCCACGCGTTTTTTCAGGGAGAGGAGCTCCATCCGCTGGGCGAGGAGCTGTTTCGTCTCCTCGGAGAGGTCGCTGGCCCCGGCCGTCTGGCGGGTGGCGCGCGCGATGGACTCCAGTTGCTGCTTGATCCGCTGCAGCATGATGGCACGGCAGATCTGCAGGAAATAATGCTCCAGGGCCGAGCCCTGCTGCCCGGAGAGCTGGCGGGCAGCCGCCTCGATGGCGCGTTTGACGGTGTCGTGGGCCTCGAAGAGGGCGTCCTCGGCCCCGTGGCCGGAGGTGGCGTGGGCGAGGGCCAGGCGCAGGCCGGGGTGGGTCAGCTCGTCGAAGACGCGGAAGGAGTCGCGGGCCACCAGCCGGGGCTCGCGCAGGACGGCGGCCACATAGAGGGCCTCCAGGGCGTCCGGGGGCTTCACCGGGGTCTGGCGGGGCGGGGGAGGGCCATTGGGCGCGGGGGCCGGCCTGGGGGCGGGCTTCACCGGGGTGGGGGGCGCCTTGCTGCGCAGGGTGGACTCCAGCTCGGCGGCGGGCAGGCCACACCAACCGCTCAGCGCGGTGAAGAAGGCCGAGCGCACCAGTCCGATCGGGAGTTGCGCCGACACGGGCTTGAGGCGCTCCAGCGCGGCCATCTTCTCCTCGAAGGTGGCCTCCTTCCCGTTGGGCAGGAGGGTGAGGAAGACGTGGTTGGTGAGGGGGCGCGCCTCGGCCAGCAGCCGCTCCAGGCCCGCGGCGCCCTCGCGTCGGATGAAGGTGTCGGGGTCGTCCCCCTGGGGCAGCAGGGCCACCTTGGCGGCCGCCCCGGCGGCGAGCAGGGGGCCAGCCAGTCGTTCCACCGCGTTGAGGCCCGCCTGGTCTCCGTCGAGCAGGAGGAAGAGTTCCCGGGCCTCGGCGCGGCCGAGCACCTTGAGATGGCCCGGGGTGAGGGCGGTGGAGCAGAGCGCCACCGTGTGCTTCACCCCCTCCTGGTGTAGGGCGATGCAGTCGAAGTAGCCCTCCACGAGCACGGCGGCCTTGCGGCGGCGGATCTCATCGCGCGCCTGGTCCATGCCGAAGAGCGTCTCGCTCTTGTTGTAGAGGCGGGACTCCCGGGAGTTGAGGTACTTGGGGCCCTCTTCCGCGTCCACCAGCCGGGCGCCGAAGGCGATGGCACGGCCCTCCGGGGCGCGGATGGGGATGATGAGGCGGCTGCGGAAGAAGTCGTAGTAGCCGTCGCCCTTCTGGCGCTTGGAGATGAGGCCCGCGTTGAGGCCCCAGTCGATCATCCCCACCTTGGCGAGTCGGTCCGCCAGCGAGGTCCACGCCGCCGGGGCCCACCCCAGCCCGAAGGCCTTGGCCGTCTCGTCGGAGATGCCTCGGCTGGAGAGGTAGGCCCGGGCGCGGCGGCCCTCCTCCTCCCACAGGAGTGCCCGGAAGTGCTCGGCTGCCTGGTCGGTCACTTCCTTGAGCTGCTGGCGCTCGCGGGAGGCCGGATCCTGCGCCGCCTCCAGGTCCACCC
>NZ_DASVWK010000839.1:0-9568 GCF_036389735.1 Archangium sp. | reverse complement strand
CTCGGGGCGGGACGAGGGCGGGTGCTCATCGCGGCCCGGTGGCTGGGGGCCGAGGCGCGGGGCGTGGAGCTGCTCCCCACCCACGTGGCCCTCATGGCCAGGCGGCTCCAGCCCGTGGGCATCACCCTCGTCGAGGGTGACGCCACGCGCGAGGCGCTGGGTGACGCCACCCACGTCTTCACCAACTGGCTGGCGCTCACCCCCGAGACGAAGGCCCGGCTCGTCGAGCGCTTCCGCGAGTGCCGACCCGGCACCCGCTTCATCACCGTGACGCGCCCCATCGAAGCCGAGGGCTTCACCATCCGCTCACGCCACAGGATGCTCTTCACCTGGGGCGTCGAGTTCGTGTGGATCCACGAGTACCGGCCCGGCTAGGCCGGAATGGTGTCCTTGTCGGCGCGGCTCCAGTGGGAGACTCCGTCCATGCGCTTGGGAGATATTCCACACCAACGCGCTCCGGCTGCTCGGGCTGGAGCCCGACTCAAAGTGAGCGCTGGAGGAAGCGCTCCATCACCGCCCCGCGCTGGGGGAGGAACTGGTCCCTGAGAGCGGGGGAGATGGCGAAGCGACCCGGGTCCGCCGGATCATCGAGTTCCGAGCTGTGGACGAAGTTGGCCGAGGCGGGCCACGTCAGGCCCCCGCCCACGGGCCTGCCGCTGTTGCGCTGGTGGCAGCCGCCGCAGGACAGGGCCTGGGCGCGGGCGACGACGTCCCGAGGGGTCAGCGTGCTGCCCACCCGGGCGAGCTCCTGGCCGATGGCCTGGTGGAACGGGCTGGGGCCCGGACCGAGCTGGGCGAGGTAGTCATCCGCCACGCCGGGAGTCCGGGAGTCGCTCTGGCCGGCGTTGAACGAGTCCGGCACCGCATAGTTGAAGCGGTTGAGGTCATTGAGGGCCAGCCCCGCCACCTGGGAGACGAAGTGGCTCTGGAAGGCGGAGGCCCGAGGGTCCGTGGACGCCGGGTTGAACAGCCCGCCAAAGGGGTTGGTCTTGACCGTGGCCGGGACGAACTTCAGCGTGCAGGAGGGCTGGGAGGTGCAATCGCTCACCAGCTTGAATTCGCGCATCAGCCACGGAATCGGCGGAGCGTTGGGCCCGCCCTGGAGGAACTGGTTGGTGCGCACCTGGCCCTGGCCGCTCGGGTTGTTGCCGTAGTGGTTCATGCCCACCACCGGCTCGAAGCCCGGCAGCCCCGTGAAGTAGAAGGCCTCCAGCTTGTCGGCGCGAGCCACCGGGTCCGACTCGGCGGACAGCCCGCGCCAGAACTCGACGACCGGCCGGCAGCCCTCGAGCCCCAGCTCGGCGTGGGGGTTGGGCAGGACCGCCTCGAAGATCATGAAGTTGCGGTTGGCGGGCGCGGAGGGCAGCCGGGCCAGGACGATGCGGTACTCGCCGCAATTGGAGCCATCCACGGGCGCCAGGTCGAAGCGGTTGTAGAGACCCACCGCCGCGTAGCTGTCCAGGTTGATGGCCGCGTCGGGCCGCGCCTGTCCGCCCTCGCTCGGGCGGCACACATAGGGGAAGCCATTGAGGGTGTTGCCCTGGTCGGTGCAGTGCGGCATGCCCGGCAGGTCCGGTTGCCCGGGCGCGGGGTTCTGCGTGTCCCAGAGCTGGCGGAAGAGCTGGTTGGGCGTGAAACCCATCCCGGCGTTGTCCGCGACCAGCTTGTTGAACACCCGCCGTCCACCGAAGCGGCCCAGGATGACCTTCTCCGTCACCGCCAGCGAGCGGCGGACGTCGAGGGAGGTGGTCGCCGGAGCCGGCTCGCTGGGAGGAATCGGCGGGGGCACCATTCCGATACCGCTGCGATCGGAGTGAGGAGCCTCCGCCACATCCGCGGGCATTCCCTCACATGCGCTCAACATGGCGGCGGCAACCGCCACCCGACACACCCGATTGAAACGTTCGTGGCTCATGGACTTCCCTTTCGTGACGCTGAATGGGAACCGTGAGCCCGCTCCGGCGGGCAACCCCCTCTCCATTTACTCCCAGGAGACCGTGAGCACGTTCTCCCTGGAGGGCGTCCCACTGTCTCGCATGACGTGACGCTCACTCCACCCGGATGACGACCTTGCCGAAGTGCGCCCCGCTCTTGAGGTGCTCGAAGGCGGCACGGGCCTCGGCGAAGGGGAAGACGCGGTCCACCACCGGACGGACGCCGTGCAGCGTCAGCGCGCGGTTGAGGGCCTCGAAGGACTGGCGGTGGCCCACGAAGATGCCCTGCACGCGCACATTGCCCATGAGGATGGACGTGAGCGGCACCGCTCCCGCGCCACCGCTGAGCACGCCGATGACGGATACCGTGCCCCCCAGGCGCACGGCGCGCAGGGACTTCTCCAGGGTGCCGGCGCCGCCCACCTCTACCACGTGGTCCACGCCGCTACCGCCGGTGAGGGCACGCGCCGCCTTGTCCCAGTCCGGGCTCGTCACGTAGTTGATGCCCTCATGGGCGCCCAGCGCACGGGCGCGCTCCAGCTTGTCGTCACGGCTGGAGGTGAGGAGGACACGTGCGCCCATCATCCGGGCGATCTGGAGCGCGAAGATGGAGACGCCCCCGGTCCCTTGCAGCAGCACGGTGTCACCCGCCTTGAGCCCCCCATGGGTGACGAGTGCGCTCCACGCGGTGACGGCGGCGCACGGCAGCGTGGCGGCCTCCTCGTCCGACAGGTGGGGGGGCGTGAGCACCACGCCCTCCTCGTGGAGGAGCATCGTGTCGCCGAGCGCGCCGTCGAGAGGCCCGCCCAGCGTGCTGGCCTGGATGGTGCGCGAGGGCTCTCCCGCGAGCCACGCCTGGGCGAAGAGGCCCATCACCCGGTCCCCGACCTTCACGCGGGTGACGCCCGGCCCCACCGCGTCCACCACGCCGGCCCCGTCCGAGTTGGGGACGAGGGGCAGCTTCTGCCGCGGGTTGTAGCGTCCCTCCACCATCATCAGGTCGCGGAAGTTGAGGCTCGTGGCCTTCACCCGCACCCGCACCTGGAAGGGGCCGGGCACGGGGTCCGGCCGCTCACAGGCCACCAGCTTGTCCAACCCGAATCCGTCACGAATCTCGTAGAGCTTCATGGCTCCAGGCTTCTAGCGCGCCTCCCGGAGAAGGGCACGGCTCGAGCGCGGCTACGGCTTCCTGGCGGCGTCCGCGCTCCGCCGCCAGGTGCGAGGCGGTGCGACCCGGGGTTGAGAACCGAGCCCTCGCCCGGGGGCCCCTGCCCCAGGCAGCACGCCCCACCGCGTCACATCCGGTGCTTCCACCTCCTACCTTCTGAGCGGACCGCTGCCCGAAGGACGGAGCGCGTCGCCGGGAGCATGGATGAGCAGGGACGCCACCCAGGAAGGAGAGCACGAAGGCCTGCCCGCGAGTGGGGGGAGGGCCTCTTCTGGAGCCTCGGACTTCGAGGACTCCTTCCTGGAGGAGTTGCGCCAGTCCGAGCCGTTGCGGAATCTCCCGCTCCCTGGGGCGCGGCTGGGGGGCCCGGATGGCCGCAGGTATCACATCCTCGCGTGGATGGGTGGCGGGGGAATGGGCCAGGTCTTTCGCGCTCGGGACGAGACCCTTCAACGTGAAGTGGCGCTCAAGTTCCTCCTGGCGCGCTCGGGCTTCGAGGCGGAAGCGCTGCGAGAGGCCCGGGCGGTTGCCCGGCTGGACCACGAGAACATCGTCCGCATCTTCGACGTGTCCGAGTGGCGGAGCCGTCCCGAGGAGCCGGGCCTGCCCTTCCTGGTGATGGAGTGCCTGGAGGGCGAGCCGCTCTCGGCACTGCTGAAACGGGGACGGTTGGAAGTACGGCGCGCGCTGGAGGTGCTGGAGGGCATCGCCAGGGGGCTGGCGCACGCGCACGAGCGCGGCCTCGTCCACCGAGACCTCAAGCCGGGCAATGTCTTCCTCACCCCAACGGGGACGGTGAAGCTGTTGGACTTCGGCCTGTCGCACCTGCTGGCGCCCAGCGACCGGCGTGTCCCGCACCTGGCTGGGGCGGGCACGCCGGGGTACATGGCGCCGGAGCAGTGGCGGGCCGGGCTCCAGGATGCGCGGACGGATGTGTGGGCGGCCGGGGTGGTGCTCTACGAGATGCTCACCGGGGAGCTGCCCTTCCCGCGCGTCACCCTCCCGCAGCTGCGCGAGCGGGTGATGTCCGAGGAGGCGATGCCTCCGGTGCGCGCGCGCAACCCGGAGGTGCCACGGGAGGTGGAGTCCCTCCTGGCCACCGCGCTGGCCAAGGACCCGGCCCGACGCTTCCCCACGGCGCTCGGGCTGCGGGGGGAGTTGCACGAGCTGTGGGCGCGCCTCGCCCGGCCCGGCTCCGAGGAGGCGGGGCCGGTGACGCGGCAGCTCCGGCGGTTGGTGCTGCTCTCCTGCCAGCTCACGGGCCTCTCCGGGCTGGCGAGGCGGCTGGATGCGGAGGACCTGGGAGAGCTGGAGGCGAACTTCCACCGGGAATGCGACGAGGTCATCCGGCGGCACGGCGGCGGCCTCGCCCTGGCCATGGGCGGCGAGGTGTTCGCCTGCTTCGGTTACCCCCAGGTACGGGAGGACGATGCGGAGCGCGCGGTGCGCGCGGCTCTGCACCTGGTCCACGAGCTGCCGGAGCTGCTCCGGCGGAAGCTGCCGCACCTGTCCCTGTCCGGGCTGGGCATGAAGGTGGGCCTGAATACGGACCGGATGGTCCTGGACACGCGCGCCATGCAGGGGGAGGCGCCGCGGGTGGTCTCCTGGCTCGGTACTGGAGGGAGGCGCGGTGGACTCCATCCCGGTCACCCTGCACGAGCTGTTGCTGGCGAGGTTGGACATGCTTCCCTCTCGGCTGAAGACGCTGGCCCAGGAGGGTGCGGGGGTGGGGCGGGCGTTCTCGCTGGCCCTGCTCGCGGCCGTCACCGGACGCGAGGAGACCGACCTGCGACGCGAGCTCGGAGGGCTGGTGGATGCGGGGCTGCTCCTGGAGGAGCGGGAAGGGACGGACGAGCCCGGGTACCAGTTCCGACACGCGCTCTTCCAGGAAGCGGCCTACCAATCCCTGCCGCGCGGCGAGCGGAGGCGGCAGCACCAGCGCATCGCGCGAGTATTGCAGGAGCGATTTCCCGCCGTGGTGGAGGCAAAGCCCGAGGTGCTCGCACACCACCATACGAGCGCGGGAGCGCCCGCGCTGGCCCTCCCCTACTGGTGCGAGGCCGGGAAGCTCGCCCTCCAGCGCAGGGCCATCCCGGAAGTGGTCACCTACCTCACCCGGGCTCAGGAGCTGTTGCGTGAGCTGCCAGAAGCCGAACGGCACCCGGCGGTAGAGGTGCTGGTGTGGGCCATGCAGGCCTGCGCCCTGGCGCATGAGCGGGGCTTCGATTCGCCGGAGGCAGCGCGGACGCAGGCCCGGGCGCTGGAGTTGCTGCGACGGCTGGACGAGTTTCCCCCCCTGCTCGCGGTGGGTCTCTGGAGTCTCCATGGCTACCACCAGATGCGGGCGGAGTATGACCTGGCTCGCGAGCTGGCCGAGCGGGTGGTGCGCCAGGGAGAACGCCAGGAGAACCTGGAGTTGATCGCCATGGGTTGCCATCTGCTGGCGAATGACTTCGCCTGTCAGGGACGGGCCCGGCTCGCCCTGGAGTCCATCGAGCGGGCTCGGGCCTGCGAGAGCTCCGGCCTCGCTCAGAACGGGAAGCGGGCGGGCGCGGGGCAGGTGACGAGTTCCCCATCGGCGAGCCTGGCCTTCGCCTCGATGGGTCTTTCCGTCCTGGGACGGCTGGAGCAGGCCCGTCGCTCCGGCCGGGAGGCCGTGGAGCAGGCCCGTCGCTCCGGCCATCCACCAACCACGACCGTTGCCCTGTCGTATACGGCCATGGCCTGCCAGTTCCGCCGGGATGTTCAGGAGGCCTCTCGGTACGTGGAGGAGGCAGTCGCCCTCTCCTCCGAGCGCAGCTACTGGAGGTGGAAGGTGTGGGAGCGCGTCCTCCAGGGCTGGACCCTGGCCGAGTTGGGACAGCCGCACGAGGGCCTGGCGCTCCTCCAGCGGGAGATCGCCAACTGGAGGCAGTGGGAAGCCCGCTCCACGCTGACCTACTTCTTCGGCCTGCTCGCGGACGTTCACTTGAAGCTGGGTCAGCTCCGCGAGGGCCTTCGGGTGGTACAGGAGGCCTTGAGCGCGGGGCAGGCGACGGGTGAGCGCTTTTTCGAGGCCGAGCTGTACCGCCTGCGGGGAGAGCTGCTGCGTGGCATGGGTCAGGAGCGCGAGGCGCGGTACGACTTCTCGCGTGCCATCGCCGTCGCCCGTGAGCAGGAGGCGCTCCTTTTCGAGCTGCGCGCGACGGTGAGCCTGGGCCGGCTGCCGCGGGACACGGGACGGCCCGAGGTGGCGCCGAGGCTCGTGACACGGGTCCTCACCCGGTTCGATGCGGGCGAGGACTCGGTCGACCTCATGGAGGCGCGGGCATTGCTGGAAGAACTCTCCGCTGAATGGGGGGACAGACGCGGGGCCGAGGCTGTGCGAGAGTGAGCGGGACACCGGGAGCGTCTACTTCAACTTCTTTCCCTGCCTGCCGCTCATCCTGTGTCTCATCTATCCGCAGGACTCCATCTCCGCGAGCCTCTCGTGGCCGAGAACCGGGCGGAGGGAGGCGCACGCCTGCGCCTCGAGTTCCCGGTGGCCACCGAGAGCGCAACAAGCTTGACCTGAGAGGTCACCCCGCGCAGTCTGACGCCCCCCGTGTCGTGCGGGGCTTCTCTCAGGAGCACACATGCCCAAGGCGATTCCCGACGGATACCACACCCTGACGCCGTACATCGCGCTGCGTGACGCCGCGAAGGCGATCGAGTTCTACAAGGCGGCGCTCGGCGCGACCGAGCTGTACCGGTTGCCGATGCCGGGCGGGAAGATCGGGCACGCGGAGCTTCAGATTGGCGACTCGCGGCTCATGCTGTCGGACGAGATGCCCGAGTGGGGCAACAAGAGCGCGAAGGGCTATGGCGGCACGCCGGTGGGGCTGTGCATCTACAGCGAGAATGTGGATGCGCTCGCCGAGCGCTTCGTGAAGGCCGGCGGCAAGCAGGTGCGCCCGCTGGAGAACCAGTTCTACGGCGACCGCTCGGGCCAGTTCGAGGATCCCGAGGGCTACAAGTGGACGCTCATGCAGCACATCGAGGACGTGTCGCCCGAGGAGATGCAGCGCCGCATGGAGAAGATGGGCGGGTAGCGAGCGCTCCTACGCGGCGGGCGACCACCAACCCGCCGTGTCCGGAGAGGGAACCACCCCCTCCTCCAACGTCTCGACATCGCCAGGGTGTCTACCTTCCGTCCGGCGGAGTGCTTCCGCGAGCGCCTCCATCCGCATCCACTCCCGCTCATCGAAGGTGTGGCTGCGGATGACGCTGGGGATGGGCTCGTTGTTCTCCTCGAGCCCCCACCGAGCTCGCTGGCGCTCCAGCAGGGTTCCTCGCAACAGCATGAGGGGAAACGCCTTGAGCACCGGTACCCGCTGCCGCAGGCAGAAGTCGACGGTCCTCCGGAAGGACTCCAGCGTCTGCTCGGGCAGACCGAAGATGATGGAGACCTCGAAAGAGAGACCGCGCTCGTGGAGCTTGTGGATGCCCTCGAGCACCTTCCGCATGTCATTCACGCGATCGACCGCCCGGGCCTCCCGCTCGTGGATGGTCTGAAGGCCGAACTCGAGCCGCACGTCGAGACCCTCGCAGGCCTCGAGGAACTCGTCATCCAACGTGGAGAAGTGGCACTGCAACGACAACCGCCCGCGATAGCCGAGCGTCCGAAACGTCCGCAACACCGCCAGGGCGTGGTCCCCCAGGTTGAAGAGCGGATCCAGCACGGCGATGTCGTCTACTCCCGAGCGGACGAACAGCTCCATCTCTCGCTCCAGTCGAGCCAGGGGAATGTCCCTGCGCCGCAGACGGCTACCCGCCTCCCGGTGCTGGCAGAACGAGCAGCGGAAAGGACATCCACGCTGCGTCTCCCACCGGATGAAACGCTGGCCCCCGGAGAGGTCGATGACTTCACCGAGAAAGGGTGAGGACAGCGTCTCCAGCTTCGCCTGCGCCTGGAGGCCTGGATCCACCTGCCCCGCCCAATGGACTCCCGTGAACTGGATACGCTCGACCGTGGCGGCGAGAGCCACCATGGCCTCCTCTCCATACCCCCGGACGAACACATCCGCCTCGGGATAGAGCTGCTCGAGGCCCGCTCCCGCGTAGGAGATTTGCGGTCCGCCCAAGACGATGCGCCCCCGGAAGCCGTGCCGCCGGAGCGCCACCAGGAGGCTCTTCACCACCCGGTCGTTCCACACGTAGACGCCGAGGCCCACGTCCACCTGCTCTGGCTGAAGTCCCCGCGCATTGTCGAGGATGTCCCACAGGATGCGCTCCGCGTCGAAGCCGGGGTGGTTGATGGGGAAGGAAAAGGCCCGCACCTCCACTCCCGCGCTCCGCAGTGACGCGACGATGGACGCATGCCCCAGAGGAATCCGAGGGTCCTTGTCCCGGGTCCAATCGATGGACACCAGGATGACGCGCCGAGGACGGGGAGAGGCAGCAAGAACCTCGGTGGCGTGAGCAGACATGATCCCCCAGGGAGTGACAGCGTCCAGCCACCTACGACGGGAGTGGAACGAAAGAATTCAACGGAGTGTCCCAGGAAGCCCCACGCCTTCCCCATCCGGCTCCCAATCCCGCTGGATAATGAACACGAGTCGGCCCCTCGCCGTACTCGTAGAGGACTCGGGGCACGGGGCCTTGAGCTTGTGCGGCCCCCAGCAGGCACCGAGAAGGCCGCGGCGTCTCTCGGGACGAGCACCGTGCCGCCACGCTGTATGAGAAGGCTTGCGATGCGGGGGGAGCCCCAGGGGTGTCAGGTCCTCATCGTGCCACTCCCGGGATTTGTGTGATATCCAGGTTTCGCTGGAATCCATCCAGTCAGCCCGTTTTGTGGGGAGGGACGTGAACGTGCGGATCGCGAGACGCTGGTCGTTGCTGTTGCTGACTCTGGGAGGGCTGCTGGCCGCCGCCTGCGGCGCGCCTTCGGCCGCGAAGGATGCGGCCACGGCCGGGCAGTCCCGTCCCTTGCAGTCCGGAAGTCCACGGGCCGTCCGCCTGGCTTCGGGCAAGGCCCACTCCCTGCTCGTCACCCCGGCTGGCGCCGTGCGCGCCTGGGGAGACAATGTCTCCGGACAGCTCGGGGATGGCACCACCACTCAACGCTCCTCACCCGGAGTCGTGCCGGGTCTCGCGGGCGCGGTGGCGGTCTCCGCTGGCGGCGAGTATTCGCTGGCACTGCTCGGGGATGGCACGGTGCGCGCCTGGGGCAACAATGCCTATGGCCAGCTCGGGGATGGCACCATCACCCAACGCTCCTCGCCCGTGGCGGTGCCCGGCCTCGCGAGCGTGGTGTCCATCGCCGCGGGCAACAACCACGCGCTGGCACTGCTCTCCGACGGCACCGTGCGCGCCTGGGGCTACAACGCCTCGGGCCGGCTCGGGGATGGCACCACCACCCAACGCGCCACGCCGGTCGCCATCTCCGGCCTGACGGGGGTGACGGAGCTCGCGGCCGGTGGCGGCCATTCGCTGGCCCTGCTCGCCG
>NZ_DASVWK010000838.1:0-5032 GCF_036389735.1 Archangium sp. | reverse complement strand
AGTCCGCCGCGCTGCCGCACTGACACTTCGCCGCGTGCTGCTCCTCCGCCGCGTCCAGCTTCGCCGGCGCCGCCTCCGTCGAGGCCGCCGGGTCCGTCTTCGCCGGCACCGCCGCGGACGGCGCGTCGGTCTTGGAACGGTGACCCTCGCAGGCCACGGCCTCACCCGTCGTGAGCAGCACGCCGCCCGCCACCACCGCGGCCAGCATCATCCCGATGCGCTTCATCTCCGAGTACCTCCCAGGTGACGGCCAGGACATCCGAGCCTCACCGGGTTCATTATCCCAGCCCCTCTCCCCTGTCCAAACCCGGAGGGCCCGACTGTCCACCCTCCCAGGAGGGTCACCCCGCGAGCAGGCGCCCGGAGTGCTCGCGACAGGGGGAATCGCCGCATACAGTCCGCCCACCCGTGTCCGCGCGAACCGACCGTCTCGTCTACGCCGCCGCCCTCGTGCTGGGGGCCCTTCCCCTGTGGGTGTCCACGCACCTGCCCATGGTGGACCTGCCGCAGCACCTCCACCTCATCTCCGTGCTGCACCGGCTGGACGACCCCACCACCCTCTACCCGCAGCTCTTCGCCGCGCGCCACGAGCTGACGCCCTACCTCGGCTACTACTACGCCGTCAGCCTCCTCAACTGGGTACTGCCCCTCGACGTGGCCAACCGTCTCTTCCTCTCCGCCTACGTGGTGGGCCTGCCCCTGTCGCTCGCCTTCCTCCTGCGGAGCCTCGGACGGCCCACGTGGCCCTCGCTGCTCGCCCTGCCCCTGGCCTACGGCGACAGCTTCGGGTGGGGCTTCGTCAACTACCTGGCCGCGCTGCCCCTCGCCCTCCTCTGCTGCGGCCTCTTCGTACGCGCCCTCACCGACACGCCCCGCCGCCGCGCCTGGGCCTTGGGGCTCGGCCTGGGTCTCGTCGCCGTCCTCCTCTTCCACGTGCAGGCCTTCGCCTTCCTCGGGCTCGCCCTGCCCTGGCTGCTCCTCACCACCCCCGTGCCCGAGGACGCTGGCGCCCAGGGCCTCGCGGCGCGACTGCGGCCCCGCCTGCCCGCGCTCCTGGGCGTGACGCCCGGCGTGGGCCTCTTCCTCTCGTGGGTGGTGCTGCGCCTGGGCCAGCCCGCCGAGGTGGAGACCGGCGCCCCCTGGAAGGCCTGGGGCCCCATGCTGTCCCCCCAGAACCTCGCCTGGAAGGGCTTCGCGCAGAACCGCGCCGAGCTCCTTGACGTGCTCGCCAACCTCCTGCGCGATGGCTCGGACCGCTGGCCCCTCTACGCCATGGGCGTGGTGGCGGCGGGCGCGCTGGTGCTGGGCCTCGTCCGCGGCGCGCCCCACACCGAGGGCCCCGTGGCGCGATGGCGCCTCGTGGGACTCCTCGTCCTCGCCCTCGGCTTCTTCTTCCTGCTGCCCTTCGACATCCGCGGCTACATCTACTACCTGAACACCCGTTACGCGCAGCTCGCCGCCGTGCTCGCCGTGGCGTGCCTGCCCGTGGCCCGGCCCGAGTTGCGCCGCCCGCTGCTGTGGGCCAGCGCCGCCTGTGCCCTGCTGCTCGCCTTCACGCTGGGCCGCGGCTTCCGCGCCTTCTCCCGTGAGGCGGCCGAGTGGGACGCCCTCGTGGAGGCCACCGCGCCCCGGCCCCGGGTGATGGGGCTCGTCTTCGACGCCGGCTCGCGCGTGGTGCACCACCCCGTCTTCCTCCATGGCGCCGCCGAGCTGGCCCGCGCGCGCGGTGGCGGCACCAACTTCAGCTTCGCCCTCACCCCCCACTCGCCCCTGCGCTACCAGGGCACGCCCCCACCCTCCTTCCCCTCCGAGTGGCGGCCCCATGAGTTCGACTACGCCACGCAGGGGCCCGCGTACGACCACTTCCTCGTGCGGGGCGTCCACCCCTCGCGCGTCTTCGGCGCCCGGCTCCAGCAGGAGCTGGCCGTGGCCGCCCAGGCCGGAGACAGCTGGCTGGTGCGCCGCCGCTAACGCTCGGGCCCGCCAAGTGTGGGCCAGTGGTCGACACCTCGCGCCCGCCCCCCTCCCGGCCTCACCACGCCGCGCGAGGCGCATTACCTCTCGGCCCATGCCCACGAAGAGCCCCCAGGCCGATCCGCGCTCACTGCTGGACGCCCTCCGCGCCGGCACGCCCCTCCCGGACTTCGCCCCCGAGGTGGTGGAGCGCGCCCGCTCGCTCGCCGGTGAGCCCTCCACCCCCTCCCCCGAGGCCGTCGCCGCCCTGCCCGAACCGCTCGCGCTCGCCCTCCTCGAGGGCACGGTGCTCGCTGGTGGCCCCGCCCTCGCCGAGGCGCTCGCGACCTCCGGCGACAAGGCGCTCGCCAAGGCGGCGAAGAAGGCCCTCTACCGGCTGCGTTCCCGGGGCGTCGCCCTCTCCGAGCAGCCCCGGCCCACCGAGCCCGCGCGCCCGGTGGTCACGGGCCCGGAGCCGCTGCCCGCCGTCCTCACCAGCATCGACGGCACCGGCGAGCGCGTCCTGGAGATCGCCCGCCCCCTGCGCGGTGGCGGGGTGGAGGCCGTCCAGTTCCTCATGTCGGACGAGCACGGCGTGGTGCGCATCCAGGTGGCGGAGACGAGCCGCGGCGAGTACCGCCGCCTCATGAAGCAGGCCACCCAACCCGGCCCCGATGCCGCCGTGGAGGTGCCCCATGCCGAGGCCCTGGAGCGCCTGGCCGCCGCCGTGGGGCTGAACCTGCGCACGCACACCGCCTACCCGCGGGGGCTCGACGCCGTGCTGCGGCACCTGGGCGTGCAGCCCCGGGACGAGCCGCCCGCGCCGCCCCCGCCGGAGCCCGAGGACGAGCGGCTCTCCTACGAGGGCCACAAGCTCCACGAGGAGCAGGAGATGCGCGGCTGGCTGCCGCCCATGGCCGAGCTGGAGCGGCTGGCCTTCAAGGTGAACGAGCTGGAGTCGAGCCCGCTCGCGCTCACCCCCGCGCAGCGCAACGAGGAGCTCATCCAGGCCGCCCACGCCCACGCCCACGCCTTCTTCGCGCCGGAGGCGATGCGCCGGCTCTACGCCAGCCGCCTGTGGGAGATGGGGCAGCACTTCGAGCGCCTCGGCAAGGAGCACCCAGCCCGGGTGGCGCGCGCCGAGGCCCGTCGGCTCTGGCACGGCGCCACCGAGCCGCCCTCGCGCTTCGCCGAGCGCCTCTACGAGAAGGCGCTGCTCTACACCCTGGCGGAGCGCGTGGCCCCCTCCACCCGGGACCAGGTGGAGGCCCGGGCGCGGGCCCGAGCCGAGCCACAGGCCCAGGCCACCGCGTCCCCGGAGCCGCTGGAGCGTCGCAGCCCCGGCGGCATCATC
Source organism: Archangium sp. (assembly GCF_036389735.1). Lineage (GTDB taxonomy): Bacteria > Myxococcota > Myxococcia > Myxococcales > Myxococcaceae > Archangium. Next base: position 1,725 of record NZ_DASVWK010000838.1, on the reverse strand, counting down.
CTCCCCTGAAGGCCGGGGAGGCCCGCCTCACGCCTGCGCCACGCGCGAGTGCAGCAGCAGGTCCAGGTTCTCCGTCTCCCAGGCCTGCGCGCGCGTGAAGTCGTGGAAGCGCCGCTCGTGCTCGAGGAACTCGGGCGGGTGGATGCAGCGCCGCCCGTTCTCGCCCCGGCGCGTCCGGTACACGTGGTGCAGCATCTCGTGGAAGACGATCCACTCCACGAAGTAGCGCGGCACCACCGGCTGATCCAACGCCGGGTGGATGCGGATGACGCGCGACTCCGCCGAGTAGGAGCCCATCTTGATGCTCTTGCGCGGCCGGGTGACGCGCGGCGCCGGCCCGTAGGTGATGGCGGCGTCGATGCGGCCCTTGAAGTAGCGCTCGTTGAGCCGCTCGAAGATGCGGCCCAGGTCATGGTGCTGACCTACCGGGTCCATGCGCAGGCGCTTGCGCATCTGCGCCGGTGACACCCGGCGGATGTAGATCTTGTTGCGCTCGATGAACCGATCCAGTTGCACGCTGGCCTCCGCGTCTCCGTTGCGCACGAAGTCCGCGAGCGCCTGGATGACCTCATCCGGTGCCGCCAGGAACATGTGGTGCAGCCGCAGCCGCCACAACGCCCGGTGGCGCTGGAAGGTGAGCATCGTATGCGTGTTGTCGTGGACCTCCACCGCGACCGGGGCCCGCAGCCGCGTGCGCAGTCGTCGCTCGAGGACGCGACGCCACACCTTCAGCAACCGGTTGGGCTCGGGCGCGATGGGTTGCTCGCGGGCGATCCTCCCCGCCGGCGGGCTCCTCTTCTTCGCCACATTCTTCTTGTTCGCACGGGCCATAGACGGGGCCGATTCTATGGACCCGTCTGACACGTGTAAACGAGATGAGGAGTTCAAAACCCCTGGAATTCCAACAACTTATAGACACTCCCGCGTACCCTGGCCCACTTGTCCGCCAGTGGGGGAGCCGACCGTATATGTCTCCTCCCGGAACCTCACCGGCGGCTTTTCTGGCGGCAGTCCAATTTGAAGACGACGGGGTCCGTCGGATTCTCGGGAACCGTGAATTCCTTGCGTCCCTTGGGGGCCCGATACCCTGGGCACCGGTAGTCAATTCGCACGGTTCCGGGCGCCAGCTTCAGCGAGTCGTTGGGCTTCACCCCACGTCCTCCCACCTTCAGCACCGTCCGTGCCGGTGCCTTGAACTGCACGGACACCTGTGTGGGCGGCTTGGGGTCTGACGTGGGCGTGGGTGGGTCCTTGTCGGGCCCCTGGCCACCCTGGGCAGCCACCTCTCCAGCGGGCGGGGGCTCCGCCAGGGGAGCGGCCCCCGGCGGGGTCGTCCCGTTCGCGGTGGGCGCGGGCGTCGCGGCGCTCCCCTGCTCCGGCACCGGAGGGACAGCCGCGGTCTCCTTCCCGGGCTCGGCGGTGGGGGTCGCGTTGGCGGTCCCGGAAGAAGGATCGGCCGGGCGCGGGTCGCCCGTGGGAGCAGGCTGAGGCGCGACCTCCTGGGCACTCGGCGCCGCGGCCACCGGAGCCTCAACGGGCTTGGGGGCGGGCTCGAGCAGGAACAGCCACGCGGCCCCCGCGCCGATCACCAGCAGCAGCGTCACGACGGTGAACAGCAGCAGCTTCACCGGCGAGCGACGCGTCGGAGGAGGCTCTTGGGTCTCGGTATGGGTATGGGTGTGCCCATAGCCGGCGGTGGACTCGTCATCCTCCGGGTCGCGCACG
>NZ_DASVWK010000837.1:0-4918 GCF_036389735.1 Archangium sp. | reverse complement strand
GCAGCTCGGGGTCGGTGAGCTTCATGCCACAGCGTCCGATGAGCTGGTGGCCATCGCGCAGCACCACGGCCAGGTCATAGACGTGCCGGGGCGTCTCGCGCGCCATGGCCATGACCTTGCGGATGTAGTCCTGGCTCTCCTCGGGAGTGCGGACCCCGTACGGCAGGTAGCGAACCACCTCGGGCCTGGACTCGTAGGGGTGGGTGGCGCGCCAATCCTCCTCCTCGAACTCGCGCAGCAGCAGCCGAGGGGTGGACAGGGGCGTGGTGAGCAGCATGGGCCGTCAGTCCTTCTGGTCCGAGGTGCCCGGGAAGAATGCCTGGGCCTTGCCCTTGGCGTCCACGAAGGAGAAGTCCTGGAAGCGCGCGGCGTCGGGGGCGTCCGGGTGCTGGCGTGCCTCGGAGAGGCTCGTGTGCGAGAGGGAGGCGACGTCGTCCTCCCGTGCACCCGCGAGCGCGAGGAACCCGGGGCGGCTGTCCCCGTCGCGCAGAAGCGTGGGCCGGTGACCCTTGAAGTCGAGGGCGGTCGACACGCGCTGGAGGGCGGCGTGGGCCTGGGAGAGCTGCTTCGCGGTGCGCATCCGCAGGGCCACCTCCTCGCGAGTCTGAAGGGCTCCGTCCACGTGGACGCTGACGCGCAGGCTGTCCCCGCTGATGGAGAAGAGGAAGACGCGGCTCTTGGGCAGCTCGCCGCAGAGGGCGCTCGCGAGCGCCTCGGCGGCCTCGCCCTGGACGTCGGGCCACAACCGGAGCGCCTTGCCCGGACCGGCGGCGAGGAAGGCCGGTAGCCCGCGGGAGCCCAACCACTTCTGAACCTTGGTGCGGGCCGCCCCCAACACGATGAATCCCTGCGCGGAGTCGCTCATGGGGCCCTAGCGCACGGTGTCGCGACGATTCCGTCAAGGAGAAAGCAGGCCAGCGAGCAGGCCCCGGTCCGCGCCGAAGGGCTCGTTTGACGCCCCCGAGAGCCTCTGGCATGTGGCTCCGATGCTCCCGGCGGAACAGCTCGTCGCCCTGAAGGAGCCGCCCTCCGGGTCGGCGGTGTCGTTCACGCTGCGGCTCGGACAGGCGCTCCACAGCTATGGCACTCCGGCCCACCGGCTGGAGGAGCAGATGCGGCTGGTGTCGCAGCGCCTCGGCCTGGAAGCCCGCTTCTTCTCCACCCCCACCTCCATCTTCGCGTCCTTCGGCCCTCCCGAGGCCCTCCAGACCTGTCTCATCCGCGTGGAGCCCGGAGAGCTGGACCTCGGACGGCTCGCGCGCCTGGACGAACTGGCGGACGCCGTCATCCGTGGAGAACTCTCCCCCGAGGAGGGCGAGGACCGCGTGGAGGCCGTCCTCGCCGAGCCCCCTCGCTATGGCAACGCCCTCCTCCTGCTGTGCTGGGCCCTCGCGGCGGTCGGTGGAGCGCGCCTCTTCGGGGGCGGTCCCCGGGAGATGGGCGCGGCGGCATTCATCAGCCTCCTCATTGGCGGGCTGGACCTGTGGACACGGCGCCAGCCCTCGACGGTGTGGGTGCTGGAGCCGGTGGCCGCCATCCTCTCCTCCGCCCTGGCCGTGGTGGCCGCGAGCCTCGTGGGCCCCCTGTCCATCCAGGTCGTCACGCTCGCGGGCCTCATCGTGCTGCTGCCCGGACTCAGTCTCACCGTGGCCCTCAATGAGCTCGCCACGCGCAATCTCATCTCCGGCACCTCCCGGCTCACCGGCGCGGCCCTCGTCTTCCTGGAGCTCGGCTTCGGCGTCGCGCTCGGCACCCGGTTGACGGAGCTGTTTCCCCTGCCCGCGAAGCTGGGCCCCGTGCCCGCGCTCCCGGGCTGGACGGAGCCGCTCGCCCTGGTGTCGCTGCTGTTCGCGGTGAGCCTCCTCTTCCGCGCCCGCCCCCGGGACTGGGGGTGGATCGCCGTGGCCGGGACGCTCGCCTACGCGGGCTCCCGCCTGGGCTCCCAGGTGCTGGGCCCGCAGCTGGGCGCGTTCGTCGGAGCGCTCACCGTGGGCATCGTCACCAACATCCTGGCCCGGGTGCGCAACCAGCCGGCCGTCATCACCCTGGTGCCCGCCATCATGCTGCTGGTGCCCGGCAGCATCGGCTTCCGCAGCATGGAGTCCCTGCTCGCCCGCGATGTGCTCGCGGGCGTGGACACCGCCTTCTCCATGCTCATGGTCGCCGTGGCGCTGGTGGCCGGGCTCCTGTTCGCCAACGCCCTCGTCCAGCCCCGCCGGGGGCTCTGAGCCGCGTTACCGGGGAGCGGCCCGAGCCAGCTCCACCGCGCGCAGAATCGCCTCCGGAGTCGCGGGCGAGGCCAGCTCCACCGGGGTGCGCGGCGGACCGAAGGAGGCGATGGCCTGCCTCAGGGCCGTCACCACGCCGATGGCCAGCATGAATGGCGGCTCTCCCACCGCCTTGCTGCCGTGGATGCTGTTGTCCTGCGGCGCGCGCTCCAGCAGGGCGACGCGGAAGTCCTCGGGCGCGTCCCCCACCGCCGGAATCTTGTACGTGTCCGGCGAGTGCGTGAGGAGCCGCCCCTTGGCGTCGAACAGCACCTCCTCGCACGTGAGCCACCCCTGGCCCTGGATGAAACCGCCCTCCACCTGGCCCTTGTCGATGCTGGGCACGAGCGAGGTGCCCACGTCCTGGAGGATGTCCACGCGGCGCACGCGGTGCTCGCCGGTGAGGCCACTCACCTCCACCTCCACCACGGCGGCCCCGAAGGCGTAGTAGTGGAAGGGCTTGCCGCGTCCGGCCACCCGGTCGTACGAGATGTCCGGCGTGCGGTAGTAGCCCGTGGCCGACAGCGACACCTGCGCCAGGTACGCGGCATGGACGACCTCGGCGAAGGACACCGAGCGCTCGGCGCGCGCGGGCAGGAAGACCCGGCCCCCGGTGAAGACGAGCGAGTCCACCTCGCCTCCGCGCTCCAGTTGCAGCAGCCTCGCGGCCACCGGGCGCAGCCGCTCCCGCAGCACCTCGCACGCCTGCTTCACCGCCTGCCCGTTGAGGTCCGAGCCGCTGGAGGCCGCCGTTGCCGAGGTGTTGGGCACCTTGTCCGTGGCGGTGTGCATCACCCGCACGCGCTCGGGGGAAACGCCCAGCTCATGCGCGCACACGGCCCGCATCTTGGTGTGCAGCCCCTGCCCCATCTCGGTGCCGCCGTGGTTGAGCTGCACGGTGCCGTCCGTGTACAGCATCACCAGCGCCCCGGCCTGGTTGAGGAAGCTCGTGGTGAAGGAGATGCCGAACTTCACCGGCTGGAAGCCGATGCCCCGCTTCGTCCACCGCGAGCCCGCGTTGAAGGCCTCAATCTCCTCGCGGCGCCGGGCGTAGTCGCTGGAGGCCAGCAGCTCGGCGTGGATGCGCGGCAGGCGGTTGCCCTCCACCACCTGGCCGTAGTGGGTGACGTTCTCCGGCGCTTCCCGGTAGTAGTTGCGCTCGCGCACCACCGTCGGGTCCATCCCGAGCCGCTCGGCGGCGCGGTTGAGCACCTCCTCCATCACGAACATGCCCTGCGGCCCACCGAAGCCCCGGAAGGCCGTGTTGGAGGGCAGGTTCGTCCGGGCCGCCTGGCCGATGAACTGCAACGCCGGGACGAAGTACGCGTTGTCCAGGTGGAAGAGCGCCCGGTCCAGGATGGCGCGCGACAGGTCCGAGCTCCACCCTCCGTCGGAGAACAGCTCCACCTTGAGCGCGAGCAGCCGGCCCTCGGTGTCGAAGCCCGCGTCATACCGGCCCCAGAAGGGATGGCGCTTGCCCGTGAAGGCCATGTCCTGGTCGCGGTTGAGCCACACCTTCACCGGCCTGCCGGTGACGCGAGCGCCCAGGGCCGCCAGACTCGCGAAGGGCGCGGCCTGCGTCTCCTTGCCGCCGAAGCCGCCTCCCATGCGCGGCACCTCGACGACGATCATGTGCCGCCCCACCCCCAGCACCCCGGCGACGATCGCCTGCACCTCCGTCGGGTGCTGCGTGGAGCACCACAGGTGTACCGCTCCGTCCTCGCCCGGCGCCGCCAGCGACACCTGCGTCTCCAGGTAGAAGTGGTCCTGGGCGCCCGTGGAGCACTCGCCCGCGAGGCGCACCGGCGCGGCGGCGAGCGCGGCCTCGGGCTCCCCGCGGCGGATGGTGTGCGGCTGGGTGATGAAGGCGCCCGCCTCCACCGCGGCCTGCACGGTGAGCAGCGCGGGCAGCGGCGCGTACTCCACCTCCACCAGCGCGGCGGCCTGGCGGCACAGCGCGGCGCTCTCTGCCAGCACCAGGGCCACGGACTGCCCCACGCAGAGGACCTCGCCCTCGGCGAGCAGCGGCTCGTCGTGGACGACGGCACCAATCTGGTTCTCGCCGGGGATGTCCTCGGCGAAGAGCACCGCGTGGACGCCGGGCAGGGCGCGGGCGCGGGCGGCGTCCTTGCGCACCAGCCGCGCGTGGGCGTGCGGCGAGGCGACGATGTGGCCCACCAGCAGGCCGGGAGGCGCGGGCAGGTCGTCCACGTAGAGGGCCTCGCCGCTGGTGTGCTTCAGCCCGCTGTCGTGGAGCGAGGGGGCGTGCAGCGGGCTGCGGAGCTCGGCGGTGTCGACGCGGGCGGCGGCGTTGGGAGTCTGGGCGCTCATGGAATCACCTCACCTGGACCGTGGCGGCGTGGCGCTCGCGCAGGCGCGGGGCCGGGTCGTCGAGCGTCTCCAGGAAGAAGCCGCGCAGGAGGTTGCGGGCCACCTGGGCCCGGTACACCGCCGAGCCGCGGTGGTCCGTGCGGGGGGTGAAGTCCTCGGCGAGCCGCGGCAGGGCGGCCTCGACGCTGGCCTCCGTCCAGGGCTGCCCCACCAGCGCGGCCTCGGTGCGGCGCGCGCGGGCCGGGGTGGCCGCCATACCGCCGTAGGCCAGCCGCGCCTCGCTCACGCGCCCCTCCCCGTCCACCACCACCCGGAAGCCC
>NZ_DASVWK010000836.1:0-5410 GCF_036389735.1 Archangium sp. | reverse complement strand
GCTTGAAACTGCCCGGCGCGAAGACGCTGGCGAAGAAGTAGACCTTGTCGCCGGGGCGCGCGCGGAAGTCCTGATCCCCATGCTCCCACGGCTTCCACTCGGAGCGCTCGTGGAGCAACCGGTAGTCCCGGCCCTTCGGTCCCTTCACCACCTCCACGCCGTGGTACAGGCCGCTGGACAGCATGGACAGCGGCACCGGGGGGATGGCCTTCACCGCGTACAGCCCGAGCAGCAGCAGTTGGGCACCAAGGCCGGGCAGGGCCACGTGCCGCAGCGTGCGCCGCCTGTCCCCACTCCACCAGCGCACCAGCAGGGTGATGGACAGCGTCGCCAGACAGGACAGGCCCGCCGCGGCCACGAACAGCGTTCCGCTGAAGTAGCCGAGCAGCACCGGCAGCAGGTACGCGAAGTAGGAGGTGAGGCAGAAGCCGTAGAGCCCCGCGCGCACCACCGGCCCGAGGGCCCGGAAGCGCGGCAGCTCGTTGACCACCAGCAGCCCGAAGATGAGCGCGAGGAACAGGAACGCCGTCAGCCCGGAGGCGCTCTTGAAATAGAAGAGGGTGTAGGGGCTCAGCAGGCCCCCGAGGAAGAAGTGCAGCGCGTCCTCGCGGAAGCGCCACACGCGGCCCAGCCAGCGCGGCGGCTCCACGCCCCAGCTCCAGCGCAGCTCCGCCAGCAGCAGCAGGCCCAGCACCCCCAGGTACACGCCCTGCATGGTGAGCAGGAACCGACTGTCGATGCGCGGCAGCGTGAGGATGTCGTAGGCGAAGCCCGCGAAGAAGAAGAGCGCCAGCTCCCACTTCGCGTGGCGCGCCCGGAAGTCCCGCACGCGCTCCTTCACGGTGGGCGCCTCAGGGGCGCTCGAGGTTGCGATGGCCACGTCGTTGAACCGGGGTACGCGTCCCCTCACCCCGCCCCTCTCCGGGCGGGACAGGGAGGGGAGAGAAGAACTCAGGCGGGCGTCTTGCCGGACACCATGTCGGCCAGCTCACCACGCTCCTCCAGCTCCATGAGGATGTCCGAGCCGCCAACGAACTTCCCGTTGATGAAGACCTGGGGAATCGTGGGCCAGTTGCTGTACTCCTTGATGCCCTGGCGCACCTCGGGGTCGGCCAGCACGTCCACCGTGTGCACCTCCCCGTGCTGCTTCAAGATTTGCAGCGCGCGCGCGGAGAAGCCGCACTGCGGGAACAGCGCGTTGCCCTTCATGAAGAGCACGATCTTGTGCTTGCGGATCTCCTCGTCGAAACGAGCCTTCATCTCAGTGTTCATCGTCAGCGTCCTCTCGTCAGCGGGGCCCGAGCTTCTTCCACTGCTCGGGCGAATAGGTCTTGAGCGCGAGCGCATGCAGCTCGCCGGTCTTCAGCCAGTCCTGGAGAGGCGCGTACACCATCTGGTGCTGCTCCACCATGGACTTGCCCGCGAAGGCGGGGCTCACCACGCGGGCCTCGAAGTGGTCCCCGGTTCCGGTGGTGTCATTCACTTCTACTTCCGAGCCGGGCAGCGCGCCGACAATCCGCTGGCGGATGGCATTCGGGTCGAGCATCAGTTCAGTCCCTTTCCCTTCATGAGCATGGCCGGGTCCACCCCCATGCCCTTCAGGGTGCTGTCCCACAGCAGGCCAGGGTCCCCTTCGAGCACGGGCCGGGCGGACGCCTCGGAGTAGAGCCAGGAGCCAGAGGCCAGCTCGCTCTCCAGCTGCCCGGCACCCCAGCCAGCGTAGCCCAGGCAGAAGCGCAGGTGGCGCTTGGGGTCCTTCAGCAAGGGGCCCAGCGTGTCCAGGGTGAGGCTGAGGAAGAGGCCGGGCACCACCTCGTGCTTCTCCGTCACACGCTCATCGTCGTGGAGGACGAAGCCCCGGTGGGGCTCCACGGGGCCGCCCATGAAGACGAGCTGGTTGACCCGCTCGGGGGCGATCCCCAGGGATTGGTTCTTGGCCAGCTCGCCCAGCGTCAGCGAGGCGCCCCGGTTGATGACCAGGCCCATGGAGCCGGTCTCACTGTGCTCGAGCATCAGAATGACCGAGCGTTTGAAGGTCGATTCCCCCAACTGGGGCATGGCCACGAGGAAGCCAGGAGCGAGAGTCTGCACACAGGAAGTGTCGGCCCTTCGCTCCCGCAGCGCAACCGATTCATACCCGCGCCCGGTCGGGTGCCCGCGGCTAATGCCAGCTCGTGTGCCGCGACTGGAGCGCCTGGGCGAGCTTCTCCGGCGCCAGCGGCTTGCCGATGAACAGATCCGCGCCCAGCCCCTTGCACTTGCGCGCCATGGACGCATCGCTCATGGCGCTCACGCCGATGAGGACGGACTGGGGGAACTTCTCGCGCAGGCGGGCCATGAGGTTGGTACCGCTGCGCCCGGGCAGGAAGACGTCCACGATGGCCGCGTCCATGAGCTTGTTGCGCACGGCGAACTCGGCCTCCTCGGCACTGCCCACCGGGAGGGGCACGTAGCCCCACTGCGTCAGCAGCTCCACCAGCAGCTCACGGTGCGCGGGGTCGTCCTCGACGATGAGCACCGTCCCCTTCACCGGTTCCAGCTTCAGGCCATCATCTTGCTGGGTCTTGGAGCGGGCATGGCCCGTGGCGATGGGGAGCTCCTCGTTGGCGATGGACATAGGGTGGTTCCCGCGATGTGAGAGGGTTTCGTCTGTTGCCAACGTCCACCGCACTGCCAGGAATTCCACACTCGGACCGTCCGCCAGGGCGAAGCGCCGCCCCCCTCAGGCTCGACGCGGCCCGGCCCCGAGTGCCTGGGAAGCAAGCGAGGCACCGAGCACCAGCAGGACGAGCAGTCCCCAGGCGGGCAGCACCACGCGCGCGCCGCCCTCGTAGATGAGGGCCGCGTAGCTCGTACCGAGGTAGCGGCCGAGTGACATGGGGTCCATCCGGGCGATGCCGAAGAAGCTGACGGTGGACTCGGTGAGGATGGCGGTGGGCAGGCGGCTGAGGAAGACGGCGAGCACGAAGGGGCGCAGCGCGGGCCACAGGTGGACGCGCAGCAGGTGCCAATGGCCTGCCCCCAGAGCGCGCGAGGCGGCGATGAATTCCTGGCCTTCCAGCGTGGCGAGGCGGTTGCGGAACATGCGCGCCGGGCCCGCCCAGCCCACGACGGCCAGGGATATCACCATGAGGCCGAAGGGGCCCACGCCTCCGGCCTCGCCCGCGTCCAACATGGACTGGCCGGCGAGCTGAAGCACCATCACCACCAGCACATCCGGCAGCGCGAAGACGGCATCCACGCCGCGCAGCATCCAGCGCTCCAGCGCGCCTCCCGCGGCCCGGGCCCCCATGGCCACGGCGAGCCCCAGCACGGTGGACAAGGCCCCCGCGACGAGGCCGATGGCCAGGGACACCCAGAGCCCCCCGAAGGCCAGCTCGCACACCGTGCGATCCGGTCGGGTCGGGTCCATGCCCAGGGGGCACGTGCGGGCGAGCGCCTCGGGGAAGACGCGGGCGGCGAGCCAGCTCGTGAGGCCGAGGCCCACCAGCAGCACGAGGCCCACCCAGGCCCGCTTGGGTACCCGGTTCGCGCTCATGCCCCGGCCTCCCGCGCCCGCGGGTCCACCGCGAGGCGCACGAGCTCCACCACCAGCCCGACGATGACGAGCAGCGAGGCGAAGACGGTGGTGGCCACCACCACCACGGCCACCTGCTTCTGAAGCACGGCGAGCACGTAGAGCTGGCCGAAGTACGGCAGGCCGAAGACGCGCTCGGCGGCGAAGGAGCCGGCGAGGAGCGCGGTGGCCACGGGCCCGATGGCATCCAGCAGCGCGGGGAACACGTTGGGCAGCACGTGGCGCCACAGCACGGCGCGGGGAGGCAGGCCCTTGCCGAGCGCGGTGCGCACGTAGTCGCGGGCCAGCTCCGTCTCCAGCGCGTCCGCCACCAGGGTGCCGAGGAAGATGCCCGGCCAGACGGAGATGACGAGCGCGGCACACAGCTCGGGCAGCAGGTGCCCGCGCTCCACCACGGCGGGCGCGAGCAGCAGCGCGGGGATGAAGACGGGGGTGCCGAAGGCCACGGCGGGCAGCGCGTCGCTGAGCACGGAGAGCCGGCTGCGCCGCCAACGGGCCCGCAGCAGCGCGAAGCCCAGGGCCCACGCGAGCGCGAGCCCCAGCGCGACGAGTCCCACGCCCACGCTGCCAGAGAGCTTGAGGAGCAGCTCGTCCCCGGTGACGCCCTGGGCACTGGTGCCGAGCCGCTCACCGGCGAAGAGCTTCTCCCACGGGCGGAGGAAGCCGAGCGGCTGCCCCAGGCCGAGGTCCTTCCGGTACGAGGCGAGCACTTCGGGGGGCACCTGCCGCTTGGACTCGTCCTCGGTGGTCAGCGGCAGCGCGGCCATGAGGAAGTAGGACGCGAGCGCGACGATGGGCACGAGCACCAGTTGCCGGCCAATGCGGACGAGCGCGGGGGGCATGGTTCAGCGCACCTCCGACGGAGGCCCCAGGCGCAGCTCGCGCAGGGAGAGGAAGTTGAAGGGGTCCACGTCCACGCCCCGCAGCGAGGCCCGCGTCCGGAAGTAGCGGTCCGGGTGGTACAGTGGCGCGATGACGGCCATTTCGTCGAGGAGCACCGCCTCGGCCTGGCCGTAGAGGGCGCGCGAACGGGCCTCGTCGGGCTCGGCGTCCGCCTCGTCCAGCAGCCACTCGAAGCGGTCCATGGGCTCGCCGCCCTTCTGCGTCTCCCAGCCCGTCTGGTGGAGCCCGTTGCGCTCGAAGAGGGTGAAGAAGGTGTTGGGGTGCGCGTAGTCCGCGCCCAGGCGCCGCAGGTAGAGGTCGTAGGCACGCGGGCCCTCGGGAGAGCGACGGGCCACCTCGGCGGAGAAGTCCGAGCGCGCATCCAACGTCACCCGCACCCCCACCGCGGCGAGCTGCGCGGCCAGACGCTCGGCGATGGCCACCTCGGGCACGAAGGAGTCCCCCGTGCGGTAGACGAGCCGCAGCGGCCGGTCCAGCCCGGGCACTCCCGCCAGCTCCTCGCGGGCCCGCTCGGGCGCGTAGTGCGGCAGGCGCGCGGACTCCTCGGGGGTGGCGGCGCCGGGCAGCTCGGGTGGGAGGAAGACATGGCTCGGACGCGCGGCGGGCAGCAGGCCCTTCATGAGCGCCTCGCGGTCGATGGCCCGGGAGAGGGCGCGGCGCACCTCGGGCCGGTCCAGCGGGGGGCGCTCGGTGTTGAAGGCGAGGAAGTAGGTGGAGAGCAGCGGCTCGCGCTGGAGGTCCTCCGGGCGCCGGCCCTGGAGCGCGACGGCGCTGTCCACGAAGACGAAGTCCACCCGGCCGCGCTCGTAGAGGGCGGGGCCGATCTCGGACTTCATGAGGGTGAGCACGGGCGCGGGCCGCTCCCCAGCGGCCAGGGGAGGCTGGAAGGAAGAGTGCGGGTTGTGGACGAGCCGCACGCGCTCACCGGCG
>NZ_DASVWK010000835.1:0-12488 GCF_036389735.1 Archangium sp. | reverse complement strand
CTGGGGCTGGCTTCGCATGACCTGCGGGGCTCGCTGGCCAATGTGCGCTCGTACGCCGCCCTGCTGCTCAATGGCCGCATCCCATTGGAGCCCAAGGCCAAGCGGGGGTTGGAGACCATCCTGAGGAACACGGACAAGGCGCTCTCCTTCGCCCAGGACTTCTTCGACTCGTGCCGGGCGGACCTCGGGATGCTGGCGTGCGAGAAGGAGCGGCAGGCGCTCGAGCCCCTGCTGGCCAACGCGGTGGAGCACCACCTGGAGGCCGCGGGCGCGGCGAGCGTGGCACTGAGCATGGAGCTGCCAGGCGGGCCCCTCCCCGACGTGGACGTGGACGGAGGCCGGGTGCAGCACGCCGTGGAGGCCTTCATCCGCCACCATCTGCTGCATGCCCAACCTGGAGAGCAGCTGCGCGTGCGCGCCAGGCCGGAGGGCGACAGCGTGCGGGTGGAGGTGCGACGCGACGGCGTGCCCCCCTCGCAGGAGGAAGCCGCCCTCACCTTCTCGCGCGAGGAGCGCGCCTTCCGGGAGAAGAAGCTGGAGGATCCGCTGCGGCTGTTCCTCGCGCTTCAGGAAGTGGAGGCGCTCGGAGGGACCGCCGGGGTCTCCACGGACGCCGGGGGCGTTACTCTGTATCTTACAGTCCCCATCGCGCTCGCTACCTCGCCGACCCTGCAGGTCTGAGGCTCCCGATCGTCAAGCTGGCGACATGTGCCCGCCGGGGCTATCCTGCCCGCGCCTTTGCCAAGGAGTGCGCGATGGGTCTGAAGATGTCGGAGATTCTGATGATCATGGGGGTGCTGCTCCTCCTGTTTGGAGGCTCGCGCCTGCCGCAGCTCGGCTCCGCGTTGGGCAGCGCCATCCGCAACTTCAAGCGCGGCTTCGGTGGCGAGGAGTCTCCCGCGGAGGAGAAGAAGCATCCGGGGACGCTCTCAAGCAGCTCCACGGTGGAGAAGGACGCCACCGCCCGCAGCACCAGCCACCACGGCTGAGACGTCCGCTGGGCTTCGCGCCACGCCCGATCGGCCTTCCCTCGTGGGGAGTGGCTGACCGGGCGTCGTCGTTTCCGGGAGCGACCAGCCGCTCGGGCGCTCCTCAGTCCGAGAGGTCGCCCTCGTAGAGACCGTCCAGCACCTGCTTGAACTTCTGGCTGACGAGCTTGCGCTTCACCTTGAGGCTCGGCGTCAGCTCGCCCGACTCCTGGCTGAAGTCCGACTCCATCACCGCGAAGCGCTTGAGGGTGCTGTAGGAGGGCAGGTCCGCGTTCACCTTGTCGAGGATCTCCTGCACCGCGGCGCGGATCTCCGGCCGCCGGCAGATCTCCGCGTAGTTGCCGGGCGTCACGCCCTTCTCCGTCAGCAGCTTGCGGGCGGGCTCCTCCGACACCGTGACGAGCACCACCAGGTACTTGCGCTTGTCGCCGTACACCATGGCCTGGCTGACGAGCGGGAACGTCTTGAGGGTGCCCTCGATGTTCTGCGGCGCCACGTTCTTGCCGCCAGCGGTGACGATGATGTCCTTCTTGCGGTCGGTGATGCGGACGTAGCCGTCCACGTCCAGTTCGCCGATGTCGCCGCTGTGGAACCAGCCATCGGGCTCGAGCACCTCGGCGGTGGCCGTGTCGTTCTTGTAGTAGCCCTTCATCACGCCCGGGCCGTGGATGAGGATCTCCCCGTCCGGGGCGATCTTGATCTGGGAGCCCGGCAGGGCCGGCCCCACGGTGCCGATCTTGATCCTCTCCGGCGGGTTGACGCAGGAGGCGGCCGACGTCTCGGTGAGGCCGTAGCCCTCCAGCACCTTGTAGCCGAGCAGGTCGAAGAAGAGGGCGATCTTCTTGGACAGGGGGGCGCCGCCGGAGACGAACAGGCGCATGTGGCCGCCGAGCTTCTCGTCGAGCGTCGCGCGCACCTTGCTGAACACCAGCTTGCGTGCCAGCGCGAGGCCCAGGTGGGGCGGCTCGCGGCCCTGGTTCTTCGCCTCCACGTACTCATCGAAGAGCGAGAAGGCCCAGCGGAACATCCGGCCCTTCAGCCCGGGCGCGGAGGAGCCGTTGGACACCACGTTGTTGTAGACCTTCTCGAAGACGCGCGGCACCGCCGGGAGGATGGTGGGGTGCGTCTCCATGAGGTTGGACAGCAGCTTCTCCGCGGACTCGGCGAACACCATGCGGAAGCCCATGGACAGCCACGCCGCCTTCACCACCTGCCCGAAGGAGTGCGCCAGGGGCAGGAACATCATCACCGAGTCGGCGGGCAGCATCAGTCCGACCGTCTTCGCCCCGTTGGCCTCATAGGCCCAGTTGCCATGGGAGAGGAGCACGCCCTTGGGGTCCCCCGTCGTGCCGGAGGTGTAGATGATGCAGCAGATGTCCTCCGCCTTCACCGCGTGCACCCGCTCCTCGAAGGCGCCCGGCTGGGCGTCGTGGGCCTGGCGTCCCCGGGCCATCAGGTCGGAGAGGGCTAGCTCCGCGTCCCCGCCCGGCGAGCCCTCAAAGAGGACCGTGCGGCGCACACCAGGACACTCGGAGAGCTTCTGCCGGAGCCGGGTGGCGCGCCCGGCCTGCTTGGGCGTCGCCTCGTCATGATCGACGAAGACGAACGACGCCTCGGAGTGGTTGAGGATGTAGCGGGCCTCGTCCGGCGTGTTGGAGGCGTAGATGGGAACGGTGATCGCCTGTGCGGCGGAGATGGCCAGATCGCACACCACCCACTGGAGGCTGGTGTCGGCGAAGATCGCCACGCGGTCCCCCGGCTTCACGCCCTCGGAGATGAGCCCCGCGGACAGCACCTTCACGTCCTCCAGGATGCGACCCCAGGGGACGTCTTCCCAGCGACCGCCGGTCTTCAAGCTCGCCGCCACCTTCGCGGGTGACTGCGCTCGCTGAAGCAACAACTCGACGAGGTTCCGCGCGGCGACAGCGGGAGTTGCGATCTGGTTCTCGGCCCTCATTTGAGTTCCTCCTCAATGGCGGCCTGGACCTTTTTCGCCCACCCCTGGACGCGCTGGCCCTCGGCCGGGTCATACCCCACACTTCCTTGGGTAACCTTGAGGATGGTCTCGTGCGCCTGCTTCTCCTCACCATCGGCGAGCAACGTCTCAGCGAGGTACAGCCTGGCCCGTAGCTGCTCGGGGTGCCGGGCGAGCGCCTTCTGGAAGAAGGAGGCGGACTTCTTCAGGTCCCTCTTGGGCCAGGGCAGCTCGTAGAAGTAGCGCCCCTTGAGGACCAGGGGCCCACCGCGCTCGTACATCGCATCAATCTTCAGCGCGGTATCCAGGCGCTCGTTGTACTTGCCCTCCAGACCCTCACCGAGGGCCGTGAGGATGCCCACCGCCTGCGAGTAGAGGCCAATCCCCGCGGCCGCGAAGAAGTGGCCCTCGACGCGCTCCGGCGACAGCTTCCGGGCCTTGTCTCCGAGCTCCCACGACTGCTTGCCCAGGTTCTTCTTCACCTTCGCGTCCGTGGACCCGTCGGCCTGCCACTGCCGCAGGCGCGCCACGCGCCACAGCACCTCGAAGTCCTCGGGGGTGGCCTTCAGCGCCTGACCCAGGGCCTCATCCAGCTGCTTCAGGGCGGCGGAATCCCCCCGTTTCGCATACAGCGCGTCCCACGCGGAGAGCTCCTCCGGGGTCGCGGCCAGGGCGGGAAGGGACAACACCACGAAAAGGGCGAGTAAAATCGAGCGCATACTCCGCGTGTTACCATGCGCTTTTGCTCGCCAGCAATACGAGCGACCAGACGACAAAGGCGGTACCCGTGGTGCGCGAAGCACCTCGGATACCGCCTCGTTGGGTGATGGACATGGACCCTGTCCTGGCGGTCAGGCCGCGTCCACCGACGAGGAGGCCTGCTGCTCCTCGTCCTGATTGAAGGCCGCCAGGTAGCGCTCGAGGAAGTTCTTCGTCTTGAGCTCCACCTGCCGGACGCGCTCGCGGGAGACGCCCCAGCGCTGACCCAGCTCCTCCAGCGTGCGCGGCTTGTCCTGCGTGAGCCGCTCCTGGAGGATGTCCCAGCCCAGGTCGCCAATGCGCTTGCGCACCTTGGCCAGGGCCTCCTGCACTTCCGTGGTCTGCTCGCGCGACAGGAAGGTCTCCTGGGGCGAGGGGCCCCCGTCCTCCAGTCGATCCAGGAAGGTCGTCTCGCCTTCCTCGTCGATGCTCGCATCGAGCGAGAAGTCCGTCATGCTGCCGCGCTCGGCCTCACCGCCCCGGACCTGGCTGCGGTTGTCCTTGAGGTAGCGCGTGATGTAGGCGCGAATCCACCACACCGCGTAGGTGGCGAAACGCACGTTCTTCTTCGGATCGAAGTGCTCGATCGCCTTCATCAGGCCCACATTGCCTTCCTGGATGAGGTCATCCAGACGGGCACCGCGGTTGGAGAATTTCTTCGCCACCGCTACCACGAAGGCGAGATTCGACTTCGCGAGCAGCTGTCGCGCCGCCTCATCACCCTTGCGAGCGCGATGGGCCAACTCGTACTCCTGCTCTCGGGTCAGCTGCGAATGATCCCCGAGGTGACGCAGGTAGTGCGACAGGCCCTCGCCTCCAAACTTCATCGTCCTGGTCGCCATTTTTCGCGTCCTCCGTTGCCGTGTCTCGGACGCGCTCGCCCCCAGGTCCGCGTCCACTTATCTCTAGGACGCACAACGAGGCATTGGGTTTCTCATTTCCGTTTCCGGGTATTTCTCCCGCTTACCCTGTCAACAAGCGGGCCCGGGGGTGTCACAGCCACGTCACAGCCCCGGCACCGGGTGGGAAATGACCTCTCGCCTCGCGGGAGAGCGCACATCCGCGTAGGTCTAAGAACACTTGGGCGCGGGAAAGATTTTATCGGGGTTGAGCATTCCTGAAGGATCGAAGAAGGCCTTCAAACGGCGCTGGAGGTCCAGCACCGCCTCGGGTTGCTCCAACGCCAGATATTCCCGCTTGGCGTGGCCCACCCCATGCTCGCCCGTGATGGTGCCGCCCATCGAAACGGTGATTTCCAGCATGCGCCGGATGGCCGTCTCCACCAGGGCGCGCTGGTGCGGGCCCTCATAGAGGATGTTGGCATGTAGGTTGCCGTCCCCGGCATGACCATATGTGGCCACCGGCAACCCGAGTTCCTGGCCCATGTTCTTGAGCGCCAGGATGATGTCGGGAATGCGGGACCGGGGAACCGCGATGTCCTCGGAAATCTTGTGCGGTCGCAGGGTGCGCAAAGCCCGGGAGACCCCCCGGCGGGCCGCCCAGAGCTTCTCGCGCTGGGACTCGTCCTGGGCCACGAGGACCTCCTTCGCGCCGTGCTGCTCGCAGATCTCCCCCAGCCAGGTCAGCTCGGCGAACAGGCCCTCCTCCATGTTGCCGTCCACCTCGGCGATGACGGCCGAGCCCGCACCGGGTGGGAAGTTGAAGCCCCGACCGTTCACGGCCTCGAGGGCCACGTCGTCGATGAGCTCCAGGGTGCGCGGGAGGATGCCGGCGGCCAGCACGGAGGTGATGGCACGCGCCGCGGTGTGCACCGAGTCGAAGACGACGAGCGCCGTCTTCACGTACCGGGGCCTGGGGATGAGCTGGACGGTGATCTCCGTGGCCACCCCGAGCGTGCCCTCGGAGCCCACGAAGAGGCCCACCAGGTCATAGCCGGCCACGCCCTTGATGGTCCGGCGGCCCACGCGGAGCACCTCGCCGGTGGGCGTCACCCACTCCAGGCCGATGACATAGTCGCGGGTAACTCCGTACTTGAGGGCCTGGGGGCCTCCGGCGTTCTCCGCCACGTTGCCCCCCATGGTGCAGAACTCCCACGAGTTCGGGTCCGGCGGATAGAAGAGGCCCTTCTCCTCCGCGGCCTTCATCAGATCGCCCGTGATGACACCCGGCTGCACCACGGCCGTCAGGTCCTCCGCGGACACGGAGAGGATGCGGTTCATGCGCTCCAGGCTCACCGCCACGCCCCCTCGCAGGGCGAGCGAGCCACCACTCTTGCCGCTGCGCGCCCCGCAGGGCGTGAAGGGCACGCCGAGCGACTGGCATGTCCGGAAGACGGCGGCCACCTGCTCGGTGCTCTCGGGGAACACCACCATGTCCGGCGGGTACACGCCCGAGTCGGACTCGTCCTTGGAGTAGTTCTGGAGGGTGGAGTCATCGCGGCGCACCTGTCCGGGCGAGAGCACCTCCACCAGCGCGGTATGGGCGCGCTCCAGCAGAGCGGCAGGGGGTCGGGGGAAGGTCCGCTCGGCGGGCAGGGTCATCCGAACATCTCCACTCAACGTCTCAAGGTGCCCAGCCGCGCCCACAGCTCGCGGCGCAGGGGTCCGTCCTTTCGCAGCCGGCCCTCATAGGCCTCCGCGTGGGTGCGGGCGTCGCGCTGCCGATCTCCCCGGATGCGCAGACACGCCTGCTCCGCCTCGATGATGCAGGCGGCGGCGGGGCTCTTCAGCACCCGTGCCAGCGACGAGGCCACCTCGCGCGCCAGGTCCTCCTGGAGGATGAGCCGGTGCGCGAAGCAGTCCACCAGCGCGCCCAACCGACCGAAGCCCACCACCCGCTTCGTCGGCATATAGGCCACGTGCGCCCGGCCCTCGAAGGGCAACAGGTGGTGCGGGCACATGGACTGGAAACGCAGGTCCGTCACCACCACCAGTTCCCCGGAGGAATTCGGAGGGGCCGGGAACGTCTCCCCCAGCGCCTCCTCCGGGGTGCGTCCGTAGCCATCGAGGAACTCCCCCGCCCAGGCCTCGGCCACCCGCTCCGGCGTGCCCGCCAGGTTGGGATCACTCTTCAGCGGCAGGCCCGCGGCGCGCAGGAAGTCCTGAATGGCGGCGGCCATGGCCGCCCGGTCCGGCTTCACGCCTCGCGGTACTCGGGGGTTTCCCACAGACGGAGCTCCTTGAGTCCCTCGCGTACTTCAGGGGGTGGGCAACCTACCCGAAGCCGACACCTGAATCTCGTCCCCGATGACGCGTACCTGGTAGATGCGCACCCGGGCGCCGGGATGTGTCGGGCTGGTGCCCGTGCGGACGTCGAAGGCCCAGGCATGCAGGGGGCAATAGAGGAGGCACCCGTCCTGGTCCCCCTCCGACAGCGGCCCTCCCCGGTGCGGACAGGCCTCCTGAAGGGCATGCAGCCGCCCCTCCACCCGGACGAGCGCGACCGACTCCCCTCCGACCCGCACCACCACCCTCCCCCGCTCGTCGAGGTCCCCCAGGCGTGCCACGGGAATGAAGCTCTCGTCGGCTTGTCCGTCCATCCGTCG
This sequence comes from Archangium sp., assembly GCF_036389735.1. Taxonomy (GTDB): domain Bacteria; phylum Myxococcota; class Myxococcia; order Myxococcales; family Myxococcaceae; genus Archangium. The sequence continues at coordinate 5,260 of NZ_DASVWK010000835.1, read as the reverse complement.
CTCCTCAACGCACCGCGGCCAGCCTCCCCTCCCCGGTTGAATGCGGCGAGGGACACCTGCGTCGCTCCCTTGACACCTCGGTAGGGGATCAGTAGAGCAACACGATTGCCGTCCTTCCGCTAATGCGACATCCAGCCCACATCGCCGTTGGACGCCTCGCCGCCACGCTGCTCGTGGTGCTGTGGGTTGCCCAGCCGTTGCTGGCCATCGCGCACACGCGGGAGCACGTGCACCGCTATTGCCCGACGCACCGCGCCTTCGAGGAGGCCTCGACGGGCGGAGCCCTGGCGCGCGCCACGAAGGTGTGGGACGGGGGGACGGTGGAGAAGCTCCCGCCCGCCCCCATGGGGTCGCCGCGCCACGAGGAGTGCACCGTCATCCCCGCCAGCGGCCGCGAGGAGCTGGTGGGCCCCACCGCCCGGCCCGTCGTCCAGGCCTGCCTCGCGGTGAGCCGTCCGGCCACCGCGCCGCCCCGGCCGCTGCACTCCCTCTCCGTCCTCGACACCGCTCCCAAAGCCTCGCCTCCAGCGCGCGTCTAGCGCCGTCGAAGCGAAGTCCTGGGTCGACGTCCGCCCACGCGGCACGTCCGACGTCTGGTTCGAGGAGTCTCCAACCGTGTCTTCCACAGTGCGCCGGCTCGCCGGCCTCGTCGTCTCCCTCTCGTTCTGTCTCTCCCTGTCCGCGTGGGCCCAGTCGTCGCCCGACGCGGGCACTCCCACTGACGCCGGCACACCCTCCGGGGAGGCCCCACCCGAGGAGCTGTCCGCCGAGGATCTGAAGGACCTCGAGGAAGCGCTCGGAGCGGATGCCGCGGCCGCGAGCGCCCAGGGCGGCACCACGTCCGCGCCCGCGGGGGCCACCAGTACATCCGCTTCCGGCGGGCTGACGATCAGCCCGACGAACATCGGCTTCTCGTGGCTCAACCTCTCCTTCGTCCTGGACACGGCGCTCGCCGCCTTCACCTCGAAGGAGCCGCTCCAGACGGGTGGGCATGATCCCGGCGGCAGTGGCTTCACCCTCCAGCAGTTGGAGCTGTCGGTGAACGCGGTGGTGGATCCGTACTTCCGCTTCGACAGCAACATCGTCTTCAGCCAGTTCGGCGTGGAGATCGAGGAGGCCTACGCCACCACCACGAGCCTGCCCGCCAATCTCCAGCTGCGCGCCGGCCAGTTCCTCACCCGCTTCGGCCGCATCAACCCCACCCACCTGCACGCCTGGGAGTTCGTGGACCAGCCCTTCGCCATCGGCCGCGTCTTCGGTGCCGAGGGCAACCGCGGGCTGGGCGTGGAGGGCTCCTGGCTCACCCCGCTGCCCTGGTACGTGGAACTCGTCGGCTCGGCCACCGACGCCAGCGGAGGAAGCACCGCGCGCAGCTTCCTCGGCACCGACACCGGCGGCGTCACCTCGCCCCTGGACTTCCAGTTCACCGGAGCGGTGAAGCAGTTCTTCGAGCTGTCGGATGACCTGTCGCTGCTGTGGGGCCTGTCGGGCGCCAACGGCCCCAACCCCACCGGCTACCGCAACCGCACGGACGTCTTCGGCACGGACGTGTACCTGAAGTACCGGCCGCTGCGCGGAGGCAGCTTCACCACGGTGGCCCTCCAGGCCGAGGTCCTCTACCGCCGCCGCCAAATCCCCGGGGACGTGCTGTGGGACGTCAACGGCTACGGCCAGCTCTCCTGGCGCTTCGCCCAACGCTGGGGCACCGCCGCCCGCTACGAGCTGGGCACGCCGGCTCGCACCCTGGCCGGTCGCCTCGCCGAGGATCCGCTCGACCCCGAGTGGACCGCCAACCGCCAGCGCATCTCCGCCAACGTCTCCTTCTATCCCACCGAGTTCTCCCGCCTGCGCCTCCAGGGCGCCACCGACCTCGTCGGCTGGCGAGACCGCCCGGACTACTCGGCCTTCCTCGCACTCGAAGTGGTGATGGGCGCTCACGGCGCCCATGCCTTCTGACAACCCTCTTGCTCCGGAGTCTTCGATGAGCCCCTTCCGATTCCTCGCGGCCTTGAGCGCCGCCCTCCTCTGCCTCCTCTCCTTGCCCGCGCACGCCGACCTGCGGGTGGTGGCCACGGTGCCGGACCTCGCCGCGATCGCCAAGACCATAGGCGGCGACAAGGCACAGGTCATCCCGCTGGCGCTGCCCACGCAGGACCCGCACTTCGTGGACGCCAAGCCCAACCTCGCCCTGGAGCTCAACCGGGCGGACCTGCTGCTGGCCATCGGCCTCCAGTTGGAGATCGGCTGGCTGCCCACGCTCCAGAACGGCGCGCGCAACCCGCGCATCGTCTCCGGTGGCCAGGGCTACATGGAGGTGTCCCAGTTCATCCGCCCGCTGGAGATTCCCCCCGTCTCCGTGGACCGCAGCCAGGGGGATGTCCACCCCGGTGGCAACCCGCACTTCCTCTACGACCCGCGCAACGTGGTGAGGGTGGCCCAGGGCATCACCGAGCGCATGGCCACGTTGGATGCGAAGAACGCGGACACCTACCGCGCCAACCTGGCGAAGTTCACCGCCGAGGTGGAGAAGGCGCGCGCCGGCTGGGAGCAGCGCCTCGCCGGGCTCAAGGGCGTGCCCGTGGTGGCCTACCACCGGACGACGGCGTACCTGGCGGACTGGCTGGGCTTCGAGACCATCGCCTACCTGGAACCCAAGCCCGGCATCCCGCCCAACCCCGCCCACGTGGCGCAGGTGCTGGGACAGGGGCGCCAGCGCAAGGCGCGCATGGTGCTTCAGGAGGACTACTACCCGAACACCACCGCTCGGCTCGTCTCGAGCAAGATGCCCGCCCCCCTCGTCGTCATGCCCGCGGGGACCAACGTGCGCGGTGGACAGACGTACATCCAGCGCATGGACGAGCTGGTGCAGCGCCTGGAGAACGGCCTGAAGGGCCAGGGGACCTGAACCATGCGACGCCAGTTGCTCTTCCTCTTCTGCCTCACGCTCGGCGGCTGCGCGTGGGAGGCCGGCCAGGGCTTCGCGGTGGTGGAGCCCACCGTGCGCGTCGCCTACGAGGCGCTGCCCGCGCGCAACGCGGGTGACGGCTACCAGAAGCTGAGCTCGGACTACCAGGTGCGGCTGGACTCGGCGGCGATGCGGCTGTCCGGCATCGAGCTGCTCGCCACCGCCAGCGGCCCCAGCGGGAGCTTCGATCCCGCCAACCCTCCTCCGGGCTACTCGCTGTGCCACGGCGGCCACTGCCACCGCGACGACGGGGCGCTCATCCCCTACGAGCAGATCGCCGCGGAGCTGGGCGGAGGCGGCGGCTCGCGCACGGTGGTGACGCTCCCCGTGGACGAGCCGCTCAACCTGCTGGCCCCCGAGACGCGCCCCCTGGGCTGCCAGCCGGACTGCGCGCTGCCCCAGACCCAGGTGTCCCAGGGCCGCTGGGGCGTCGAGACGCTGCGCATCGAGGGCATCGTGCGTGATGGGCGCGTGCCCCCGCGCATCGCGAGCGAGCGCCGCTTCGTGCTGGACCTCAAACCGGGCGCGGACGACGCCGACGCGCCAGTGGCGGTGCTCGACGGCGAGGTGGAGCTGCCCTCGGATCGAGCGACCCCGCCGGAAGCGAAGGTAGCCCTGAACCTGGTGCTGACGGCCGGGCTCTTCGATACCGTGGACTGGGATAACGTGAAGGACACGACTGGCGTCGTGAACATCAGCAGGTCGGACAACGCCGAGGCACTCAAGGCGGTGCTGGAGCAACTGGCGCGTTTCTCGCCTGAAGCGGAGGTGACCCGTGGATGACCATCAGCACCCTCACAAGCACAAGCACTCGCATCCACATCCCCACCCGCATACGCACGACGTCCACCACAAGCACGAGCACACGGATGACCTGTTGCTGTGCTGCGAGGAGCTGGTCGTCGGCTACAACGGCAAGCAGATGCTGCCGGCCATCGACCTTCAGATCCGCCGCGGCACCTTCCTGTCGGTCATCGGCCGCAACGGCTCGGGAAAGAGCACCTGGTTCAAGACGCTGCTGGGCATGCTGCCTCCGGTGTCGGGCAGCGTGGCGCGCACCAGCGAGCGCGTGAAGAGCGCCTACGTGCCGCAGACCTCGGGCATCGACGCGCTGCTGCCGGTGCGCTCGCACGAGCTGGTGCAGTGGGGGCGGCTGAGCGGGTGGAACTTCCTCTGGCCCTTCGCCAAGAAGCAGGACCGGCAGGTGGTGAGGACGGCGCTGGAGTCCGCCGGAGCCACCATCATCGCCAACCGGCCCTATCGAGACCTGTCCGAGGGCCAGAAGCAGCGGGCCCTGCTGGCGCGGGTGCTGGCCACCGAGGCGGACTTCGTGCTGCTGGACGAGCCCACCGCCTCCATGGACGCGGTGGCCGAGCGCGAGACCATGCAGCGGCTGTCGGAGCTGACGCGAGGGCCGCGGCGCCTCGCGGTGGTGGTGGTGAGCCACGACCTGGAAGTCGCCGCCGAGTTCTCCGATCTGATCCTCTTCGTGGACAAGGATGCCCCGGCGATCGTGCTGGGCGACGCGAAGTCGGTCTTCTGCCACCCCGCCTTCCGACACAAGTACGGCGATGATTACTGCCCTGTCCACCCTCGCGCCCATCCCCCCAATGGAAATCAGCTTGGACCCACAGTCGGTTGAGACCTCCTCCTGGGCACAGTTCTGGGACGCCTACGAGCTGTTCCGGGACCCGATGCTCTGTGCCCTCATCGCCGGGTGCGTGCTGGGGTTCCTCAGCGTGTACGTGGTGCTGCGGCGCATGGTGTTCGTCAGCGCCGCGGTGACGCAATCGGCCGGCCTGGGCGTGGCGCTCGCCTTCTTCGCGCAGATCCACCTGGGTTTCGCCATCGAGCCCACCATCGGCGCGGCGGGCATGGCGCTGGTGTCCACGGTGCTGCTGATGATGGACCCGACGCGGATGCGGCTCACCCGCGAGAGCGTCCTGGGCCTTGCCTACGCCCTCACGGGTGGCGCGGCCATCCTCGTGGGCGACCGCATCTCGCAGGAGGCCCATGACATCCAGGGCATCCTCTTCGGCACGGCGGTGCTGGTGGAGCGCCCGCAGCTCATCGCCGTGGCGGTGGTGGGTGGAACCACGCTCTTCATGCACCTGTGGTGGTTCCGCGGCCTCACCTTCGCCAGCTTCGATCGTATCGGAGCCATGGTGCAGGGGCTGCCGGTGCGCCTGCTCGACGCGGTGGTGATGATCTCCATCGGCCTGATGGTGGGCGTGTCGGCGCGAGCCCTGGGCGCGCTGCCGGTGTTCGCCTTCTCCACGCTGTCGGCGATCGCCG
>NZ_DASVWK010000834.1:0-2183 GCF_036389735.1 Archangium sp. | reverse complement strand
TGGGTGGGCATCAAGGTCATCACCTACAACCTGTCCGGTGACAGGGTGAAGCAGGAGTTGTGGTTGGATCTCACCAACGGCAAGAACGGTGGCAGGTGGCGCAAGGTCCACGAGAACCTCGACGCGGGGGGGTGGAGCATCCCACCGCTGGTGGCAGCCACCTGCCAGATTCCGTCGGACCAGCGCCTCACCGCGCCCGAGCCGCTCATCATCTTGCGCGGCCATGGCATCCGCGAGCAGTGGTTCAAGAAGGCAACCATCCGGGAGATCCAGCCGCCTCCCTAGGCACAGGCGTGGCCCGCACCTGTTAGAAGCCGGGCCCCACAGGAGGCGAACATGGTGGTGCTCACGGATGGTGGCGGCTCTCACGCCGAGGTGATCCCCGAGCGCGGTGCGCTCGTCAGCCGCTTCATCGTCGAGGGCGAGCCCATCCTCTTCCTCGACGAGAGCACCCTGGTGGACCCCACCAAGAACGTGCGCGGCGGCATCCCCGTGCTCTTCCCCTCCCCCGGCGTCCTCCCCGGCGGCACGTACACGGCGGAGGGCCGCGAGTACCCCATGCGCCGCCATGGCTTCGGCCGGGACGTGCCCTGGGAGGTGCGCACCCAAGAGAGCTCGCGCGTGGTGCTCGCGCTGGGGCACTCGGAGGGGACGCTGCGCGAGTTCCCCTGGCGCTTCGAGGCGCTGCTCACCGTGACGCTGGTGGGCACCGCGCTCCACCTCTCCTTCAGTGCCGAGAACCGGGACTCGCGGCCCATGCCGCTGCACCTCGGCTACCACCCGTACTTCTATGTCCCCCAGGGCAACAAGGCCTCCGCCAGCGTCGAGACGGATGCCTCGCGCGCCTGGGACAACCGCCTGGGTGCCACCGTGCCCTTCTCCGGGTGGGCCCTCACCGGGTCCGAGGTGGATCTGCACCTGCTCGACCACTCGCTCCAGGGCACCACGCTCGAGCGCGGGCAGGGGCTGCGCCCGGTGGAACTCGCCTGGAGCCCCTCCTTCACCACGCTGGTGGTGTGGACGCTCGCGGGCCGCGACTTCGTCTGCGTCGAGCCCTGGACGGCCCCCGGTGGGGCGCTGAAATCGGGCCAGGGGCTGATCACCGTCGCTCCCGGGGCCACCTTCGCCTCCGAGTTCGAGATCAGCGTCGAGCCCATGGCCCGCTTCGTCCGGTAAAAGGGGGGCATGTCCTTCCTCTCCCACCTCGAATGCTCCCGCTGCCGCAAGACGCATGACGCGGAGCGGGTCCAGAACCTGTGCGACTGCGGTGGCCCGCTGCTCGTGCGCTACGACCTCGAGGCCGCCGCGCGCGCCGTGCGCCCCTCCGACCTCGCCGGCCGCGTCTCCTCCCTGTGGCGCTACCACGAGCTGCTGCCCGTCCGAGACGCCAAGAACATCGTCACCCTCGGCGAGGGCATGACGCCCCTCTTCCCGCTCCCGCGCCTGGGCGCCGAGCTGGGCCTGCGCGACCTCTGGTTGAAGGACGAGGGGTTGAATCCCACCGCCTCCTTCAAGGCGCGCGGCGCCGCCACGGGCGTCAGCCGGGCCAAGGAGCTGGGCATCACCGCGCTCGCCATGCCCACCAACGGCAACGCCGGCGGGGCCTGGGCCAGCTACGGCGCGCGCGCGGGCATGTCCGTCACCCTCGTGATGCCCACCGATGCTCCGGCCATGAGCGTGCTGGAGGCCACCGCCGTGGGTGCCAGCGCCTATATGGTGCGGGGACAGATCACGGATGCCGGAGCCATCGTCGCCCGCTCGGCCAAGGCGCACGGCTGGTTCGAGGCCGCCACCCTCAAGGAGCCGTACCGCATCGAGGGCAAGAAGACGATGGGGTATGAGATCGCCGAGCAGCTCGCCTGGAGCCTGCCGGACGTCATCCTCTACCCCACCGGCGGAGGCGTGGGCATCATCGGCATCTACAAGGCGCTGCTGGAGATGCGCGAGCTGGGCTGGCTCCCGGACAACGTGCGCTTCCCCAAGCTCGTCGCCGTGCAGGCCGAGGGCTGCCAGCCCATCGTGAAGGCCTGGCGTGAGGGCAAGGACGTCTCCGAGAAGTGGGAGGGCGCGTCCACCGTCGCCCAGGGCATCCGCGTGCCCAAGGCGCTCGGCGACTTCCTCGTGCTCCAGGCGGTGCGTGAGACGAACGGCACCTGTGTCGCCGTCCCCGATGCCGACACCCT
>NZ_DASVWK010000833.1:0-6489 GCF_036389735.1 Archangium sp. | reverse complement strand
TGCCCGTGCCGCAGCTGTCACCGCAGTTGGGCTTGCAGACGCACTGGTTGCCCGCCTCGTTGCAGCCGAGCTTGTCGCCGGTGCAGTGATCCGGCTCGGTGGGGCTGTAGGCCGGGTCGTCCTTGCACGGGACGCCGCCGTTGGGATCCTTCACCTCGTCCACCCAGTACCGGTAGGAGACGGCCACCTGGGAGGAGTCGCTCGCCGGGCGGCAGGAGCCGAAGAGCGAGAGGGTGCGCGCGCTGCCGTCGAAGTCGAAGCCGTTGACGTTGCTGCGCGGGACGTTGTTGGCCGAGCAGGTCGCCGGGTCGCGCACGCCCGCCACGGCCACCTTGATGGAGGCGCCGATGGGCGGCTTGAGGGTCTTGTAACCCGCGTTGCCGATGGCGTCGTCGATGATCGCATCCATCGAGGCCCCGATGGAGTTGAGATCGAGGATGGAGCCGAGCACGCCGCCGGTGGCGTTGACCACCGTGGCATGGCGCTGCGGGCCGTTGGCGGGCTGCGGGTTGAACTCGCGACCGGAGTTGCTGAGGTCACACGTCCCGGTGCCGGTGCAGCCGCAGGCCTTGCCGGACGGGCACACGATGCCGTGCACGGTGATGGGCCTGCCCGTCTTGTTGGTGGGGAGGATCTCCGTGCGGTCGCCGAAGAACCTCGTGAAGTTCACGACGGCCTCGCAACCGGTGCCGGCCTTGTCCGTGGTGCCACCCGAGCCGCAGTTGGTGGCCGACGTGGTGTAGCCGCTGGTCTGATCGTCCGCGTCGCCGAGCAGCACGACCACGAGGGTGGCGTCGCTGCGCGCCTTGAGGTCGGACTCGGCGGCGCCCGGATTGGTGCCCGGTGTCATGTCATCCACGGCCTTGCGGGCCGCGCCGAGCAGGCCCTCGGCGGGATTTCCATTGATGCCCACCCAGCAGCCGCCGTTGGCGCCCTCGGAGTTGTCGCCGGGGCAGGAGGCGGTATTGGGCGCGGCGGGCTTGCTGCACACCTTGGTGGTGGCGTCGCACGTGCTGCTCTGGGAGAGCCACGCCGTCACCTTGTTCACGTTGCGGGTGAAGCGCCGCACCCTGGAGTAGTTGCTCGAGTTATCCGCGGCGCCCAGGTGGTAGCTCGACGTGACCATGGCCATGCGCCAGTCCAGCGACGAGGCGTTGAGCGAATCCACCGCCTTCTGGGCGGCGGTGGCGAGCGCGGTCTGCGAGCTGGCCATGGAGCCGCTGTCGTCCACGATGAAGAGGAAGTCCACCTTCGACGACGAGAGCTTGAAGGGCTCGCACTGCACCGCCGTGGGCTCACCGAACTGGGCGAGCGCGGAGCCGTCCGAGAGATCCTTGATGGAGAAGGCCGCGGGCGTGCCGCGGTTGGTTCCCGTCACGTTCACGTAGGGCGCCAGCGCGACGAGCACCACCATGCTCTGGGCCGAGCGGTGCACGAACAGCGTCTGGAGGCGGAAGTCTCCCACGACACCCGCCGCGTCGGCGCTGAGGCGGCCCGTGCTGCCCGGCACCAGCGCGTCCACGAGCTGGTCGGCGCGGCGCTTGAGGTCCGTGGTCCCCCCGCTCTGGTCATAGAAGGCTTGCACGGCCTGGAAGCCCTCCCAGGTCTTGAACGTCTGGGCGGTGCGATTGCGCAGGGCGCCCTTGGACTCGATGGAGGGCCGCAGCGCCTCCTCGTCACCGAGCGGGTCGGTGGCGCCCGCGGGCGGGGTGCTCCGGAAGGCGAGGAAGGCGACCTTGGTGGTGCTGTCGTAGCCCACCAGGCCCTTGACCTCGGTGCCCACCTTGATCTGCGTCACCTCGTTGAAGGAGGGGGGCAGCGCCAGCGTGATGTCCGCGCCGTCCTCCGACTTGAAGATGACGGGGCGCAGGTTGTTGGCGGTGCACACCTGGCCGACCGGACCGCTGGCATCGGTGCCATCCTTGGGGTCCAGCTCACCGGTGTCCACGTTGCCGTTCTGGTTGGTGTCCTCGGCGCCATCATCCACGCCATCACCATCCGAGTCCGGGTTGGTGGCATCCGTGGTGGTGCCGGGGTTGGTGTCGGGGCGGAAGACCCCGGAGCAGTTCGCGGTATCCAGGTTGGTGGTGGCGCCCCGCTCCATGCCGTCCGAGAGGCCATCGCCGTCGGTATCGAAGCGGCGAGCGTCCGTCTCGTTGGCCTCGTGGGTGCCGTTGGCGTTCTGGTCCTCGCCCGTCACACCGCCGGCGTTCGGGCCGTCGAGCAGACCATCGCAGTCGGTGTCCCGGAACAGCGGGTGGGTCTCCCCATCGTCCACCTTGCCGTTGCGGTTGGCGTCCTCCACGCCGTCGCGCAGGCCGTCGCTGTCGGAGTCCGCCTTGACGGGGCTCGTCTTCAGCTGCTCGCTCGCGTCCTGGGGCAGGGTGCAGGCGGTGCCCGTCACCGGCTTGATGATGCCCAGCTCGAGCCCGTCCTGGAGCCCGTCACCGTCGGTGTCCGCCAGGCCGGGGTTCGTCTTCAGCCCGCTCTCGTAGGTCGTGTTGTACTCGACCAGATCGCTCAAGCCGTCGCAGTCGGTGTCCTTGCTGGCGTTGCTCGGGTCGTTGGGGTCCGTGGGCAGGGGCGTGGGCTGCTCTTCTCCAGTGCCTCCGCCTCCATCGTTCCCACCGGGGTTGGTGTTCGGATCGGTGCACGCAATCGCGGTCATCAGGCTCATCGCGAGCAACAAGGCGCTGAGCGGTCGTCTCGAATTCATGCGAGCTCTTTCTTCAATGGTTGATCAAACCGCCCCCCCGCGGTCGGGCTCGCATCATACGCACTCGAAAAGGGGGGCCCCGAGATGTTTCGTTATGACTGGGATTTTACGAACATCAGCCGCCCGCCTCTCGGGCGAGGAGGCGGGGGTCTTGGATTCAGAGGGGATGAGATTCAGACCGCATCTGAACATTCCAACGTGAGCGTTCAGCACTCGATGATGTTCACCGCGAGACCTCCGCGTGCGGTCTCCTTGTACTTGGTCATCATGTCCGCGCCCGTCTGGCGCATGGTGGCGATGACCTTGTCGAGTGACACCTTGTGCTTGCCATCGCCCTGGAGCGCGAGCCGCGCGGCGTTGATGGCCTTGATGGAGCCCATGGCGTTGCGCTCGATGCACGGCACCTGGACGAGCCCGCCGATGGGATCGCAGGTGAGGCCGAGGTTGTGCTCCATGCCGATCTCCGCCGCGTTCTCCACCTGCTCCGGCGTGCCGCCCATCACCTCGGTGAGCGCGGCGGCGGCCATGGAGCAGGCGACGCCCACCTCACCCTGGCAGCCCACCTCGGCGCCGGAGATGGAGGCGTTGAGCTTGTAGAGCATGCCGATGGCGCCCGCGGTGAGCAGGAAGCGGACGGCGCCCTCGTCGTCCGCGTTGGGCACGAAGCGGCGGTAGTAGTGGAGCACCGCGGGCACGATGCCGGCCGCGCCATTGGTGGGGGCCGTCACCACGCGCCCGCCGGCCGCGTTCTCCTCGTTCACCGCGAGGGCGTAGAGGTTCACCCAGTCCATGGCCAGCAGCGGATCCGAGCCGCGCATGTCGCCCTTGAGCTTGCGGTGGATGGCGGCCGCGCGCCGCCTCACCTTGAGCCCGCCGGGGAGGATGCCCTCGCGCTCGCAGCCGCGCTTCACGCACGCCTGCATGACCTCCCAGATGCGCAGCAGTCCCGAGCGCACCTGGGCCTCCGGCCGCAGCGCCTTCTCGTTCTCCATCATCAGCGTGCTGATGCTCAGCCCGTGCTGGTGGCAGAGGGCCAGCAGCTCCGCGCCCGTCTTGAAGGGGTAGGGGATGGGACGCGCCTGGCCGCTGGCGCCCGTGGACGGGGTGCCGTCGTCGTTGACGACGAAGCCACCGCCCACCGAGTAGTAGGCGCGGAGGAAGGGCTCGCTCTGCCCGGAGAGCACCGCGGTGAAGCGCATGCCGTTCGGGTGCCGGGGCAGGGACTGCCGCTTGTGGAAGACGATGTCCTCGGAGGGACGGAAGCGCAGGGCGTGCTCGCCGAGCAGCTTCAACGTCGAGGTCTCGGTGAGGCGGGAGATGCGCGCGGGGACGGCGTCGCAGTCGACCTCCTCGGGGCGCTCGCCCTCCAGGCCGAGCAGGAGCGCGACGTCACTGCCATGGCCCTTGCCGGTATGCCCGAGCGAGCCGAAGAGCTCCGCCTTCACGGACTGGACGGAGCCGAGCTTGCCCGCGCTCGCGAGAGCCTCGACGAACAGCCTCGCGGCGCGCATGGGCCCCACGGTGTGCGAGCTCGAGGGACCGATGCCGATGGTGAACATGTCCAGAACACTGAGTGACACGACTGCCTCCCGCCCCGTGGGGCACGCGGTCCTATATCTCAACAGCGGATCACGTGCTTCGAGGCGCGGGGGCGCGGAGGACGTCCTCCCGGCCGTGACGCAAGGCGCCAGAAGGACTGTTTCGTCGTGAACGCCAGGAGGCGTCGAGGCTCAGTGGCCCGAGGCGGCCGAGGCGGCGAACTCCTCCGGCATGAGCCAGCGGAAGTTGGGCAGCTTCCACCGGTTGGTGTCGCTTGCCTGGAGGGTCTTCACCCGGGCGAGGCCCCGGACGCTCATGCCGAGCAGGGAGAGCATGCCCAGGGTGATGGCCCCCGAGAGGGCATTGCGCAGCAAGCGAGGCCGCATCGCGCGCAATCCCCAGAGGCCAACGGGGAGGACATAGACCGGGACGGCGACCAGACCCGCGAGCAGGAGCCGCTGCCGCTTGTCGAGGCCGAGGACGTCGGACGTGGGAGTTGGATCCATGGTCTACACGGTGAGTGCGCGGGGGATCCCCGGAAAGGGTCACCCGGTGCTCGGGTGCACGGAGACTCGCAGGACGAGCAAGGGGCCTTCGGGGGACGGGGTATGTTCGCGCCCCCATGGAACCGGACCCTCCGGAGGCGGGTGGGCGCGGGACGCTCGCCCTCTACCTCGGCACCGTCGCGGCCTACGCGGACATGTACCTCACCCAGCCCATCCTCCCGCTGCTGTCGCGGGAGTTCGGCGTGGGGCCAGCCCGGGCGGGCTTCACGGTGTCGGCGGTGGTGCTCGCCATCGCGGCGGCGTCGAGCTTCTACGGTCCGCTCTCGGATGTGCTCGGGCGCAAGCGCGTCATGGTGGGGGCCACGGTGCTGCGCTCCGCCGCCACGCTGGCGTGCGCGTTCGCTCCTTCGTTTGGAATGCTCGTGGGGCTCCGGGCCGTGCAGGGCGCGCTGGTGCCCGGGATGACGGCGGTGGTGGTCGCCTACGCGGGAGACCGGTACCGCCCGCGCGAGCTCGGCTCGGTGGTGGCCGGCATCATCGCGGCGAGTGTCGTGGGTGGGCTCGTGGGGCGGGTCCTGGGCGGGTGGATCGCCGCGCACGCCGGCTGGCGCTCCGCCTTCGTCGCCTTCTCGTTCTCCTCCCTGCTGGCCGCGTTCACCCTGGCGCGGGGGCTCGCGCCGGTGCCGGTCTCGGAGCATCGCGGGTGGGGGGCCGCCTACCGGGGCATGCTCGCCCACCTCGCGCACCCGCCGCTGCTCGGGGCCTTCCTCGTGGGCGCCTCGCTCTTCTTCGGGTGGATCGGCCTCTTCACCTTCCTGCCGTACCACCTCTCCGCGCCGCCCTACCTGCTGTCCACGGAGCTCGTCTCCAGCATCTACCTCGTCTACCTCGCGGGGGTGTTCATCGCCCCCGTGGTGGGGCGGCTGTCCGGGCGCTTCCCGATCCAGCGGCTGCTGGCCATCGGCCTGGTCGTGGAGGCGCTGGGCATGGTGGCGGCCCTGGCGCGTCCGCTCCCGGTGGTGGTGGCCGGCCTCGTCGTCCTGGTGCTGGGCACCTTCACCGCGCAGGCCGTCGCGCCCGCCTTCGTGAACACCACCGCGCGCACCGCGAAGGGGAGCGCCAGCGCGCTCTACCTCACCTTCTATTACCTGGGAGGGACGCTGGGCTCCGTGCTACCCGGGCTCGCGTGGCAGGCGTGGGGCTGGCCGGGCGTGGTGGCGTGCTGCGTGGCCTCGACAGGGGTGGGGCTGCTCGCCAACGCGCTCCTGTGCGGCAGGCGCTGAGCGCTCCTGGCTACCGCCCGTAGCCCTTGCTCTGGACGTCGACGAGCTTGCCGTTCTCGAACACCACCACCTGCATCAGCCGGTTGGGGCCGAAGTTGTACGTCCACTCCTCGATCGTCTTGTAGACGATCTTCTCGGAGGTGGTGGAGGTGTCCCCGTCCTTCTGCTTCACCTTCTCCCCCACGGACTCGGTGCGGCTCTCCTTCGTCAGCGGCTCGCCGCACCGCATGAGGACATCCGCCTTGGAGGCCCCGTCCGAGGCGAGCTGGTTGCCGCAGCGCAGCGTGGCCGCGTCGGCCTGGGTCGGGAGGAGGAAGAGGATCGAGAGGGACAGGATCGCCAGCCATGCGCGCATCGGACAATCTCCTTGGATGGATGGGCTCGACGCCCCGCCCGGCGGGAAATTCACTGCTCTACTGCACGACCTTCGTGCACCAGGCCGCCG
>NZ_DASVWK010000832.1:0-4970 GCF_036389735.1 Archangium sp. | reverse complement strand
CCTTCGCGCCCTTTTGGATGACGCGCGAGGCGTAGCGAGCCACCGACTCCATGCGCACCGTCACGTCCCGGTCCGCGAAAAGGCCGGCGAGCAGCTCGTCCTGGCCCACGTCGTCACCGGGCTCCAGCTCGGTGGCGGCGGACTTGCGCACCACCGGGTCCGCGCTGCGCACGGCGGCGCGGAGGAAGCGCAGGGCCAGGGCCGCGTCGCGCTCGCGCTCCCCCTTCTCGTCCTTCTCGGGGGCGGTGGCCACCTCCATGGCGGCGCCCACGCAGGCGTGGCGCACGGTGGCCGTCTCATCGTCGAGCTGCCGCGCCAGGGCATCCAGGGCCTCGGGCCTCCGGGTACGGCCGAGGGCCTTCACCAGGGCCAGGCGCTCGCCCATGTCCGTGGCGGTGCGCAGCCGGGCGGCGAGCGCCCCCACGGCGGCGACGGAGCCGAGCCGGGCCAGGGCTTCCTGGGCGCGCTTCACGGCGGCTGCGTTCTCCGAGCGCAGGAAGGTGGAGAGCACCTCCACGGCGCGGTCGTCCTGGCGCATGGCGAGCAGCTCGGCGGCGCGCAGGCGCAGGTCCTCGTGCTCGCTGCCCATTGCGCGGCCGAGGGCCTCGGTGACGCGCGAGTCATTGGCCCCGGCCAGCCGCTCAATCACCCCCACGCGCAGGTCCGCGTGCTCACTGCCGAGCGCGGCCAGCAGGGGCTCCAGGCTGCCCGGCGGGCTGAGCCGCTCGAGCAGCTCGAAGGCGTACTTGCGCACGTCGGCCAGGGGGGAGTCGAGGGCGGCGGAGATGCGGCCCTTGGCGGCCTCACCCCGGGCGGCGAGCTCCTCCAGCGCGGCGCGGGCCACGTCGGCGGAGAGCGAGGCGAGGGCGAGGGCCAGCGGCTCGTCGGAGCCGGCGGGGTACAGCTCCTTGAGGCCGGCGAGGGCCGCCTTGCGCACGAGTTGGTGCGGATCCTCCAGGGCCCGCAGGAGGGCGGCCACGGCCGCGGGGGTGCCGGCATGGCCCTCCTGGGTGAGCTTCACCACGCGGTCCACGGCATCGCGGCGCACGCGGTGGCCCTCGTCGTCCCCGGCGGACACCTGCCGCAGCAGGCCCACGTAGGCGCCGAAGGCGAGCCGGCGCAGGTGCTGCTTCTCGGCGGAGAGGAGCGCCTCGGGCGAGGGCTCGGTGGAGGCGGCCTTGCCGGTGCCGGAGGAGAAGAGGCGGCGCAGCCAGTTGCGCGCGGGCTTCTCCGGCACGGTCACCTTCTGAGGGGTCGTCTCGGGCTTCCAGGGCGCCTCGAGCGAGCGCGGACGGGCCACCTTCGAGGCCTCGCGGAAGTAGTCGAGCGGCTTGTGGCGCAGCAGCAGCACCTGGGCGGCGGCGTAGCGCTGCTCGGGCACGTCGCTGGCGAGGGCCTCGGCGAGCCCCACCATGCGGCGGGCGCGCTCGTCCTCGGCGGGCCAGTCCTTCATGTCACCGGCCTTCTCGGGACGGGGCGGCTGGAGCGCCTCCACCAGGTGGGCGTGGGAGGCGTCGGTCTCGGTGCGCAGCTCCAGGGCGCGGGCGGCGGCGTAGCGCACCTCGGGCCGGGCGCTGGAGAGGGCGCTGGTGAGCAGGTCGGGCGGCTCGCCCCGGCGCGAGGCGCGCAGGTCGCGGGCGAGGATGATGGCGAAGACGATCTCCTGCACCTCGCGGGCGCGGTCCTCCAGGCCGTGCAGCAGGCCGCTGTCCCCGTCCGGGCCGAGCGCCGCGAAGGAGAGGATGGCGCCGAGGCGGATGGGCTCGTGCTCGTGGCGCAGGTTGCCGGTGAGGACGGGCAGGGCGCGGATGTCGCCCAGGCGCGAGAGGCCATCGGCGGCCCAGGAGCGCACCGCCACGTCGGTGTGGCCGAGCGCATCCAGCAGGGAGCCCTCGTCGCCCCGGCGGCTGGCGGTGGCGAGGCCCCGGGCGGCCTGCTCGCGCACCGCGCTGGCCTCGTCCTTGAGGAGGGAGGTGTAGAAGGACAGCAGGCGGCGCGAGCCGAGCGTGGCCAGGGCGCTCGCGGCGCGTTGGCGCAGCGGGGCGAGGAAGGCCGGCGGGTAGAGGCGCTGAAGCTCCTTGTCGGTGAGGAGGTTGCGCATCGGCTCGATGATGTCCTCGGCGCCGCGGGCGGCGAGCAGCTCGGCCGCGCGCACCTTGAGGGGCAGCTCTCCGGAGCCGAGACCCGCGAGCAGGGGCCCGTTCTCGTTGGGGATGAGCTTGTCGAGCGCCTCGATGGCGGCGAGGTACACCTGCGGCTCCTCGGCCAGCAGCAGCTTGAGGAGGGGCGAGCGCACGGCCTCGGCGGGGGCGGTGGTGGAGCCCTTGGCGGCGAGGGCGCGCAGCGAGGCGTGGGCGGTGTCCAGGGCCGCGAGGTGCGGCTCCGCCTTCTCCTCGCCGACGTGCTTCACCCAGGCCTCGTAGGCGGCCCGGGCCACGGAGGCATCGCGGTCGCCCACGGTCTTCGTCAGCCGCGCCAGCGCCCAGTCCTCCTCGAGGCGGGCGGCGAGCTCGTCCACGGCGCGGCGGCGCAGGTCCGGGAAGCGGCCGGAGAGGGCGCGGTCGATGGCCTCCTGGGGGCTCTTCTCGTTCCAGGCCCAGAGGGTACGGAAGGCCTCGTCGCGCACCTTGGCGGACTCGTCCTCCAGGGCATCGCCGAGCAGGTGCACGGCCTGCTCGGAGCGCTTGCCCGAGAGCTTCACCAGCCGGTCGAGGCCCCGGACGCGCACGTCCTCATAAGAGGAGCGCAGGGCGGCCTCGGCGCTGGAGAGCGGTGCCTCGCCGGCATCGAGCGTCACCACCGCGTCGAGGGCGGTGGCGCGCACGTCGGCGTTCTCATCATCCAGCATCCACACGAGGCGCTCGCGGGCGCGAGGATCCTGGAGGGCGCGGAGGGAGTCGGTGGCCTGCCGGCGGATGGCGGCATCGGGCTCGCGGGAGAGCTGGAGCAGGGCCCCGAGCGCCCGGGCATCCCCGAGCTGCGCGAGACCCCGGGCGCCGCGCACGGCGGTATCGGGGGTGCGGCAGGCCATGGCGGCGAGCAGCGGCTCCAGGCTGGCCTCGGTGAGGGCCTCGCCGGCCTTGCCGGTGGCGGGCAGGGCATCGCGAGCGGCCCGGGCCTCGTCATCGGTGGGGCGGGCGCGGCGGGTGAGGCGCCGGGCGACGTCCAGGGCGGAGCGGGCGAAGTCGGCGTCCTTCTCCTCCAGCACGTGAGCGAGGGGGCGGCGCTCCAGCACGCGCACGGTGAAGGCCACGCGGCGCACGTCGGCGTCCGCGTCATCGAGGGCGCGGCCCACGAGGGGCTGCAACCGCGGCGAGCCCAGCCAGCCGGCTCCGGCGGCGCGGATGAGCACCTCCACGCGCAGGTGGGGCGTGCCGCGCTCGAAGGCCGTCTTGAGGGGCTCGGTGCTTCCCTGGGGGGACACCTGCACCAGCGCGTCGAGCGCGGTGCTGCCCACGGTGGCGTCCGCGTCCGTCAGCTTGCCGGCGATGAGGCCCGGTACGAGTGGCGAGGTCCCCCCGAGCGAGGCGAGGGCGCGCAGGCCGGCCATGCGCGTGTCCGGGTAGCGCGAGTCCAGCGCGGCACGCGGGGCGGCGAGCGGGGACTCCTTCTCCAGGGCGGTGAGGGCCCACAGCGCGGCGACGCGGACGAGCGTGTTGTCGTCATCCAGCCGCTCGCGCAGCTTCGCGCGGGCGCCAGTGCGGCCCTGCTTGCCGAGCTCCTCGGCGGCCAGCTTGCGCACCTCGTGCTCGCGGTCCGCGGAGAGCACGGAGAGGACGAAGTCGAGCGCCTCGGGCTCCTCCAGGGCGGCGGCCTCGCGCACGGCGGCCTCGCGCTTGGGACGGTTGCCCCGACGGGCCTCCTCCAGCAAATCGAAACCGTGGGCGTACGAGAGGGCGTCGGCGGTGGGCTTGCCCTCGGTGTCCAACTCACAGCGGCGCACCGTGCGGTCCTCGCCGCCGGCGTAGACGAAGCCGAGCTGCACCTTGGCCTGCCGCGCACTCATGGGCGGCATGAAGACGAGGGCGTGTACGGGCTTGCTGCCGTAGTCGAGCGTGCGCGGCTTGCGGCGCTCGTCGAGGCGCCACGCCTTCACCTTGCCATCGCCGCCGGCGGAGAAGATGCGGTCGGCGGCCTCCTCGCCGCGCTCGGGGGTGGGCGTGGGAGGAAAGAGGAGGGCGAGCACGGCACCGGCATGGCCGGAGTCCTTGTCACCGCGCACCTCGGACTCGATGGCGCCCACGAGGTACCAGATGCGCAGCTTGCCATCGTCCCCGGCGGACACGAGCCGGCCGTCGCGAGGGGTGAAGACGAGCGCCCGCACCGCGCCCTCGTGGCCGGGCATGTCGCGGCGGGCCCCGTTGGCGAGGGTGAAGGAGCGCACCACCGCGTCATCGCCGGCACAGGCGGCGTAGGTGCCCGAGGGGTCCACGGCGACGGCGCGCAGGGGCTGGGGCGAGGCCAACCACTCATGGACGCGCTTGCCCTTGCCGAGCTCCCAGGCGCGGAGGAACCCATCCGTGCCGACGGTGAAGGCGCGGGTGCCATCGGGGTGGAGGGCGACGGCGGTGCAGGCGCCCTGGTGGGCCTCCTTCACCTCGCGCTGCACGGCCCCATCTCCGAGGGCGCCGATGCGCAGGGCCCCATCCGCGCAGGCGGCGACCCAGCTCTCACCGGCGAGGACGAGCCCCAGGACGGCGGCGGGCAGGTCCACGGTCCAGGCCACCTTGTTGGTGGAGGGCTCGTAGGCGGTGAGGCGGCTGGTGGCGGAGGCGCGAGCGCCCCCCACGAGCAGCAGGCGCGCATTGGCGGCGAGCGCGCGGACCTTCTCGTAGTGGCCGATGGAGAGGGAAGCCATCCGTCTGAATCCTCCGGACGGAGGGGTTTAGCACAGGTGCACAGCGGCGATTGAAGCGAGTGGACACCGCCGGTCATGCGGCCATCGCCTTCTTTCGTCCTCCAGGTTTCCA
>NZ_DASVWK010000831.1:0-2790 GCF_036389735.1 Archangium sp. | reverse complement strand
CGACGAGGTAGTCGCCGCGCGACACCGCGCCCTCGAGCGTGTTGAGGACCGCCTCGAGGCTGCCATAGCCCGACGCCCCGGCCCGCTCGGGCGGGATCTGAAAGCCCATGGCCTTGTTGGTGACCGCCGACTCGATCGGGCCGGCGCCGAAGAACAGCCAGCGATAGTAGGCGCCGCGCTCGCGGCTGCCCGACGCGGGGGCCAGGCCCGCCTGCGGGAAGGCGTCGGCGAGATAGGCGCAGATGGCCGCCGTTTCGGTGACGACGGTGTCGCCGTGGCGCAGCGCCGGGATCTTGCCCATCGGGTTGATCGCCAGATAGGCGGGCGCCTTCAGCGTATTGAACTCGAGCAGCTCGGTCCGATAGGGCTGCCCGACCTCCTCGAGCATCCAGCGCACGATCCGGCCACGCGACATCGGGTTTGTGTAGAAGACGACTTCGTCGGACATGGGTTGCTCCCTCTCTGGTTTGCCGCCACCCTATCCCGAGTCCTGGCACTAAAGGATTTCCCGGTGGAAGTTTTCGAGTGACGCCGTTGTGTTTGCCCACGTTCGACTCCTCGGTGGGGAATCCGCGCCCTCTCCCTCGCGTGGGCTCGGAGGTATAAGGACGCTCTTCAATCCAAGGAGCCTCGAATGCGCATGCGCTGGTGTGTCCTCCTGCTGGTTCCATTGCTCGGCTGTGTCTCGCAGAAGGCGTTGGACGCGAAGTCGTTGGAGGCTCACAACCTCAAGCAGCAGTACGACGAGCAACAGGAGCAGATGAAGGCCCTGGAGCAGAAGCTCTCCGAGACCAGGGCCGCCTCCGAGGCGGCGGAGAAGGAGAAGGCGGAGCTGGAGTCCTCGCTCGCCCATAGCGACGCGGAGCGCCGCGCGCTGCGCAAGCGCGTGGACGAGCTGTCGGAGCTCAACCAGGAGCTGTCCCGGAGCACCGAGAAGCTCGCCGCGGCCAAGGAGGCCCTCGAGAAGAAGTCCAGCGAGTACGAGAACCTCGCCAGGAGCCTCAAGGAGGAGATCAAGACCGGGAAGATCGAGCTGTCCGAGCTCAAGGGCCGGATGGTGGTGAAGATGAAGGACAAGATCCTCTTCTCTTCCGGCAGTACCCGGCTCAACAAGGAGGGCCAGGAAGCACTGGAGAAGGTGGCGCAGGCGCTCAAGGACGTGCAGGGGAAGCTCATCCGGGTCGAGGGCCACACGGACAACGTGCCGCTGCCGACGGACGGGAAGACGGAGTTCGCCTCGAACTGGGAGCTGTCCACCACCCGCGCGCTCGTCGTCGTGCAACTCCTGCAGGAGCAGGGCGTGCCGCCCACGATGCTCGCCGCGCTGGGCTATGGCGAGTACCAGCCCATCGCCTCCAACCAGACGGCGGAGGGACGGAGCCTGAACCGGCGCATCGAGATCGTCCTCGCCCCCGCCGAGCAGGCCCCGTCCGCGGTGGTGGCCGCCTCGGTGAAGAAGGCCCCGGCGCCGTCCCCCGCCGCCAGGCCCGCCGTGGTGAAGCCGGTCTCCGGCGTCAAACCCGCCGCGAAGAAGAAGTAGCGGAGCTGAGGACAGCACTCAGTTGAGGGGGAGGGCTGGAGGGGAGGGTGGCGAGTCCTCCTCCAGCCCCGCGCTCCCCTCCGTCCAAGTCTCAGTGGAAGCCGCCGCTTCCGTTGGACTTCATCACGAGGAACTCGTGGGACCAGGGGGCGTACCAGGACCAATCCATGCGGCCATCGCCGTTGAAGTCCCCGGTGCTGAAGAACTTGCCGCCCGACCAGTTGCCCCAACCCGAGGTGTTGTTCTGCACGGCCGAGAAGGAACCGTTGCCGTTGGAGAACATCACGATGAACTCGTGGGACCAGGGGGCATACCAGGACCAGTCGGTGCGGCCATCCCCGTTGAAGTCCCCGGTGCTGAAGAAGCTGCCGGCCGACCAGTCACCCCAGCCCGCGGTGCTGTTCTGCACGGTCGTGAAGGTGCCGTTGCCGTTGGAGAACATCACGATGAAGGCGTTGGACCAGGGGGCGTACCAGGACCAGTCGGTGCGGCCATCCCCGTTGAAGTCCCCGGTGCTGAAGAACCTGCCGTTCGACCAGTCACCCCAACTCGCGGTGCCGGTCTGCACGGTCGTGAAGGTGCCGTTGCCGTTGGAGAGCATCACGAGGAAGGCAGTGGACCAGGGGGCATACCAGGACCAATCGGTGCGGCCATCCCCGTTGAAGTCTCCCGTATTGAAGAAGCTGCCGTTCGACCAGTTGCCCCAAACCGAGGTGTTGCTCTGCACGAGTGAGAAGGAGCCATTGCCGTTGGAGAGCATCACCATGAAGTTGTTGGCCCAGGGGGCGTACCAGGACCAGTCGGTGCGGCCATCCCCGTTGAAGTCTCCCGTATTGAAGAAGCTGCCGGCCGACCAGTTTCCCCAGCCCGAGGTGTCGTTGTAGACGCGGGTGATGCTGCCGTCGAGGTTGGACATCGCCACCACGAAGGTGTTCGCCTGCGGCCAGTACCAGGACCAGTCGGTGCGGCCGTCGCCGTTGAAATCCCCGGTGCGGAAATGTGGAGCCGAGGAGTCGACGAAGTCGGGATAGAGTCTGTTCGCTGCGGAGATATCCCCGGTGCTCAGCACGTTGCCGCGGTGGATGAGCCCTCCGTCGAGCTTCTGGATGGTCGGAAGGTCGTTGATGGAGAAGGCATAGCTGTCGTAGTGCATGATGGACGAGAAGTCGTACCCGCCCAGGGGATCGCCGTCCCAGATGTGCTGGGAGAAGTTGTGCTCCTTGCCGGCCTCGATGTTCTCGCGGAGGATC
>NZ_DASVWK010000830.1:0-3418 GCF_036389735.1 Archangium sp. | reverse complement strand
TGGGTGTCTCCTTGAAACGTAGGGGAAGAAGTAGGAACTCAGGCGTCGTGTAACAGGCGGACGAGCGCGTCCGGCAGCCGGGTGGGCTTGCCTTCGCGGCTCACGCAGGCGTGGACGGTGCGCCCGGTACACAGGGGGGTGTCCGGGCCCCCCTCGCGAAAGACTTCGTAGGTGAAGGCCAGCGATACCCGCTTCACCTCGCTCACCCGGGGGTGGATGAGCAGCACGTCGTCGTAGCGGGCCGGCGCCTTGTAGGAGGCGGTGGCCTCCACGATGGGCAGCATCAGCCCCTGGCGCTCCATCTCGACGTAGCTGCCTCCGCGCGCGCGGAAGTACTCGCCACGGGAGAACTCGAAGTAGCGGAAATAATTGGCGTGATACACGACGCCCATCTGGTCTGTGTCGCCGTAAATCACTCGAAGTCGTGCCTCGACCATGGGTCGCTTCGACCGTAACAGGGGAGTGTCCGACCGGAAAGCATCGCGCTCGGGATTGGTTGCTTCTGAGCACGAGGCGTGGAGGATCGACGGCCCTATGCTCCGCCCCCTCCCCTTCCTGCTAATGCTGCTCGCCTTCCCCGCCCTGGCGAAGCCCCCCCGGCTGACGCTCTTCATCACCGTGGACGCGATGGGGACGGATCTGCTGCTGCGCACGAAACCGCGCCTCAAGGGCGGGCTGCGCCAGCTCATCGACTCCAGCGCCTTCTTCCCCTACGCGGAGTACACGTACGCCAAGCCGCGCACCGCGCCGGGCCACACGACGCTGTCCACCGGCGCCAACCCCTGGCGCCACGGCATCGTGGACAACCGGATCATCGACCGGGCCACGGGCAAGCCCGAGCGCGTCTTCCCGGACCCGGCGCATCCGCTGCTGGAGGCGCCCCTCTCCAACGAGGACGTGAGTCCAGCCACCCTCATGGCGGAGACGCTGGCGGACCGGCTGCGGCTGACGACGCAGGAGCGCGGCAAGGCGATCGCGCTGTCGGGCAAGGCTCGCTCCGCCATCCCGCTGGCCGGCCGGCTCGGGCAGGCCTATTGGTACGACGAGACGGTGGGGAAGTTCATCACGGGCACCTGGTACACGAAGGAGCTGCCCGGCTGGCTGAAGGACTTCAACACGAGCCACCCGCCCGAGGCCTGGTTCGGCAAGCCCTGGGAGCCGCTGCTGCCGCGCACCGAGTACACGGGGGAGGACGATCGCTCCTACGAGGGGGAGCACTACGGACTGGGACGCACCTTCCCGCATCCGCTCACCGGAGGCCTGAACGCGCCCGGCCCCCAGGCCTACAGCGCCTTCGCCATCTCCCCGCTGGCGTTGGACCACGTGGTGCGGGCCGCCCGGGCCGCCATCGAGGGCGAGGGCCTGGGCAAGGACGACGTACCGGATCTGCTCGCGGTGAGCTTCAGCGCCACGGACCGCGTCTTCCACCAGTACGGACCCACCTCGTGGGAGATGCAGGACGCGCTCTACCGACTGGACAAGGCGGTGGGCGACCTGGTGGCCGTGGCCGAGAAGGCCGCGGGGGGCCGTGCCAACCTCCTCGTGGTGCTCACGGCGGACCACGGCGGTGCGGCGGTGCCCGAGCAGTGGGCCGCCTCGGGGGTGGCCGCCGTGCGGGTGAACCCGACCGACCTCTCCAAGGAGCTGACCGAGGCGCTGCGGGCCCAGTTCGGCGGGGACATCACCGCCACCATCGAGGAGTTGGACGTCTACCTGGGAGGCAAGACGCTGGAGGGCGGCAAGGTGGACGGCGCGGCGGTGCGGAGGGCCGCGGCGATGTGGCTGGGGAAGCAGCCCGCCGTCACCCTCGCGGTGGCCCGCGACGACCTCTACACGGCGCCGGACGTGGCGGGGCTGGTGGAGCCCCTGCGGCGCGGCTACTACGCGGGGCGCAGCGGCGACGTGCTCTACGTGGTGAAGCCCTTCCACGTCATCAGCGCCGAGCCCACGGGTACCAACCATGGCACTCCGTACGCGTACGACCGGCAGGTGCCCGTCATCTTCGCGGGCAGGGGGGTGAAGCCGGGCACGTACACGCAGCGGATCAGCACCACGGATGTGGCGCCCACGGTGGCGGCGCTGCTGGAGATGGGCGCCCCCGCCTCCGCCGAGGGGGAGCCCCGCTCCGAGGCCATCAACCCCGGCCGCTGAACGGCCGGGCTACTTCGCCTGGACGATCTCCAGGGAGAGGTCCATGGCGCGCGCCGAGTGCGTGAGCGCGCCCATGGACACGAAGTCCACGCCGAGCTTCGCCAGGCGCGGCAGGCGCTCCAGGGTGATGCCGCCGGAGACCTCGAGCGGGATGCGGCCGGCGGCCAGCTCCACCGCGCGGCGGATCTGCTCGTCGTCCATGTTGTCGAGCATCACCACGTCGGCGCCCTCCTCGAGCGCCTCGGTGAGCTGCTCGAGGGTGGTGACCTCGATCTCGATCTTCACCAACTGAGGGGCGTTGGCGCGGGCGCGGCGAAGCGCCTCGCGGACGGAGCCACCCACGGCCGCGATGTGGTTGTCCTTGATGAGGACGCCATCGAAGAGGCCGAAGCGGTGGTTGAAGGCGCCCCCGGCCTTCACGGCCTGCTTGGACAGAAAGCGCATGCCGGGAGCCGTCTTCCGCGTGTCGAGGATGCGCAGCTTCGAGCCGCGCACCGCGGCCATGACCTGCTGGGCCATGGTGGCCATGCCCGAGGTGCGCTGGACGATGTTGAGGGCAGTGCGCTCGGCGGTGAGGAGCGCGCGCATGCGGCCGTGCACCCGGGCCACCAGGGCCTTGTTCTGGACCTCCTGCCCGTCGCGAGCGAGGAGCTCCACGCGGAGGTCCGGGTCCACGAGGTGGAAGGCGCGGACGAAGGCATCCAGCCCGGAGAGCACGAGCCGCTCCTTGGCGATGAGCTCGGCGGTGCCCAGGGCGTCCACGGGGACGAGGGCCTCGGTGGTGATGTCACCGGCCGCCCCGAGGTCCTCGTCGAGAGCGAGCGTGATGAGGCGATCCAGGAAGCTGTCCATGCGAGTCGCGTCTCCGAGTGAGGTCAGCGCCGAGCCTTCTTGGCTACACGGGAGGCCGCCGACTTCTTCCGAGCGGCGCCCTTGCGAGCGGCTGGCTTTGTCTTGGCCTTGGTCGAGCCCCGAGCAGGCATCTTGGCCTTCGGCGCGGCCTTCTTTGCAGGAGCCGCCTTCTTGGCCGCTGCCTTCTTCGCGGGGGCGGCCTTCTTTGCAGGAGCCGCCTTCTTGGCCGGAGCCTTGGCCTTAAGCGAGGCCTTGGTCTTCACCGGGCCCGGGCTCGGAGGCTCCGTTTCCGTGTCCTCCGCGACGCCAATCTCGTGGACGTCCTCGTCCTCGTCCTCTCCGCTCTCGACGACCTTCGCCTCGGCGTCCGCCTTGCTGGCCTTGGGTTCAGGAGCCCGGGCAGGCGCAGGCTCCT
>NZ_DASVWK010000829.1:0-2613 GCF_036389735.1 Archangium sp. | reverse complement strand
GATGGACTTGGCGTGCTGGTTCTGTTCGCTGTAGCAGCGCGCCATCTTGTAGAAGACGGAGGTGAGGCTCGGGTCCGCCTTGAGCGCCTGCTCGTAGCTGCGGACGGCCTCACGCCAGCGCATGGCCGTGAAGTGCGCGTCGCCAATGGCGGCGAGTGCCCGGGTGCGCTTGGGGTCCACCTTGAGCGTGGTCTGGAAGGCCTTGATGGCCTCATCCAGCTGGTTGCTCTCAAGGTAGGACTGTCCCAGGGCCTCGTGGGCGTCGGCCAGCTGCGGGTCGAGCGCCACGGCCTGCTTCCACTGCTCGATGGCGTCCGCCGGCTGCTTGGCGTCGCGGAAGAGCACCCCGTAGGTGTAGCGGTAGTCGGCGCGCTTGGGGGCGCGGTCCACGGCGCTCTTCATGCTCTCCAGCGCCTGGGTGAACTCGCCGCTCTTGGCCTTCACCAGCGCCATCTGGAAGTTCGCCTCGGGGTTGGAGGGCTCGCTCTTGAGCGCCAGCAGCACGTTGGCCTCGGCCTCCTTGCCGTTGCCCTTGGCGAGGTACACCGCGCCCAGGGTGATGGGCGCGCTCACCGAGCGCGGATCCTCCTTCTTGGCCTGCTCCAGCTCGGCGATGGCCTCGTCCAGCTTGCCCAGGCGAAACAGCACGGTGCCGTGCTGCAACCGGCCTCCCTTGAGGTTGGGATCCAGCTCCAAGGCGGTGTTGGACTCCGTCTGGGCCTTCTCCAGGTCCCCGTCCAGCAGCGCCAGGCGGGACAGGCCCAGGTGGGCATCGGCGAGGTTGGGGTCGAACTCGACGGCGCGGGCGAATTCCTCCTGGGCCGTGGGGATGTTGCCCTCGGCGAGCGCCAGCTCCCCGAGCCCCGAGCGCACGGTGGCGTTCTGGGGCGCCTTGGACGCGGCCAGCTCGAGCTGCTCACGCGCGTCCTTGTTGCGGCGCAGGCGCAGGTAGAAGCGGCCGAGGTAGACGTTGGCCTCGAAGAGCTCGGCGTCGGCCTTGATGGCGCTCTGGTAGTGCTGCTCGGCGGAGGCGTTGCTGTCGCGCGCCTCGTCGATGCGGCCGTAGAGGTACGCGATGCGGGCGCTGCCCGGGAAGCGCTTGTTGGCCGCCTCCACCGCCTTCTGCGCGTCCTGCATCTTGCCGGTGACCACCAGCGTGCTGATGTACCCGTCGGCGTACTCGAGGTTCTGCGGCTCTGCCTGGGACACCGCCTCGTAGAGGGGCAGGGCATCCACGAAGCGGCGCTGGGCGCGCAGCACGTGGGCCAGGTTGCCCTTGATGAGGACGGAGGTGGGGTCCTTCTCCAGCGCGGCCCTCAGCTCCTGCTCGGCCTCCTTGGGCTTGTGCAGCTGGAAGAGGGCGATGCCCTTGAGGGTGCGGGCGCGGGCCAGCTCCGCCGGCCCCATCTGCGCCTGGACCTTCTCGTCGAGCGCGCGCTCGGTGGCCTCGAGGCCGTTCTGCGCGTCCTTGCGCAGCAGCACCTGCACCGCGGCCAGCTCCAGCGCGGAGATGACGCGGGTGGGCTCCGCCTTGAGCGCGGCCTCGTAGGACTTGACCGCCTCGTCCGCCTTGCCGGTGGCCTGGTAGAGGTTGCCCAGCGCGTGGTGGGCCTTGACCGAGTCGGCCTGCTGCTCCAGCACCCGCTTCAGCGTCTCGATGGCCTGGTCATTCTGTTTGCGGGCCGCCTGGGACTCGGCGAGCAGGAAGGCCAGCTCGACGTCGGACTGGTTGCCGTCGCGGCTCCAGATGTCCTGCACGAGCTGCGCGGCCGTCTCCGCATCCCGCGCGGTGAGGGCCTTGCCCGCGAGGTACTTGACGTACTCGACGTTCTTCTCGCCCAGCAGTTCCAGGTTCGCGGCCTCCTCCTCGGAGCGGCAGCGGGCCAGATCCGAGCCCTGGGCGGACGAGTAGCGGCGCTGGAGGTAGAAGACGGACTGGCACCACAGGGCGCGCACCGCCGGGTACTCGTCGCTGGCCAGCACCGACTCGCTCAGCGTCCGGGCCTGCTTGTAGCCCTGGAAGGAGTCCTGCAGCAGCGCCTTGTGCGCGGCCTCCACGTTCGCGGCCTCCGACGAGCCGGCCTTGACCGTGGTGGGGAAGAACTTCTTGAGTCCGAAGACACCGTAGCGCGTGGTGCCGAAGCCCAGGCCCACGCCGAGCACCGCCACCGCCGCCGTCGCACCGATGACCAGCGGCAGGCGCTGCTTCACCTTGTTGAGGAAGAGTTCGAGGCGCGAGGTGCTGTCCACCACGGCCACCGCCGCCATGCGGCCGCCGTAGAGCTGGTTCAACCGCTCCATGTTGGCGGTGCTGGTGGCCGGGGACTGGCCGACCTTCGAGCCGGGCTCACCGGTGGGCATCGCGGGCGCCGCGGGAGTGGCGGGCGTGCCCGGACCCTCCATCAGCTTCTGGATGGCCGTGGCGAAGGTGGGCACCGTACCGATGGGCGTCCACGCGTCGGCGTCGTTGGAGACGTCCTCGTTGCCGAGGAGCTGGCCGTCCTCGAGCATCTTGTCGATGACGCCCTCCTCGTAGGGCCCGAAGTCCTTGCCCGAGCGGCGGCGCTCGTGGAAGCGGCGGCCGGTGGCGGCCTTGGCCTTGTTGGCCCCGCT
>NZ_DASVWK010000828.1:0-4708 GCF_036389735.1 Archangium sp. | reverse complement strand
CCGGGCCCCGGCACACCGCCGTGGTGTGGGTGGGCAACTTCGACAACGCGCCCAGCGTGCACCTCGTGGGGGCGGAGGCGGCGGGGCCCCTCCTCTTCGACCTCCTGGAGGCCCTGGGGCCTCGGGGGCGGCTGGAGGACGCGGACGCGGTGGTGCCCTCGGAACTCACCCAGGTGGAGGTGTGCGCCTACTCGGGTCACCTCGCCACGGAGGCGTGTACGCAACGGCGGATGGTGTTCGCCAGGCGCAGCCACGTGCCCACCGAGCCCTGTCCCTACCACCAGCGGGTGGAGGTGGACGTGAAGACGGGGCTGGCGGTGAGTCCCGTGTGCCGCTCGGGGCGACAGACGGAGTCGCGCGTGTACCTCTCCTGGCCGGCGAGCATCCGGCGCTGGCTGGCCGAGCAGCACCGCCTGCTGCCCCAGCCTCCCGCCTTCGCGCCCGGCTGTGAGCCCGGGGGCGCGCGGCGGGCACCGGAGATCACCTCGCCCGGGGAGGGGCAGGTGGCGCTCCTCATCCCAGGGGTGGCGGCGGATCAGCAGGAGGTGCCACTGGAGGCCGAGTCCGAGGAGGACCGGGAGCTGACGTGGTTCGTGGACGGGGCCTTCCTGGCCACGGCGCGAGCGGATGAGCGGGTGTGGTGGGCGCCCTCCGTGGGCACCCACGAGATTCTCGTTTCGGACGATCGGGGGCTCAGCGCGCGCCGGACGCTGGTGGTGCGCGAGCGGCGTTGAAGGGTGGGGAAGCCCCTGGCGTTCCGCCCCTCTCCTGGCTGCTCGGCTTGCGTGTTCGCTGTTCCATTCCCACGCCATGCTTACCCTCGGAGCGGAGCACCCACCCGAGGGTCTGTCCGATGAGCCATCGCCAGCTTCAGCTCTTCGCAGTGCTGGCGGTCCTGCTGGTGACGACGGGCGCGCTCGCCTGTCCGAACTGCTCCACCGCGCAGGTGGTGAGGGCCTCGGTCCTGGGCGAGGACTTCTGGAGCCATCTGGTGATGGTGGTCGTGCCGTTCCTGCTCATCGGGGCGCTCAGCGCGCTGCTGTACCGCATCGGGCTGTCGAGCACGGCGGAGGGGGAGCAATGAGGAACAATCCACGGCACCAGGGGGCGGTCATCTCGGCGGGCGTGCTGCTCGGCACGGGCCTGGGGGGCTTTCTCGACGGCATCCTGCTGCACCAGGTGCTCCAGTGGCACAACATGCTCTCGTCCCAGCTCCCGCCCACGGACCTCGTGGCGATGAAGGTCAACATGTTCTGGGACGGTCTCTTCCATGCCTTCACGTGGTTGGTGACGGTGGTGGGCCTCGCCCTCCTGTGGCGCGCGGGCAAGCGCCCCGAGGTGCCCTGGTCCACCCGCACCTTCGTCGGCTCCCTCTCGCTGGGGTGGGGCGCCTTCAACGTGGTGGAGGGGCTCATCGACCACCAATGGCTCGGCATCCACCACGTCCATCCCGGGGCGGGGCAGCTCGCCTGGGACGTGGGCTTCCTCCTCTTCGGCGCGCTGCTGGTGGTGGTGGGGTGGGCGCTGATTCGAGCGGGACGTGAGCACACCCGGACCCGCGGAGCCCCCGT
Source organism: Archangium sp. (assembly GCF_036389735.1). GTDB lineage: Bacteria > Myxococcota > Myxococcia > Myxococcales > Myxococcaceae > Archangium. Next base: position 3,137 of record NZ_DASVWK010000828.1, on the reverse strand, counting down.
CCGCCCCGCTGCCCGGGAGCGGTTGGCGACGGGGCGGACCTGAGAGCGTGACTGGAGGCAGGGTATGGTGAAGCGGGTCGTCATCGCGGGGGGCGGGCTGGCGGGGCTGACGTGCGCGAAGTACCTCGTGGACCAGGGCTGCTCGGTGACGCTCCTCGAGGGCCTGCCGTACCTCGGTGGGCGGGCCTCCACCTTCCGGGACAAGGACGGGGACTGGGTGGAGCAGGGGCTGCACCTCTTCCTCGGCGTGTATTCGGAGTTCAAGGCACTCCTGCGAGGCATCGGCAGGGACCCGGACAAGACCCTCTTCTGGATGCAGGAGCTGCGGCTCCAGGATCCCGACGGCGCGCACGCCACGTTCGTCATCAACCCACTGCGCTCACCGGTGAAGACGGTGGTGAGCATCCTCGGACAGAACGAGTACCTCGGGCCGCTGGACAAGCTGTCCTTGATACCGCTCGCCGCGCCGGGGGTGTTGCCCCTGGAGCACCTGCGCACCCAGCACGATGGCGAGACCGTGGTCGACTGGTGGGAGCGGGTGAACGGGGACGTCACGGTGCTCGAGCGCTTCATCCGCCCCTTCTGCCGCGGCATCCAGTTCAGCGAGCCCGAGCAATACTCCGCCTACAACTTCCTCTCGTGGATCCACCACTTCGCCTACGACCTGCCCCATGCGCTGCTGGGCGGCTATCGCGGCGCGCGCGATGAGATCATCTTCCAGCCCCTCGCGAACTACCTGCGGGAGCGCGACGTCACGATCCGCACCGGCACGAAGCTGAAGGAAATCCTCTACACCCCCGGGGCGGGCGGCGGGCTGGGGAAGGTGGACGGCTTCGTCCTCGAGAACGGTGAGCGGCTCCAGGGGGACCGGTACGTGGTGGCCATTCCCGTCTGGGAGCTGGTGCCGCTGGTGCCGGAGCCGCTGAGACAGGAGCCCTTCTTCGCGCAGCTCGCCACGCTGCCGGTGGCTCCCGCCATCTCCGTGCAGCTCTGGTTCGACCGGGACGTCGTGGGCGGCACCGAGGCCTTCACCCTGGTGGCCCACAGCCACGCGTGCGTCTACCAGGACCAGGCGCGCAACGCCTACCCGTACGGCGAGGGCAGCCGCCTGTCCGTCATCGTCTCGCCCGCGGATGACCTGCTCGAGGACTCGGACGAGGCCCTGGTGCAGCGGGTGCTCGAGTCGCTCGGGAAGGTGCAGCCCGAGATTCGCGAGGCGAAGGTGAGGAAGGCCGTGGTGCTCAAGCACCGCAAGCACCTGGTGCGTCCGCTGCCCGGGGCCATGTCCCGGCGCCCGGCCCAGGCCACCCCGGTGTCCAACCTCTTCCTCGCGGGAGATTGGACGCAGCAGCCCTTCTTCGGCAGTCAGGAGGGCGCCGTCCGGGGTGGCAAGGCGTGTGCGGAGGAACTCCTCCGCTCACTCTCCGAGTCGCGGGGCTGAGGGCGGCGGGCCCCGCTCACTTCACCTCCCACGTCCCCGTGTCGGTGCGCTCGTAGTGCTTCCCCTCGGGCAGCTTCCCGTAGAAGAGGGCGTCCTTCATCCCCACCACGGACTGGCCGTCGAAGAGGCCGAGCTCCCCGTCGAGCGTGAAGGTGAGGCCCAGCTCGGCCGCGGTGAAACGCCCCCGCTCACCGGGCAGCAGCTCGCGAGCCGGGAGGAAGACACCCAGGGCAGGGCCATACGTTGGCGTCTCCGACGGAGGCTCGGGTGGCAGCTCGGGCCTCAGGAGCTCGGGGATGCTCCGCCGCAGGTGCGTGGTGAGCACCAGCCCCGCCACATTCACGGGCTGCTCGCCCCGGTTGCGCAGCTCCACCCAGCCCTCGCGAGCGTCCAGTGCCTCCAGCACCAGCCCGGGTGGCCGCGTGCGGTAGCGCGTCAGCTCCTTCTGGACGAAGTCCCGACGCAGCCGGACGAAGTCCTTCATGAAGGCACGGCCCGCCTGGAACTTCGCGGGGTCCATATAAGGATCCCCGGCCATGGACGGGGCGATGAGCGCGTGCAGCGCGTCGATGTGGGCCCCCATCACCTCGGGGGTGAAGAGCTCGTCCAGCGCCTTCTCGAGCCGGGCCACGAGCTGGGCGCGCAGCTCCGGGTTCATCACCACGCGCGTGCCCAGGTTGGAGAAGACGGGCAGGTAGCCCGGGTGGATTCTCCTGCGGGTCTCGTACCGTCTGGCCACCACGTCATCGGTGAGCGTGAAGGGGAAGAGCGGGTGCTCGTAGATGGGGCGCGGGTCCTCGGTGAGGGCCACCTCGTGCCACCAGCGCGCGTCCACGTTGTTGAGGTCCCACGGCACGTACACCCAGCGCTTCGTCACCTTGTCGTGGATGAAGTAGCTCTCCGAGTCCTCGACGTAGTTGTTGGCCAGGAGCGCGTCCAGGACCATGGAGCGCAGGTACCACTCCAACTCCAGGTGGCGCGCGAGCACGCGGGGCAGCTCCGGCTCGGGCGTGCGGTTGATGAGGTACAGCACCTCGTCGAGGTCGTCCTGCGGCTGCTTCTCGTTCGTCTTCTTCGACCAGTCGCCCTGGTAGGGAACCTTCCAGGAGCGCAGCTTGAGCTCGGAGTCCTTCCATCCAGCGCGGTAGATGCTGGCGTCGTCGTCCGGGAAGTCGTGGGCGCGCAGGAAGGACTTGTCCACCTGCTCGATGTCCACGAAGACGCCCTCGTAGCGGCCATTCATGCTCAACCGCACGTACTTCGCGCGCGGGGCGGGCACGCGCAGCGCCGCCAGCACGTCATAGGCGAGCTTCTCCGCCAGCATCGTCGCATCCCCATACTCGGCGACGAGGTTGAGCGACTTGCGCCCCTCGAAGCGGGCATCTCCCTCGAACTGCACGTTCCAGCTCTTCTTGGGGAAGTCCCGGGCGGAGGCACCGCGCAGGCGCACCTTCACCGGGTAGCTCACGCCATTGCAGCGGAAGATGGCGTCCTGCTCCGGGGTGTACTTGTCGGCGAGGAACAGCTCCAGCACCCCCGGGGGCAGGACCAACTCGTAGTCCTGGAGGGCCCGCTGCACCGGTGGCAGGACGAAGGGGCGCTGGGCCTCGGGCACTGGCGGCCGGGGAGGAAGGGGAGGGGGAGGGGGCTCTGGCTTGGGCGGCTCGGCCGTGGGTCGCGGCTCGGGCGGGGGCGG